>JAQGKC010000426.1 GCA_028290305.1 Bradyrhizobium sp.
GGTTGATGCCGTTTTCTACATTATAGATGTTGTTGCCGACAAACGTACCTTGGCCATTGATTCCGACGTTGCCGGATGTGCCGCCGAGACCGTTGATTTCGCAATTCTGGACGACCGCCCCCGTCACTCCGGCAGCGACATTGACAACAAAATAGCTAGAGGACGTGATCTTGCAGTTCTCCAACGTTACATTAGCAGCTTGGATAGTAACGGTCCCCGTAATATTGAGACCGGAGATTACCGTGCCGGCCTTGGTAATCACGAGGTCGCCCGACGACGTAAGCGTCACGCCCGGGGGTAAGCCCGTGTTCGTTGCATCCGGCCATCCACCGGTTGAAGTCGTCGCCAAAATAGGGCTCCTTATGGGTTCTGCAGTGACTGGCGATTTGACCCGCGCTCAAATTTCGATTGTCCCCGAGCGACGGGTCAGCAGCACCAACCTGCCCTTGCATTACAGTTTCGAAATGGTCGACGGCGGACGGCTTTTTTGAGACGACACCGGGGCTTGGCTGAGGTCATTTTCTTACGCTCCACGCCAAATTCGGTGATTGAAAGGAAAAATCCCACGCCAACGATCGGTTAAACGTCAGATATCCCATCGATTTTTCGATATTGCGCAGCGCAGCCTCATTAAATCGGATGACTGTCGCCATCAGGGCACACTCGGTAAAATTCACTCGGGCCGACTTACAGATTTCTTGCCCGTCGCATTTTGACATCGCAATTTCCTAAAACCGGCAAAAAATAGGAATTAAATCTGCATTTCCGTGATCGTCCAGCTGATTCGCCGGCTGTCACAGGCATTCCGCGATCGCCGAGAGGATAATACAGCGGCCTTAAATATTACTTTTTGATATGTTTCCTATTTTATCGATGAAATCTAGCGTCGTTGAAAATTCAAATGCTGCATCAAATGACGATATATGCAGTTCGAGCAGGGCGTTAGCCAACCGCGAGCGCGCTCGCTGCAGCGGGTAACCCGGCATGTTACAACCTATTTAATTATTTGATTATGCACCCTGACCCGACAGAAGCAGCGTCGGACGGGCGCGAGCCCTTCAGTGGCCGAACGGCAATTTCGGCAGAGTGGCATGCCCGTGACATCATTATTGACATTGCCGCGCCAGCCCGGTGTCCTTCTTCAAAGGACGGAGACCGCTAGCCCCTTGCCAATCCGGTTATTGACGAAGCAACCTAATCGCCGCATCCCTGAAACTGCCTATCGGAATATAACGTGTAGCCGCTGCCAATCAGCTTATTATTCTCGACCTCAGCATTAAAAACCGAACCAAACAGAAATTTTGTAGTCATCCACAGCGGAGGAGGTCTGTGCACGCAAGTTGACGACCACACTGGGGCCAAGCAGGTATTTGTCAGTTCGCGATCCGGGCCGCATAGTTACTAAACTCTCTTAGGCTGCACTGCCCCACGGATCACACCAGTCGCAGGAAATATTGATCAATGAAGCATTTGCGCGAAACATTATTCAGATTCATCGATATTATTTTGGCTCCCGCCGTGTTGATCCTGGCGCCGCTTGCGTCGGGTTTGGCTCGCCTTCGTCAGCGCGCTCCCCTATCCCGATCTATTCTCGACAAGTTCCAGGTCGCCGTCGTCCGGCATCACTACTATGAACCGATCGTTTTTCCTGGGGATCTAAAACGCGATCTTCGCTTGCCGCGACAAATCACCGGGCTAAATTTGAACGAACAGGGTCAGTTCAACCTGATAAATCAATTTAGATACCGCGATGAACTACTTGCCATTCCCATTGAACAGACAGGTCAAACCAAGTTTGCGTACCATAACGGCTCATTTGAGCCAGGGGATGCCGAATTTCTTTACAACATGATACGCCACTTCAAGCCGCGCCGTATCGTTGAGGTCGGTAGTGGAAATTCGACTCTAATGGCTCGGCTTGCTATCGAAAAAAACAGGAAAGAGGACCCGGACCATAGGTGCGAACATATCTGCATCGAGCCCTTCGAACAGCCGTGGCTTGAATCCATTGGGGTGAATGTCGTGCGCAAAAAGGTTGAATGTTGCCCGACCAGCTTATTTGAAGATCTGGCAGAAAATGACATTCTGTTTATCGACTCATCTCATATTATTCGACCGCAAGGCGACGTCTTGTATGAATACCTGCATCTGCTTGGCTTGCTACGGCCCAATGTGATCGTTCATGTCCATGATATCTTCACGCCCTGCGACTATCCCTCCGAATGGTTGCTGCGTGACCGTTGGATGTGGAACGAGCAATATCTCCTGGAGGCTTTCCTGAGCTTCAATTCATGCTTTGAAGTGATAAGCGCTCTCAATTGGCTTGCTCATAATCATCTAGAAAAGTTGCACGATGCCTGTCCAATTCTGATGAAAGAACCATGGCGAGAACCGGGCTCGTTTTGGTTCCGGCGCAGAGCTGATACCAGCGCATGACGGAGTGGCGCACTGTATTAATGTTCTGGACCAAGCATGCCCAACGATATTTCCGCTATCGATGCACGCAGGTGCCTGCTGATCGAGCAAAGCCCTTTGTGAACGCTCTCCGCACGGCCCTATTCCGATCCCAGGTCTCGGCCTGTGATATGATCGACGTTTCCCCGCCACACAGTATTGGTCTTCGTAAATGCTCTATATCCATAACCGCCTTTGCCCAAGTGGTTATTTGTGAAGGAAACGCCCGTCACCGGACCGCCGTCGAATTGCGCCGAATTGTATACCGTGAAGCCGCCGCCCGTGAGCAGATTATCATCGACCTTAATATTGGAGATCGGCCCAAAGAAGTTGTCGATCATGACTGCCGACACTTGGCCCCAGGAATTGATGACCGTGTTGTGCGTTATCGTGGCGTTGGAGACGCCGCCGTCGATCTGAATGCCGTCGTAGTGCGGAGAGCCGGAAGCGTTCAGGTCATGAATATAGTTGCCCTCGATAACAGCATCGTTGCCGCCAAGTGAGATGCCGTTTTCAACATTGTAGATGTTGTTTCGTCGAAACGTCCCGCTCCCTATAATGCCGTTGGAGCCGGCGTTACCGGTGCCGACACCATTGATCTCGCAATCCTGGACCACAACTCCCGTCATTCCGGTGACGATCTGCACCACATTATACGAACTGGAGGTGACCTTACATTTCTCAAGGACCACGTTCGGCGCATTGATGTAGACGGGGCCATGGATATCAAGACCAGAGATCACTGCGCCTGCCTTGCTCACAACGAGCTTGCCCGAAGGCCGCAACGTCACACCCGCCGGCACACCGGTATTTGTAGCATCCGGCCAACTTTTCTTTTCAGACGAACCAGCAACTGGGGGAGCCGCGCCCTTGTCATTCGCGACTGGGTCGGCGGAGACCGGCGCACTTGCAACTCCAGAAATCGGGAGAAATGGGCTACACAGGCAAAACACCAACTGATGCAAGCGCAATAAGTAACTCGGGCGTCTCATAATGGCCTCCGGTGCCAGGTCGGCTGGCCCGTTTCTCCCCTTAACCCTGCGAGCACACCCTCAAGAGTCGCAAGGAAGCTTGCCGGCGCGCGATGCATCAGGAACCGAACCGCGACTTCCGCTATACTCTTCGTACTCACCACCACCGCCTCCCGGTGCTCGGAATGAAATGCTTCGCTCGATAATCGTTTTCCGCTGCCCCCTGGCAAGCGACAATTAAATAACGTCATCTCCAAAATGACGCGACAGAGGCCCTTAAATCCGTCCCGCCGATCAAAGGTCATCGGCCGCCGCTTACTCTTGCTAATATTCGCCTATATTACCGTTAGCTACAATGCCGAAACGTATTGGAAAATCACTATCTCCCCTTTTGTTTGGGGGCCCCCGACGTTAATATCAATTAAATATTGCCATTGGACCTCTATGATGAACGCAAAGGCGTTAGCCCGCTTCCTTTATGCCAGTATTCCTGGTCTGGCGGCGGTAAGGTTCGCTGCAAAGGACCTTGCCGCCCCATACTTCGCGAAACCCGAATTTCAGGGCGTTCCGCATCTTTCGATCGGCAACAGCCTTATCGTGGATATCGGAGCCAACCGGGGTCAGAGCATCGAGGCATTTAAGCGGCTTGCCCCGGCGTCGCGGATTGTTGCCTTCGAACCCGAGCCCCGATGCGCTACCCAGCTTGAATCGCGGTATCGCCGCGATCCGATGGTCACGGCATATGGATGCGCCCTGGGCGCCGGGTCGGGCGTATTAACCTTCTTTGTCCCGAAATACGGCCAATGGGACTGCGACGGCATGTCAGCCACCGATTACAAGGAGGCCACCGAATGGCTTCGCGATCCCGGCCGCATGCTGCTGTTCAATGAGGCCAAGCTGTCGGTTAAGGAACATCCCGTTGAGTGCAGGACCCTGGATTCATTCGGCTTGGTGCCCCGCCTCGTCAAATTGCATGCACAGGGCGCCGAGTTCGATATTCTGAAGGGCGCGCAGACAACCATAGAGCAACATCGGCCCGCACTGATGTTGGCTTTTGCATCAACCGCAGTTGATGCGCTTCTCTGCAGTTGGCACTATCGGCCATACGACTACCGAAACGGCTACTTCACACCTGGAATTGCTCCGCGGCCGCGGACGTTTACCTGGTATCTTACCGACGACCAGGTGCGCGGGTGAGCGTGCGGCTTGCATGCCAGCACGATTGGCGGCCCCTCGCCGCCTCTGTCGACGTCGCGACCTTTCCAAGAAAACGGTACGGTAGCGGCCGCTAACTGGCGACGGACTTCTGGGACTCAATCCACTTCTTCCTGAACTCGTCACGCATCTGTTGAGACTGCTCGTCATAGAAAAAGGACAGAAACGCATAACGGCGATTAAGCGTCACCGGCGTCGCTTCATGCAAAAGCGAGCAGGAAAATACGATCGCGTCGCCCGGCGAGGTACGATAGGTCTGATGGCCGAATTCGGGGAAGGAAAGATAACCGCCCTCATAACCCTCGTTCAGATTTATCGTTACGGCAAAGCGGCGGTGAGCCACGATAGGCGCCGTGTTGTCGCGGTGCGGCCGGAAATATCCACCCGTCTCCGCATCATAACAGCCTACGAGATATCGCTCGATGCGCGTCGTTCGGAATTGAAAAGCGCGATAGACCATCGGCAGCAGCCGCCGCTCCAGCAGTTCCCTCGTCCGCCGAAGTGCCGGTTCGTCCGAGATATGCCAATCGAGGCGTTTCCTGAACTTGGGATCGAATTGCTCGACAACTTTACCCTTGTTCTCTATCGAGCCAATTTCCCGCCCACCCTCGGCTTCATAGAGATCGATCAGCTGACTGCAGAAGGCGCGATCGAATACCTGGGGCACCACCAACACCGGTGCGTTCTGGGCACCGGCCGAACTGCCCAAGAGATCGCTCAGCCGTGACGTGATACGTCCGACAAATGCTGCCGGCTCAGTCATGGGTATTATCTCGATGATCTGCAGAGTAGGACTCAACAGAAAGGCGATCGGCCTGATTGCCGCATGGATCGGCCCCGCGACTGAGTCTGCCGAAACATATTGCCGCGTGGCAATTCCGCCTCGATCCAGGAGAAAAATCTGAGCCGCGCCATGCTGGTGCAGCCGGCCCTGGTTGAAGTCGCCGGGATCGTTGCTGATACCAACCAACAGGGCGCGCTTATCGTCGAACAGATCATTGCGATGGCCAAGTGAGCCCAGCATTTCAGCAATGTCGGGCCGAGCGGCGCTGCCAAAGAAAAACAGGACAATGTAGCGGCCAGCCAACTCATCGAACGTGGCCGCATCGGAACTGTTGCTTCCGGTCGCCGCCGAGAACCAAGGGGCGGGTTCGCCGGCACTAAGAGGCGAAAATGTCGTCATAGTTTCCTGATCTCGCTGCGCAAGCCGTCATCAACCCGATGAGCTTACTAAAGCCATTTACCCCCAATTCACCTATCGACTAGATTGTGTTTTAGCAGTGACGGATGGGCGATGCTTAACTCTCTATCCCGGTCGAAGTAAGCCACAGCATAAGCAGATACGTCACCCAACACTCGCATTCCTGGCCGTCGAGAGATGTCCGTGAGTTTCATGGTTGAAAGCGTAACGTACCCCACAAGGACATGAATTCGAAACGGCACCGTCGAGAAATGACAGTCGCCGAGATTCGGTCAGGCAAAATTCGGCCCTACCCAGCGTCGATAAGAAGCACGGCTTTGGCGCGCCTGCTGAGAAAGGCAGATCCGACGGCACAGTCAAAACCAACCTAGCTAAACCGTCGGCGCAGCCACACCCATCCCTTTTTAGATCACACCAAAGCGGGCAAACGGATTAGCCAGTATAGATAATGCGTCGCCTTCGATATTTTGACAATGCCAAATTAAATATCTAAACTGAAGCTGCTTTGGCGCAATTTCGGCGATTGATAGGCACATTGAATTTCCTCAATAAATTTCGGAGCAATTCATGGGCGATTCGCTTGTGAGGGCTGAATATGAAACGCAAGGTTGTTAATAAAAGGAGCCAACGTTAGCGCCAAAATGAAATTTGGCGGTCAGTGCCTGCGGTCAATATGTGTTGTCGGCGGATGCCGGACACGGCCTCAAGCCGCGCTGTTAACCACGCGTAGCCTTGGGGGTTGCCCGGAAAGCTCGCAATTTATTTGTGGTGAAATCATTTGAAAATGACAAACAACAGGGGGCTAGTTTGAGTCCTAGCGACGTATTTTCAATACAGGAGCGGCCGTCCGCTCGCGACGAAAATATGCCCGATAACACTGTTAACAAGCTGCCGAAATTGGTCCCTGCGTTTAGCGTCATCATCCCCGCACACAACGAGGAAAAGGTGCTGGCGCGGTGCCTCGACGCTTTACTGTCAGATGCGGAGCCTGGCGAACTGGAAGTTCTCGTCGCCGCCAATGGCTGCACCGATCGCACTGTCGAGATCGCGCGAAGCTACGGTAATCCGGTGCGCGTCGTTGAGATTCCCGAAGCCTCGAAGCACGCTGCCCTCAATGCTGGCGACGCCGCGGCGACGGCGTTTCCCCGCGCCTATTTGGACGCGGACATCACGATTAGCGCCGCCGCCATCCGGGCCGTGGCGGCCGAATTGAATCGCACGGGTGCCTTGGCTGGAGCACCACGGGCCGTGATCGACTTCGAAGGATGTCCAGCCATCATTCGATCTTTCTACCGCGTATGGTGCGAACTACCCTGGTTCACCGACAATCTCATTGGCTCCGGCATATATGTGCTGTCTGCCGCCGGCCACGCGCGCCTTGGTGCGTTTCCCGAAATAACCAACGACGACCAGTATGTGCACGACCTGTTCGAGACTAGCGAACGCGTAACTGCGAGCTCGCACCAGTTCCTCGTGCGACCGCCGCGTACGGTCGGAGGACTTATCAGGCGACGTACGCGCACCCTGACCGGCCAGCGCGAACTCGATCAACGGTTTGGCCAGCTGCCCGGTCGCGCGCCCCGCATGTCACTCATCGACTTGCTACGTCGACGGCGAGTAAGCGTTTTGGATCTCATGGTATTTGCCGTCGTAACGAAGATAGCGACATTGGCCGCGGCTCACAAAGAGTTGCGGGGTGATCGTGGCTGGGAGCGCGACGAAACCAGCCGCACGATTCTTGCGCCTGTGCTGCCGGCAACAGGGGGGAAGCCAATGCCAGGCATTTTCGGCAAGATGGCCAACGGGGCCAAGTCTATGCTAGACCCGATGACGTGGCTGCATTCTTTGCGCATTCTCCACTACTACAACTACTCGCATGTTCGGGAGAAGCGGAAGATCACCATGGGGACCGACCAAGTCTTCGGGCCCAATGTGTCGATCGCGAACGGAGAGCGAATCACGTTGGGAAACCGGTGTCACGTCGGTGAGCGGGTTTGCCTCTGGGCAGGTGATGGGACCGGTCGCTTAACACTTGGCGATGACGTCATGATCGGACCGGGAACATTTGTCACCGCGTCGGATTACGGCTTGGAAGAGGGTACCCCCCCGGCTTTTCAACCAAAAAACGAGCGTGATGTCGTGATCGGCAACGGTGTATGGATTGGCGCCAACGCAGTTATTACCGCCGGCGTCACGATCGGGGACGGGTGCATCATCGGCGCCGGATCGGTGGTGACGCGCGACCTACCAGCGAACATGATCTGTGCAGGTGTGCCTGCCCGGCCGATCAAACCCCGCCCGAAGCCCGCCGGATCGCTCACTTGACCACGCCGCTCGCCGACGTCGCAGTCCTCATCGTCTCCTACAATACTGAGCATTTGCTTGGCGAATGCCTTCAAACTTTGTACGACCAGCGTGGCGCCCTCAAGCAGCAAGTGATCGTGGTCGACAATAAATCAGTCGACGGCTCAGTCGATATGATCCGCTCTCGCTTCGCCGACGTCGAATTGATCGAATCCACCGAAAACCTCGGCTTCGCACGAGGCGTGAATCTCGCCGCTACCCGTGCGAACGCGGAATTTTTGCTCTTGCTAAACCCCGATACGGTCGTGCTCGATCACGCAATAGAGCGCTTGGTAAAATTTGCCCGCTCACAGCCGGGGCACGGGCTATACGGTGGGCGTACCGTCAAACGCGACGGTACGCTTGAGCGGTCCTCCTGCTGGGCGCTGCCTACTGTCTGGAGCATGACCTGCTTCGCTCTTGGCCTAACCACGCTCTTTCGTAACTCGCCGTGGTTCGATCCGGAGTCTATGGCCGACTGGCATCGCGATACTGTTCGAGAGGTCGGCATCGTTACTGGTTGCCTTCTCCTGGTACCCCGCGATGCATGGCTGGAGCTCAGCGGGTTCGACGAGCGTTACTTCATGTACGGCGAGGATGCCGACCTCGCATTCCGCGCTCGCCGGGCCGGTTTTCGTCCGATCATCTGCCCGGAAGCCTGTATCGTGCACGACGTCGGCAAGGCGTCCGCAACCCGGGCCGACAAGCTGCTATTACTTTTCAGGGGCAAGGCGACACTCGTCCGCGACCATTTCTCGGGTTGGCGCCAACGTCTCGTTCTCTTCGAGCTTCTCGCAGGCGTAGGCCTGCGTGCCCTGCTCGCTAAGGTCGGCCCGAGGTCGAATCTGCCGCAGGCTGACGGTTGGGCTAAAGTTTGGTCGGAGCGCCGAAACTGGATCAAGGGCTACCCCCCGACGAGCGACTCCGTCACGAAGTCAGCAAGCTTAGGGTTGAGCGAGACATGACATTCTCGATCCTCACTGACGGCTGCGCCGGGTGGATTGATGATTGAGCATCACTGCAGGCACCGACGCATGGCCAACAAGAGTGCATCGCCACTTAGCAGAGGCAACTCGGGAAGCGGTTCAGCGTCCAGTGCCCATCGTCCCCCAACAGACAGCAATCCTAACGCGTGGCTTTCGAGGCTGATTTCCGAAGCACCACATGGTAGTCGCCATGCGCAAGCTTGAGCCGGCCAAACGTCAATGCATTCATCAGGCCTAGTGCCGCCGTTACCATCGAGCCAATGATCGGCCTCGTCTGTCTTAAGCTCGTATAATTGCTTCCAATATACAAATTGAAGTAGATCGGTTCGAAGCCGACCTGCTCACAAAAATCCAACAGCGCCTTTGGCGAAACGATCGGGTGGTAGAAGGTCCGAAATGGTAGTTGACCGGGCTTTCCCGCCTTCTTGTGTCGCAGTATGGCGCGATAAAACCAGACATGAAACCAGTGCGGCGAATACTTTGTCACCAGACCGAAGAACGATTCGGGATTCGGTGCGCCGATAAAAACAAGGCCTCCCGGCGCTAGGGCGTGATGAAACTGTCTGATGGCCTGATCGACTGCGGGCAAATGCTCAATGACGTTATAGCAGACCACGAGATCGAAACTGTCGGGGGGGAAAACATGGGTCTGAATATCGCCGAGAATTTTGTTGTCCGCGTAGCTGTTATTGCGAAGCTGGACTTCGTCGATATCGACAACAGAAATGGTCGGCTTGTTCATCGACGATAACGGCAACACGGACAGTGATCCGCCGCCGGCCTCGTAAATCCGGACGTACTTTCCGCGACACTTGTCAGCGATAAATTCGCGTACCTCGCGCAACGCGACATCGGGCGAATCCCCCTCTCGAACGCTGGCGACGACATCCATTTTATCCATTTTCTCAGCAATCATCATGCTCTCCAGTTAAGCTTGTGCGGGTGAGCGGAATCGGCCGTTCGCAATTTCATTCGCTATCGGTCGGGAATAAGTAACTGGTCGATCAGCGATCCTCATCGAATATTCTCGGAGCGAAGCTCGTATACCGATGCATATTCCCCAAAAAATCCACATGTAGTTCCAATAGTGAACCGTCAGCCCCACAAACATAAACAACACCAGGATCAGAGAAAAAGCGGTGCGCATCAGGGCCATGAAGGGATCTCCATCCCGGTTACCAGACTGCTTGACCGGCAACAGAGACGTTAAGTTTGTCAAGATCAGGAACACGATCGTCGGAAGACCGAAGCGCAAGGACAACGCCAGCCAGACGCAATCAACGGATTGCAATTCCACCATACCAAAATCCAGGAACGCAAACCCTGTCCAGGGAGATAGGGAGATCAGTTCAATCGCAGAGTTCCACTCGAGCAACCGGAAATATCCGGATTCAGGCTCCAACGTCAGGTGCGAGAGAATCCAGCCCAGCGGATCATTGGTGGTAGCCATCCCCACGAGAACAAATGCGCCGAAGACTGTCCAGCACGCCCACCACCGCTCGGGAAATTGTTTGGTCAGTCCGCCATATGCGTATGTGGCCAACATGATAGCGAACGCCATCAGGCTGGACGAAGATAACGACAGTATGGCGCCGAAAAAACAGAGCCCAACCCACAAGACGCACTTCATTACGTTGGTCTCAGAGTAGAGCAGCATGGCTGCGACCACGACGCAAAACGTGCCGAACAATATCGCATGATCGAATGTCGCGGTCGCCCGCACGATCCCCATCCGGTCCTGATACTTAATTGGATCGACGTGCAGGATTGACGCGAAAATGTCGTGGATGACCAAATGTCCCGAGACGTTCTCTGCCACAGCGAAGACGATGGATATGAACGCAAGCACTTTCAATACGCTTAGGAATTTGCGCAGGGCCAGCGGACCAAAAAAGAATCCACGCGCTACTAAATAGCCGCCAAAGAATTCGATGGCTTCCGCGGCCGCCGAAGATAACGACTCCGAGCCGTCCGTGTACACGGCTGCAACGACTATCCAGATGGCCGTTGCCGAGGCGAAAAAATCCGACAACATCAGGCGGCGTTTCCGCTCGAGCAGCGCGAAAACAGCGGGAATCAGCAGCAACACGATGCACAGCCGCCCGACTGTGAGTTTCGCGCCAGCGATGAATATCTGCACTTCGGCTGCTGGTATAATCAGCCCAATCAAGACCAGGCAAACCACCAAAGTGTTCCCGCGCCTACCGAGCTGCGAGTTCGAAGTCGCGAGCGCTATTTCGGCGCTGCCGCGCAGCATCGATTGCGATGGAACCCCGTAAATACGGCTCCTCACCAGCAACTCCCTACCTGATATAGACCTACAGGCTTGCTCACTCGGCGGCCGGAGCCTGCGCCGGATCGCACGATCTTACCGGCGGCATGACGGAATCGATGCGGCGATGAACCCAGCTCGACAACGCCTTTTTCTGCTTCAGCGCGGGACCCTCGACAAATATCCACGATGCGTAGGCCAGGACCAGCGTGACAAGAAAGATGGCCGCAGCACCGATCCACCATATATGCATATTGGGGAACGTCAGACTGAACGCCGCCAGCACCAGCGCATGAATCAAATAGACGCCGTAGGACAGATCATGCTTCAGGGGCATCTTCCCGGGCAGAGCTGAAAGTCCGCAAAATATCATGAGATATGGCAGACAAATCGGCATGACGACGGGGCCCCCGCCCAATGGCAACGCAGCCAGCGCCAGCGCCAATGCGGCGCACGCCCAGACAGGAGAGAATGGAATCCGCGTCCGAAACAGGTAAAAAAGGACGCCGGATCCGAAATAGACAAACAGGCTCACGAACGTCAAAATGCGCTCGAACACGCCGCTCGCAAACGCCGGGCTTATGCTGGCCGCGACGTAAACCGCATAAGATACGCACCAAAGCGTCAGAAAGAACGCGCGGCGGTTCAACAGGCCCAAGGCGCCGAACAAACCCAACACGATGTAGCAAAGGACTTCGAAGTGGAGCGTCCAAAGCGCGCCGTTGATGATCGGGGGATTTCCGTCGGCCGCGACGACGCCGGGCAAATATCTGACCGTCAGGGTCGATATGTTTTTCGCATAAAGGTACGTGTGCGGATCGATGAAATACGACGCCAGGGAAAACGTGGTCAGGATCGGGCCAAGTACAAGTATTGTCAGCACGACGTTGACGATCAGACCCGGGAAGATCCTGATCATCCGATGCACCGCGTAGTCCACGGCATTCCCCGTGCGCACCAGACCTGGCGTCACCAGGAAGCCGCTGATGGCAAAGAAGATGACCACAGCGAAACGGCCAAAATCCATGAATCCCGCGCTGTAATGCAGAAGGGGATCGTTCCGGATGTCCGGATACTGGAGTCCGCGACAATGGTGCAATAGCACAATGATCGCCGCGATGAGACGGATGTGATCAAAACCAGGGCCCCTGTAGGAGGTCGAAACCAGTCTATCCTGGAAGGTCACGCACACCTCTTCTACCAGTTGACGATCGCCTCGTGGCGCGGCGCCGCGTCCGGAGCGAATTTCAAAATTAAACAGTGGAAACTAAACCATTTAATATATAATAACAACAATTAAATAAATTAACCAAAGTAGATGTTTCTCAAGCGAATGGTGGATTTGTCGTGGCCTTCCGACTTCCGTTTCGTGCCAAATTGCGTCGGAGCGCAGGCACTACCAAAACCGCAATATTTGATGGTACCGGTTCGTGGAAGGCACGCGTAGCGCCGCGAATAGATGGACACAACATTTTACGCGGCGATTTTTTGCAGAATCTGGTCGTTTGCTTATGGGAATAGCTCGTCGCATCGCGCAGCGGATCGGTATTCCGTCAGGACGACATCTAGCCGCGGTTCCGAAGCTCAAGGTAAGCCGGGAACCTGCGCCGCACTCACCGACCGCGTGGTTCATCTGCCCGGATTACGAGCAACCGAGCGGCGGAATGCGCAAACTCTACCACTGCGTGGATATCTTGAACGGTGTCGGGCTGAACGCGGCCATTCTACATGCTCGGGCGGGATTTCGTTGCGGCTGGTTTGAAAACACGACCCGAGTTGCCAGCGCAGCCGAAGTCACCGTAGGGCCCCAGGATATCCTGGTCGTGCCGGAAATCTACGGCCAGACAATCCGTGACCTGCCAAAGAACATTCGACAGGTCATTTTCAATCAGAATGTCTACAACACCCTGGGATGGTTGTTGGATAGATCAACCAATGCGACACCATATACAGACAATCCTGACCTCGCGCTGATCCTAGTGGTTTCTCAGGACAATGCCGAGGTAATCAAACATATCTTCCCGGCTGCACCGGTTCAGCGCCTTCACCTCGGTATTGATCCCGTTTTGTTTCATCCGCCCCAGGGTCCGAAGCAGCGCCGGATCGCCTACATGCCGCGAAAGCGGGCCGGCGACGCGGCGAGCGTGCTGGCGCTGCTGAGACTTCGGGGGGCGCTCGACGGTTGGGATGTCGTTGCAATAGAGGGCCGCAGTGAGGCCGAGACCGCCGAACTGCTGCGATCAGCTAAATTATTCCTGAGCTTCAGTTCACGGGAGGGGTTTGGATTGCCCCCCCTCGAGGCCCTCGCCTGCGGCTGCCTCGTGGTCGGCTATCACGGCTTGGGAGGCCGCGAATATTTCCATCCGCCTTTCGCTACCGCCGTGGAAGACGGCGATATCGCTGGCTTTGCACGCGCGGTGGAAGCGACCCTTCGCAGAATCGACCATGACCCGCGATCCACGGATGCCATCATGGCGGCCGCGGCCACCTTCGTTTCAGAAGGTTATCCTCTGGAGACAGAGAGGCAGGATCTCCTCGACGTCTTCGGCCCTCTCCTCCACTCGTGAATGGGGGTTAACTTTAAACACACAACGATCAGACACCAGTCCTAACCCAGCGCAGACGCGCGATCTCCCAACGGCCGCGCCGAATTGCTGCAGCCAACAATGAACTTGGCAGCCACCGACTTTGGCGGCCGCGTTTCCGGCGTTTTTGCAAGCCGGACCATTCCGGTAAGGAAGCGGCCGCGGGATAGGTCGTCATCGCAAAATCGACCAACCTATCTTCCAGTCCAGGATCGACCTGATCGCGATCGTACATACGACAGGCTTCGTCCAAAGCTTCGGCGGCCAGCTTGCAGCGAACGGTGGCTTCAAGTTCCACAGCGCCGCGCAATCGGTTGCCGGCGAGGGCGAAAGTGCTGATAAAGGCGTCGCGCCGTCCGATCAGGTCCGTCATTACACCAGCATTGACAGTCCGCTGCATGCTGTTCGGATGAACCCGATAATATCCCTGATCAATGCCATTGATGCGCCCAACGTCTGACATCGCTGAGAGGCGCAACCACATTTCCACATCGGATGTATGAGGTAGTCCGGGATTGTAGCCACCTACTTCCCGCAAAGCCGAACTGCGGATCACAACTTCGGGCTGACTAATGCAATTGACGCCAACGCTACACCGGAGCGCAAACCATTCATCTCCAGGCCAAACGGTCCAGCGCGGACGACCACGGCGTAGCGGTGGCGGCACGTTGCCAGTGAAATGACGCGGTCGACCATACACGAAGCCGACATTCGGATACTTTTCCAGCAGCTCAATTGATCTCTTCAACGAACCTGGTGGCAGCAGATCATCCGCGTCTAGTTTAACGAAATATTCGCCCTTAGCTTCGCTAATCCCACGATTGACGGCAGGTATCATTCCGACATTCTTCGGCAGCGCGATCAGCCGCACCCTGGAATCTCTGGCCGCAAGGCCATGGCCGATTGCGGCACTCTGATCGACAGATCCGTCGTCCACGACGAGAACGTTCACCTCGACACCCTCCTGCGCGAGCACGCTCTCAACGCAGGCAGTCAGGAAATGACCGTAATTATAACAGGGAACAACAACGTCAACTCTGGCCATAGCTCATTCTCTACGTGAATTCAGCGATCCGCTAGTTCATCAGAGACTTTAACTTTTCAGCAAAGATTCCGACGGGGTCTTTTGGCAGTAACCTACGAACGCTAGCTGCCGCGGCTTTTCCCATCTCCTCAAGCCCATCGCGCGCTGCCCATACTCGCTCCAATGCCCTATCAACGCAGGCGACAACGGGCGCTTCGGCCAAAAAGCCAGTGACACCATCCTCGATAACCTCTGGATTGCCTGCAACGTCGGTTGCCAGCACTGGACGCCCGCAAAGCATTGCTTCGATGATTGTCAATGGCAATCCTTCATATCTGGAAGGCAGAACCAATGCGTGATTTTCACGCCAAACTTGAACGATGGGACAGTGGCCTGCGAACACTACCCGGTCGGATAAATTGAGCTTTCTCGTCAGGCGCTCCAGCGCATCTCGTTGAGGTCCCTCACCGTACAAGGTCAAGCGCCACTGTCGATCGGCCCACCTGCGAAGTGCCAACGCTTCAAGGAGAATATCTTGGCCTTTCTGGAGGGGCTGAAGCCGGCCTACGCAGGCTAGTCGTAACACCCCGTTGGCGGGGGAGGGCCAAGGAATCAGTGCCTCAAGGTCTATAGTAATCGGATTCCAAACAACTTCCGCGTTGTCGAGATCGTATCCTAACAGCTTCTCTTCAAGGACCTGATTTGCCTTGGATACGAAGAAGCAGCGCCTCGCCAGCGGAAAAGCTTTTCGATACCGCGCGCCGAGTTCATCAGTCGGCCAAAATCCTTCAAAGTTCGTATGCATGATCGCTGCGAATGGCCAGCGCTTTTCGATGCATAGTTCAACAAGTTCGATCGGTGGAAGGGGACTGCCATCGGATATCACCACTAGGTCGGGCGAGAAATCGCCAAATGCCTTTCCAACGTCCAAGACAATCTGGGGCTTCGCCGATAAACTACGTCGCGCGTCGGAAAAAAGCGTGCGCTTGGGGCGAGGCTTCACAACTATTCCGTGCTTCGACAAGTCTAGCAGGCGCTTATCAGGCTGCGGCCAACCATGGACACTGGCAGCTACCGATATTCCCTGCTCTGAAAGACGGAGAGCCGTCTGTGACCAAAGTTCTTCGGACCCGCCCCACGGCGTTCCCGCCATCGTGGACACAAACAAGACTTTCCTCTGCAATCTCAAATCAAACATCCGTTTGGTTCATCAAAAATCGATTCGTCCGCCCGGTTGAGTTCGCATGCTGCGCTCTCTTCGTCACATCGTTGCCCGGTTGCACTCGACTGTATTCATCGGCCAAGCAGTCTACCGGCCGCCCCTCTCGCCGCCGACCGTGCCCATTCGCGCCCCTCCGGCCCGGGAGGTTTAAGCAAATTCAAAAGAAGCGGAGAATAACTCAGCCTCGGATTTAGACTCAGAGCTTCGCGGACGAGGCGAAGCCCCGAGAGGTGGCCTCGTCGCAACAATGGGACACCACTCCGAATCGCTTGCTGCGCGAGCTCGCAACGGGCCAGTGATCGCAACTCGCGCAAATTAGTCAGAGAGCTACCGTATTCATCAAAGAAGCTCTCGAAAGCTAGTCGGCGTTGCCGCAGGTCAGGATAGATCGCGGGAAAGTACGCCTTAGACATCGCAGCAGCATGCGTTCTATAAATCGCTTGCACCGCGTCGATGCGAGCAACCGCGCCATGCCCCGCAAAGCGCAGCCACATCTCCATGTCTCCCGCGTGAGGAAGGGATGGGCGATAACCGCCAATCGCTTTCTGACTGCTGGTTCGCGCTATAGCCGTTGGCGTCGGCACAAAATTTATCGCGCTCCTGCACATATCCTTGATTATGTCCTGCCGCGACCACGTGTAGCTATGCACCGGATCGATACTTGGAAATGGAAGACCGTCCTGCCAGACTGCACTTCCTCCATAGGTAAGCCCTATATCCGAATTTTCATCCATGATCGCGACGGCGCGCGCGAGTGCCCCCTGTACCAGCAGGTCGTCGGCGGATAAAAGCAAAAAGTAGTCACTGTCGGCCCAATCGATACCTTCATTGTAGGTTTGGATATGCCCTTTGTTGCGCGTGTGTGCGATGACGATGACGCGCTGATCGGCATTGGCCAGCTTCTCTGCCGTTGAGAGCGAGTCGTCCGATGAGGCGTCGTCAATGATGAGCACCCGTACGTCGCGAATGGACTGATCGAGAACACTGCGGACACAGTTCTCCAGGAAACGTCCATAGTTATAGCAGGGAACAAGAATATCGACCTTGGCCATCTGTTCTGCTTTCTAGGAAATCGGCACGCAATCCTGGCGGAGATCATTCCATACGACATTGGTCATACCCGCAGCTCTGCCTTCAATTCATCCGCAACGCGGATCTGATCCTCCTCATTCATCTGCGCGTAGATCGGAAGCAGGATCGCGTGGTCCTGCGCCAGTTCTGATTGCCTGAGATCATGCAGCGGTTTCTCGCCCGCATAGGGCTTCTCGCGGTGAGAACACATGATCCCGCGTCGCGTCGCGATCCCGCGGTCGAGAAGACTCTGCATGACGGCTCTCTGATCGACCCGGTCCGGCAATCGTACGCAGTAGCTCTGCCAGTTGGAACGCGCCCAGTCAGGCTCGAAAGGCAGCCGTAGTCCTTCGATATTCCCGAGAAGCTCGGCATAGCGCGAAGCCAGTGTGCGGCGGCGGGCAACGATGTCGGGCAGCTTCATGAGCTGCTTGCGTCCGACAGCGGCCTGCATGTCGGTCATCCGGTAGTTGTAGCCGACAACGAGATAATCTTCAAAGATTACCTGCGGGGAACCGTGCCGAACGGTGTCAGGCACGCTCATGCCGTGCTGGCGCAACAGCTTGAACTTGCGGTCGAACTCCGGATTAGATGTCGTCAGCATGCCCCCCTCGCCGGTCGTGATCACCTTGCGCGGATGGAACGAGAAGCAGGCGATATCTCCGTGGGGCTTGCCGATCCGGTCCCATCGTTCATCGACGTGGATCTGGCTGCCCGCGGCACAAGCTGCGTCTTCAATCAGAATGATGCCATGCCGCTTGGCCAGGGCGACCAGCGCGGTTAGATCGCAGGGCATACCCATTTGATGAATGGCAAGAACGGCGCGCGTGCGCGGCGTAATGGCTTCGGCGACGCGCGCCGGATCGATATTGTAGGTTTCCGGATCGATATCAACGAAAACGGGAGTCGCGCCGCAATATCTGATGCAGTTCGCTGTTGCGATGAACGAATGACTGGCGGTGATCACCTCGTCGCCCGGGGCGATATTCATCGCCGTCAAAGCGAGGTGCAGGGCAGTCGTACAATTGGACACCGCGCACGCATAAGGCGCATCGACCAGAGCCGCAAACTCACGCTCGAAGGCGGCCACCTGCGGCCCTTGCGAGACCCAGCCAGACAGCACCGCCTCGCGGGCCGCGTCGGCCTCGTCTTCATCAAGAAACGGCATTGCAATCGGGATCACGAAACGACAGCCTCTTGTTGAGCCGACACCGCGAACGAGCCGCGTTCGCTCCGCCACCAATCCACAAGTTCATGCAGTCCCTGTTCCAGCGGGACGCTGGCGCGGAAACCAAGCAATCGTTCAGCTTTCGTCGTCGATGCCAGACGGCGGGGCACCGGGTTGACCGATCGCTCCGGCGCGAACTCCGGAATCAGATGTCCCTGACCCATCACTGAGGCCAGCGCAGCGGCGAGTTGGGCGAGGCTTGTTTCCGCACCGCTCGCCACGTTGAATACGTGATCGCTGGCTTTTGCCTTGGCTCCGAGGATGTTGGCGCGGGCAATATCCCGAACGTGGACAAAGTCCATCGTCTGCTGGCCGTCGCCGAAGATAATCGGCGGCAACCCGGCTTCCAAGCGCTCCATCCACCGGATCAGCACTTCGGTGTAGCGCCCATGGATATCCATGCGATCGCCGTAGACGTTGAAATATCTGAAGGCAACGTAGTCGAGCCCGTACATATCATTGAACGTACGAAGCAGGCCTTCGTTGAAGGCCTTTGCGGCGCCGTAGATTGTCCGGTTGTCATAGGGATTTTGCCGCTCCGTCGTCGGAAACTCCTCGGCCATTCCATAGACCGATGCCGATGATGCTGCGATGACTTTCTCGACATCGTGCTGAACGCAAAGTTCAAGCAAATCGAAGGTCGCCTGCACCATGACTTCCATCGCCAGACGCGGTTCGGCCGCGCAGTGGGTGATGCGCAGTGCCGCCTGGTGAAAGACAATGTCTGCCGCCTTCACCAGCGGCCCCATTAACTTGGCGTCGCGGATATCGCCGTGCACCAGACGTACCGGCCCTCGCGTCGAGGCGCGCTTGAGATTTTCGGGCCGTCCGCGAACCATGTTGTCGATAGCAACGATTTCGAGGCAGCCCTCGTCGCACAGCAAATCCACGATGTGCGAGCCGATAAATCCGGCGCCGCCGGTCACCAGAACGCGCTTTCCCTTCAAATGAACCACAATACTCTCCTATTCGCCTGTTCCATCGACAAGATGTTTAGTGAGGCAAAGTCTGCTGTCGCCCTATGCGGCTTCGGCAAGAAAGACCTTTTCCAGTTCCATAACCACTTTGGAAACCTGCTCCGACCGAAGTTCGGCATAGATCGGAACCGAGAGGAATTCATTGGCCAATAGCTCGGTGACGAGAAAATCTCCCGCTCCATATCCGAGATTTGCATAAGCCTTTTGAAGATGAACCGGCACGGGATAATGGATGCCGACGCCGATGCCGGCCGCCTGCAGGGCTTTCTGTGCCTCATCGCGTCGCGCAAGACCCACGGCATAAACATGATAAACATGCCGGCTGTGCGAAGGCGGTGTCGGCCGCCGGCATCGATGTTTCACCAGCAGCTGATCATAGTACGAAGCAACTGCTCTGCGCGCTTCGGTCCATGCTTCGATGTAATTCATCTTCACGTTCAAGACGGCGCCTTGAATTCCATCCATTCGATAGTTGTAACCGGGCACCACGTGATTGTACTTGGACTCCTGTCCCCAGTCCCGCAGCAGGGAAATGCGACGCGCGAGTTCGGGCTGATTGGTGACGACCGCGCCGCCTTCGCCATACGCACCCAGGTTTTTGCCGGGATAAAAGCTGAAACAGCCGAGATCGCCGATCGATCCCGCACGGCGCCCCTTGTATTCTGCGCCATGCGCCTGCGCCGCGTCCTCGATGACGACGAGGTTGTGGCGGCGGGCAATCTCCATAATCGCGTCCATGTCGGCCATCAGGCCGTGCAGATGGACCGGCAGGATCGCTTTGGTTCGGGGCGTGATCGCGGCCTCGATCAAGCTCGGATTCATTGTCCATGTGACGGGATCAACATCCACGAACACAGGCCTCGCGCCGCTGTAGAGAATGGCGGCGGTGGTCGCGACAAATGTCATCGAGACCGTTATCACCTCGTCACCGGGCCCAACTCCGGCGGCTAGAAGCGCTAGATGCAAGGCCGAGGTCCCGCTATTGACCGCGAGACAATGTCTTGCATCGCAATAAGAGGCAAAACGCTCTTCAAATGCAGAAACTTCCGGTCCCAGCACAAACTGGGCGCTATCGATGGCGCGCAGTACGGCGGCATCGATCTCCGGTTTCATCTGTTGGTACTGCGCCTTCAAATCAAGGAAAGGTATCAAAGGGCTGGTCCTGTCCAAAATGCCGCACGATCGCACGGGTTAAATGAATTAAATCGAAGCTCCAAAATTAAATCATAAATCAAAAATAAACAAATAAAATAAATAGCATTATTCTGCAAATTGCTGAATTCGTGTAAATCGGTTAATTGGGCGCCAAAGCCGCTGCACCTATTTTCCGACCTTCAGGACTTCAAGCGCCGTCCGTGACCGCCTTGGGGTCCATCGCGCGGGCCGGCACGCCGGCCACGACCGCCCGCGGAGGAACATCCCGCGTTACGACCGAACCGGCACCGACGGTCGCCCCCGCGCCAATGGTGATTCCGCACAAAATCGTAGCGTTCGACCCAATCGACGCTCGATGGCCGATCCGGGTGGCTTCCACTTTCCAGTCGGTCGGCCCTTGCGGTCGGCCATCCTCCGTGGTCGCCCTCGGAAACCTGTCATTCGTGAACATGACGCCGTGCCCGATGAAGACCTCATCCTCAATCGTCACTCCTTCACATATGAAGGTGTGTGACGATATCTTGCATCGCGATCCGATCTTCGCTCCGGCCTGAATCTAGACGAACGTACCGATCCGGGTTTCATCGCCGACCACACAGCCATAGAGATTCACGAGGTCTGGATGGAATATCCGGACGTCACGGCCGAGCTGAACATCTTTTGCAACAGGCATCCAAATTTCTCCCTCGGCAGATCCTCATCCGCCATTGACGTACGGTCTGGGGCTATCCGATCGAATTGCGCTTTGCGTAGCCCGCGAATCTAAGGAATGGCAGATCAAAGATGCCGGTGGCCGCCAGTTGTAGCCGGGGCCAGAGCGGATGCTCAGTGACGACCATACTTAATAGCCAACATACTGCCGCGGAAACACAGGCCAGGCCCAATCCAACGATCGGAGGCAGCAGACCATATTCCACCATCGCAGCGCAGACTGCCACTCCGGCGCAACTCACGACCGCAACGATTGCGCTCTTGAATGTCGCGCGAAAGAGATCGCGCCATCCAATGTGGAGGTGCCGGCTGATAAAATAGATCGCAACAGCCGCTTGAAACGGCAAAGTGAGCATTGCAGATGCAGCAACCGCCTGCACACCAAAGAACGAAGCAACAAAGATGACAAGCAGCGATGGAGGAAGCGAAATCAGCGACGATATCAGTGCGTCGCGCACGCTGCCCACGGCAACCAGCACGGGATATGTCAGGCAGGCCGCGAACAGCGAGAGATATGCAATGCACATCATGCGAACCAAGGGAACGATTTCCAGCCAGGTTGGGCCGAGCCAGATCGAGATGATCGGCTGAGCCATGATTGCAACGAAAGCAAGAAACGGCCAATGCACCGCGGTAAGAAGCGTAACTGCATCTAGATAGATGTGCTTCAGATTTCCGCCGGCTTTGGTTTGGGCAAAAATTGCCGGCATGACCACCGGGCTCAAAACCTGGCCGACTAGTCTATCGAACACTTGCGTGATGCCGATGGCGCGGCTGTAAAGCCCTACGGCCGCAAAATCCAGGATACGCGCAAGGAAGATCTGCGGTGCCAAATTGTAGAACACGTTGATAATGCTGACGCCGCCAGAGTAGAGGCCGAACCTTATTACGTCCGGGTATTCCGCGAGAGAAGGACGGAAGACCCGTTTGTTTTTGCAAAGGGCGATCAGCAGGACCGTGAGAATGACATTTCCAGCAACCGCGCCCCAAATCGGGGCCATAAAGCTATAGTGCATGATAGCCAGCGCAATTGAGACTGCAATTGAAACACAATTCGCTGCAAGATTACAAATCGCAAGCTTGCCAAATTCCATGTCGCGGCGAAACAACGCCGATGTCACGACTGAAAACGGTGCTAGCGCGAAATTCAAAATAGAAACTGCGATACCCGCTTTTAAACCGTCTTGCCTGAAAAACCAGACGAACGCATCGCTGCAGACGAAAAGAGCGAGGCCGATTATCATCGAAATACAAAATGTAATCGTAAATGCCGTTCTGATATTTTGTTCTGAAAGCATCTTTTTTTGAATGAGATAATTGGCCCCGCCAAATTCCTGAAATGACGCAGTAATGACAGCGATGACCGCGTTGATCACGGCGTAGATTCCGAATTCCCCGGGAGTCAGTAACCGCGACAGCACTGCGGTCGAGAAGAGCAAAAGCAGCAAGCTTCCGTAGCGCTCGATCGCAGAGAAGAAGATTGAGCGGTGAATAGCGGTCATATCAGCCTGCTACTAGCAAATTGCGGCGAACGGTGAGAAAATACAATACAAGCGAGGTCCACGTCGAACGAAATGCCACGTGTTCCCAGCCGAATATCTTGTCTTGCCAGGGCCGCAGAGGCTGATTGTGTAACGCGCTTCCCGCACAAACCGCTAAATCGACGATACTTCGAGGCTTCCGCCAATCAGTGCCCATAAAACGCCGGCCGCTCTCGCATAGGATATGTCCTGATAGGAGCCGGATCCGCAACCATCACACTCTCTCCGGTAGCTTATGGGCTTGATTTAACCGGACCGGCCTTCCCTGTTCTTTGATCGAACGTGACGCCGCCTCCAGGATCTCCACGACCCGCAGGCCAGACTCCGCGCTGGAAATGGGCGTATTGCCGGTGCGCAGGCAGTCGACAAAATGTTGCACCTCGGTTTGCAGCGCCTCCTTCGCCGCCAGATGTGGCGCCCACATATCTCCGGCGCGATATCCGATCCTGAGCTGGTGCGCCTTCTCCGGTGAGCCGTTCAGCGTGATCCCCTTGTCGTAAATCTTGATCTTCTCGGTGGGTTCGACATCATCATAGACGATCATCTTCCGGCTGCCGCCGATAAACGTCTGCCTGACCTTGATCGGCGACAGCCAGTTGACGCTGACATGGGCCACGCAGCTGCTTTGAAAAAACAGCGTTATGTGAGCCATATTCTCGGGCGCTCCCGTAACATGGCACGAGCCCGTTGCCGAGACGGCAACCGGCGCCTCGTTCAGGATGTGCTGGATGATCGATATGTCGTGTACTGCGAGATCCCAGATCACGTTTACGTCGCTTTGAAAAAGCCCCAGGCTCGAGCGGATACTGTCGTAATAATAGATCTCTCCGAGCGCGCCTTCGCGCAACAATTCACTAATTTTCTGGACGGCCGGCGTGTACAGGAATGTGTGGTCGACCATTAGAACCAGATTCCGCTTGTCCGCCTCCTCGATGAGACGGCGCACCTGATCTGATGTGGGCGCCAGCGGCTTTTCAACGAAGACATGTTTTCCAGCCCGCAGCGCGGCGAGCGCCAGTTCGTAATGAGTATGTACGGGCGTTGCGATAGCTACCGCGTCAACCCTGGGATCCTGAAGGATATCGCGAAAGTCGGTAGTCGTTCCGATCTCCGGATGGAGACGTCTGCTGACGGCGAGCTTCGCCGGGTCCAGATCGCTAACGCTGACGACGCGCGAAGTCTCGCCGCACGCAAAGTTGCGAACGAGGTTCGGACCCCAGTAACCGTATCCGACCACACCAATTGCGACGAAGCTATTCGGCATTTGACACCCATTCATACAAAAACATCTATCAAAAGTGGCCCATTAGGGCGGCGTACGCCTGCATCGGGCTAGTCAAATTCCCGATCGTTATGGTTCGGCCTGTAGACGAGGCCCTCTCGTTCTTGTTCGGCATTCGATACTGACAACGCCGTCTCTATCGCGGTCATGTTGGTCACGTTCGCGCCGGCATGTCCTGCCAGATCCCGCGCGTATCGATAACGTCGAGATGCCTTCGCTCCGCCAGAGGCACCATCTTGAATTCGTCGTGGTCAACCAGGAGAACGGCAATCTCGCAGCTTCGGAGAGCTTCATCGATGCCAAGGAACTCCGCTCCGTATTGTTCGAACGCGAGAGGCAGCCGGCGAAGGTTTGGCTCTACGACCTTGATGCGCGAGCCGTATTTGGCCGCGAGATGCAACGCGATATCCATTGCGGGACTTTCCCTGAGGTCATCGATGTTCGCCTTGAAGGTCAGACCGCAACAAGCGATGTTCGCGTAGGGATGATCGTCGATCAAAGCCTGAGCACGCTCGATGACCATCGTTGTCTTGGAGTTATTGACATCGCGGCTCGTCCTCATGACACGCGCGAGATCGGGCGCGGAATCGATGATGAACCAGGGATCGATCGCAATGCAGTGTCCGCCGACGCCGGGCCCGGGCCGCAATACGTTCACCCGCGGATGACGGTTTGCAAGGTCGATGACTTCCCAAACGTTGATATCAAATCGGTCGCAGATCAGAGAAAGCTCGTTGGCGAACGCAATGTTTGTGTCGCGAAAGGCATTTTCAGTCAGCTTTACAAGTTCCGCTGCCCGGGCGGTTGTAGGCACACAAGCGCCCCGGACGAACATCTTGTAAAAGCGCTGCGCCCGCCTGGTGCACCAGGGAGTTATGCCTCCGATGCAGCGGTCGTTGTTAATGAGCTCGGTCAGTATTCGGCCCGGCAAAACACGCTCGGGGCAATAAGCAACGGAAACGCAGGCATCGTCTTTGCCGTTGGTGTCGATATGCAGGTCGGGGCGGCACTCGGTTATCCGCTTTGCGATCCCTTCGGTCGTCCCGATCGGCGATGTGGATTCCAGGATGACCAGATTACCCGGCGCCAATACGTCCATGATACTTTCGACAGCGGCATTCACGCTCGTCAGGTCCGGCCGGTTTGCACCGTCAATGGGGGTCGGCACCGCAATAATGAATACGTCCGCAGGCTGAGGCTTCGTCGAGGTCACCAGCGATCCGCTGGATACGACCTTCTGTACGAGGCCATCCAGATCGGGTTCGGCGATGTGGATGGCCCCTGACGCGACGGTACGGACCACATCTTCTTTCGTATCGATCCCGATCACCTGGATCCCGCGACTGGCGATCAACGCCGCAGTCGGCAGGCCTATGTAACCGAGCCCGATAACTGCAACCTTTTGAAACTCAGGCATTCAGAAGCACCTTCACAATGCGTTCGCTTGCCCGCCCATCCCCGAAAGGGTTGTGAGATCGCGACATCGCCGAGTAGCACTCGTCGTCATCGAGCAAACGAAATGTTTCTTCTACAATTCTGGTGCGGTCGGCTCCGACCAGGCGAGCCGTGCCGGCTTCGACGCCCTCCGGGCGCTCGGTGGTTTCGCGCATCACGAGAACCGGCTTGCCGAAAGTCGGCGCCTCTTCCTGGACGCCGCCGGAATCGGTCAATACGAGATATGCCAGCGACAGCAAACCAACGAAGTCGGTATATTCCTGTGGTTCGATCAGTATCACGCGCGGATGGTTGGACAGACGTGCGGCGAAAATGTCATGCACGTTTGGATTCGGATGAATGGGCAGAACGATTGCGACATCCTCCCTCTGGAGAATCGTCAGCAGCGCTTCAACGATGTTGAGGATGCCGTCTCCGAAATTTTCCCGCCGATGGCAAGTTACGAGAATGATACGGCGGTTTCCGTGATGCTGCCTTATGCTGTCCCAGCGTGACGCAAGATGCGGGTCCGCATCAACGATCGCCTTCGCGGCAATCAGGGCGTCGATGACGGTATTTCCCGTTACATGTATCCGGTCCTTCGGCACATTCTCGGATTGTAGAGCTCTCGCCGCTCTGTCGGTTGGAGCAAAGTGCTGGTCGGCAATCGAGCCCACAATCTTCCGGTTCACCTCTTCCGGCCAGGGAGCATATATATCTCCGCTCCTCAGCCCGGCTTCGACATGCGACACCGGGATACGACGGTAGTACGATGCGAGCGCGCCGGTCATTGCAGTCGCGGTATCACCCTGAACAATGACCCTGGTCGGCTTAACGCGGTCCAACACATCGCTGATGTCGCCGAGCAGCCGCGCGCTCAAATGATCGAGCGTCTGGTTGGCCGTCATGATGTTGAGATCGAAGTCGGGCACGATGTTCGCCAGCTTGAGCACCTGGTCGAGCAAATGACGATGCTGTGCCGTCGCACAGACAGTGACGGTTGAATTGTTTTCGGCCTTTAGCCGATTGATGACCGGAAAGAGCTTGATCGCTTCCGGACGCGTTCCCAAAAGAATCAGAAAATGCTTTTGCACGCGTTAGCCCCCGCTGCGGGTCGAACTGGGGGGCACCACCCTATTCGCTCTTGGAATTGGCTGCAGGTTTTGCTGAACAAATGCCTGAGCCAGAATTCCGGCAAACAGCGTATTGGTCTTTGCGTATCGCCACCACATCCGTCCCGGCTCCTGGTAAACGCGGTAGAGCCATTCAAGCCCTAGCTGCTGCATTCGGACAGGAGCCCGTCGAACTTGACCGGCGAGAACGTCTAAAGCCCCTCCCACCCCCATGATGAATGGGACGTTGAGTTCGTCACGATAGCTCGCGAGAAATCGCTCTTTGCGGGGCGTCGGCATGCCAATGAACAGGCAATCCGCTCCACTGTCCCGGATGGAATCGACAACCTGCCTTTCCTGGTCCGCAGAGAAATAGCCGTCCCTAACTCCGGAAAATTGAATTGACGGATGCTTCTCACAAACCCGCCTGACCGCCCGTTCCGATACCTCGGGTGTCGCTCCAAGAAAGTACGGCTTGAACCCTTCATCGGCACACACCGCGAGGAGTTCAGTGAGCAGATCGACACCTGTCACCCGGACTTTGGCTGGAAGACCGACACATCTCGCTGCCCAGACAATTCCCATCCCATCGATGCTCACGACATCGCTGTTCGCCACATCGGCAGCAAGAACGGGATCGCGTCGCATATTGACGAATTTCGCGACATTGAGCGCGACGTGTTGCAACCGCTGACGGTTACGCATCGCGTTTCTTGCAAGATCCACGGTTTCGGCCATTGTGAGGATATCGATCGGACATCCTAGAAAACTTTCACGCATTATCACCCCCAATAAACAGCCAAATTAAATGCTACGGGCGACGCGAACCGGATGATTGCCAACCCATTCCGCTGGTCGGTATTTAATATAATATTATATTATGCGAGATGCTATTTAATAACAAGACGTGAATTATTAATTTGAATCGCTGCGTTAGCCGCATCCGATCGGTCGGTATCGCACATTTACCAAGGCATCGAACCGAACACTGCGGGGTATCAAAACCATGATTTACTTGACTTTTACGCCGCTTTTGCTCCGCGGCGACGCATTCGGTACCAGCATAAATGACCGGCGGAGGACGCCGCTGGGATAATAATAGAGCCCCTGACAAAATTAAATAGCGTTAATAACGCCATGATCTCTGCGATTTCCCACGCCTTAATCAGCCCGACCGACTGGAAGCCTGCCTCCGCAGCCTCGAGGTACAAACTCTCAGCCGACCACCGTTCGAGATCATCGTGGTCGACAATGGCTCCGCTGCCCCGCCCCAAGAGGTTGTTGCTCGCCACGCAGGCGTGCGGCCCAACCGGGCCCGGGGTCCCGCCCGCAACACGGGCGCAGGATCGGCGACGGATGCCAACTACCTTGGAGCGTTGCTGAAGGCCTGATTGTGGGTCAACTGGCAGAGGTCGGAACGTTGACCGAACGACCAGAGAATCCATCCGAGCTCATAGCTCCGGCACTCAAGGCGAAGTCCGACATCGGCCGGATCGATCAAGGTTGACGAACGCCCCAGGTATGCATTCCGAACGGCGCGCAGTACGCGCATCTTCTTCGTTTGCAAGTTCGCATTTCCTGACCTGCGAGCGAATGCTCAACTGCAGCTTGGGTATGAGCATCGACTTGCCCAGCTGGTTCTCGCCGAGAACCCAGTGGAATCCCTTTGTCAACGCCGCGCGGGCTTCCTGGACATCATGACATTCGGCGCACTCCAGCAAAGCGGGAGCCATGCCGTATTGGTGAACCGAATAAACCTCGTAGAAATCGAGAACACGGCCGAGTTCGATCGTGAACGAAACGTCGTCGAGGGCCGGCGCGCCTTCCGCGCCGTACCGGAACGACACGTTCTCGAATTCGATTTTTCCGGTGAACTCCGGCCGCAATCCGTCGCGATTGCCCCTGCGCTCCATCACCTCGCCGAGCATTTTCACGGCCAGCGCGGTATTCATGAACCATGGTGACCATCTGCACCAATGGCCCCGAGAACCCGCCCGGCGAGCATGTTGAAGGCGACCAGCGCACCGATCGTCATCTCGCCATTGAACACATCCAGCGCGCCGAGCGCGATGATGCCGAGAGTCATCAGCCCCGTTAGCCCGCGTTGCCCCGGCCCAGTCGCCGTAAATTAGCGTCAATCCCAAAGTCAAGCCCATATTCGACCTGGTTGGGGTTGAACCAAGAATCAACGTGCGATAGCATGAAACCTCGGCAAGGCGTCTTGATACATGCCCTGCCATTCAACGGCAGCTTGGGTTACACCTGCTTCGTCGGGTGTCGAACGAATAGACGAGGCCTGATCCAAAAGCCGAGAGGTGGCGCGCCTCTCGGTTGGCTTGTCGTCGATTAGGCCGCAGCCAGGCGGATACCGGGGTCGGCACCCAAGCTGCTGATGTCAAACACCCGGCGCTGGCCGGGCAGCTTGGGGTTCGGTATGGCTGATTCGCAGTCGGCACATGTGCCGAGTCCGGAAGGACGTCGCGCGTTCGATTCAAATTACAGCGCGTTAATTCGGACCTTCAATTCTGGGAAAACCATTAGCGACACAATCCGATCACTTGAGGCGCAGTCGTGCCCACCGGATCATTATATCATTGTCGATTCGGGGTCGACGGATTCAACGCTCAAGCTGATCCCGCCGAATTCGACCGTGATTAACTACGTGGGGTCGAAATTCAATTACTCGTCCGCGATCAACCAGGGCCTCGAACTGGTCGGCACGGATTACGTTCTGATCATCAGCAGTCACACGCAGCTTTGGCACATCTCGGCGCTACACTATGCCCTGGATTGGTTGCGGCTCAATTCAAGTTATGGCGCAGCCTATTTCTGCAACGAGGAAGGTCCAAATCCGACCGGAATTGAAGTCGATGTTGAGACCTTTGACGGCCACAATGGGATATGGAATACAAGCGCGCTCTTGAGGACAGATTTGGTTCGTCATCGGCCGTTCCGTCCCGAGGTATTTTCCGCCGAAGATCAGGAGTGGTCTCGGTGGCTTCTGGAGAACACACCTTTCACGATACTCCGGATATCCGGCGCTGGCCTCAAATATGGCGGACCGAACGGATATTCGATCAAGAAAAGACTGGACGAACACGAAGCCATCGCTGTGTTCACCAAGCCCGGCAAACTTACTCCGGCTTACCTGCTACGCGTGGGCTACCGTGTCGTGCGACCTATTTCATCTTTTGACGCGCGCCAGTTTAACTTCCTGCTCTTGATGCGACTTGTCGGCCGAGTTGCGCGTTCGAAGCTATTTCGCGATGGGCGGGATAACAGACATGCGTGAAAGCATCATACGTGCGAGCGCCAGTTTCCTAATAGGCTCGCGCGGCGGGCGAGGAAATGCCAGAGCAGAAATCCACGTGACCACGCTTAGACGCTCACACGACCCCTACATCGTCGACTGTTAACAAGCCGGATTGAGCGCTGATCGGATGATTAGGCCGCGCAGGATAGCGATCAGGCTCAAACAAGAAATCAGCGCTTTATCTACCTGAGAGCGCTGCTGAAGGCCTGATTGTGGGTCAACTGTGATAGCTCGGGACGTTGACCAAACGACCAGAGAATCCATCCGAGTTCATAGCTCCGGCATTCGAGGCGAAGGCTGACCTCGGCTGGATCGATCAAGGTCGACGAACGCCCCAGATAGGCATTCCGAACGGCGCGTAGCATGCGCTTGTTCTTCGTATGCAACTCGCTTTTCCTGACCTGCGAGCGAATGCTCAACTGCAGTTGGGGTATGAGCATCGACCTGCCCAACTGGTTCTCGCCCAAAACCCACTCGAAGCCCTTTACCAATGCCGCGCGGGCTTCCTGGACATCATGACGTTCGGCGCATTCAAGCAAGGCGGGCGCCATTCCGTATTGGTGGACCGAATAAACCTCGTAGAAATCGAGTACCCGGCCGTGTTGAGCATCGAAGAACCAGGGCCACTCGCCGCGGGGACCTTGCAGCGCAATCAGTTTCCGGGTGCAGGCGTTGGCCATGGCAATAGCCGCAGAATTTCCCGCGAACTCGCCATAGTGATAGCAAGCAATCGTCAGGTAAGTCTGGGTGGCAAAAGAAGCAAATCGCCGCCGAAAGCCCGAAGCGGCGTCGAAGAACAGCCCGGACTCGCTGTGGTATCGTTCGCTAAGGAAGGAAAACAGCGGGCCTGCAAGGTGATACCACTGCTTTCGGCCGGCCTTCGCCTGAGCGACAATTCCTGTCAGCAGCATTCCAAGGTCCTGCGCGCGAAAATCCTTCCAGTTCTTCTCCAGCAGCAGGCTATTCAGATCTTGCACAACGTCCTCGGGGACATCCAGCTCGAGCTCTGCGGCCGCCCACAGCGCCATGCCGAATGCATACTTCGCGACCGGCATCCTCGTCAGCTGACGAACATTACGCCGGAAGATTTCCGATACATTGACGCTGTCCGGAATCTCGCCCACGCGGGACATCCCAAGCAGCACATTGAGCGTGTAAAACACGTCGCTTGGCGGCAGAGATTCATTCGGCCGGTCACGGCCATCCAAATGATAGATATGCGACCAGCGGCCGTGCTCGGGAATCCAGCATTGCTGAAGACCGCCCAGAACGTAATTCACCATGGGTGAATTACGCGACAATGGGTCGGATCCTGGTCGCATCGGAATCCTTAAACTGCTGATGTTCGAGCTCATGTTCATAGAAAAATGCCATGCTGAAGATAACGAATGATCAATATTCGCGTATACTTTCATCCAATCCGCGAAGCAGCGGATAGAGGAAATAAGAGATCACGCTGCGACGTCCCACCTTCAATTCGGCGGTCACGGCCATTCCCGGAATCATCTGAATGCGTTCGGGCTGAAGACGGAGCTTTGTGTCGGTGACGTCTACCAGCACCCGGTAATATGGGGCCGGCATTCGATGCGCACCTTCCGCCTTTGGATCGGGTGCAAACGTGTCCTGACTGACTACACGGACAGTTCCTGTCCCCGTTCCATATTTTTGAAACGGAAAGGCCTCGAATTTGATCCGCACCGGCTGACCGACCGTAACCTGGCCGATGTCCTTGCCCTCCACATTGATCTCGGCCTGCAGCGGCACATCCCGGGGAACCAGGACGAATAGCGTCTCCGCCTCGCGAACGACCGAGCCGACCGTACGATTGGCGACCTCGAGCACGATTGAATCCGCTGGTGCCGACAGCATGATCAGTTGCCGACGGAGTTCGACCTTCTTGAGATCCTCCGCCGCACTGTTACGCTTCGCCAGCGTCTCGACGAGATCCTGATAGGCGGTCTTACGGAACTCTTCGACGAAGACCTGTTGATCCGCGCGGGCTTTCTCTACCTTGTGCTCGTAGTCCACCAGGTTTCCGCGAACGCGCGACAGATTGCTTTCAACTTCGAGGCGCGCATCGCGGGATAGCAAAAGATTCAACTTTGAGCCGACTTCCTTGGCCATCAGCGTCCCGCGCATGGTCTCGATTGACGTCATGGTCTCGAGCCGCTGAACCAGCACCGCCTCCTCGTCCTGGCCGGTCTTGAGATTGGCGCGAGCGCTCGCGATCTGGGCATCAAAGTTGCGTAGCTGGGTCTCATAGAACGTTCGGCGTTGAAGAAACATCTTGCCTTGCAGGACGTCGTCGGGATTTGCGGAATCGGTCACGACAAAGTCGTAACCGCCCAATTCCGCCTTGAGGCGGTTGATCGTCGCGTCAAACGCCGCAACGCGCGTTCGCAACTGATCCAGGTCCGCCTGCGAGAAGGTCGGATCAAGCGTCGCCAGCGCATCACCACGGTTGACGACGTCACCGGCCCTGACATGAATTTCCCGGATGACCGATGTCTCCAGCGGTTGGACAACAAGGTTGGGACGGGTTGTGATCAGCTTTCCTTGCGCCGTCACGATCATGTCCACATGCGAAACGCATGCCCATGTAACCGCGGCAAGGATCAGTGCGACAACGCTATACAGCGTAAGGCGCGCGATGCGGGGTGGCGTGCGCTCCTCAACTTCGATCGCGTCCGACTGGAATTGCGCGACTACGGCCGGCCGCGGCCGCGAGAACGCCCGGAACAGAGATCGTCGACGCCGCTCAACGCTTTTCGGCGCCGGTGCTTTGCCAACTTTCAGGTCATCAGGTTGTTTGTCAGCGCGGGTCATGCGATCTGCTTCGTCTGCTGGTTCCAAAGATGTCGATAGATTGTGCACTTCGCCAGAAGCTTGTCGTGGCGATCTACGTCAACGATCTGGCCGCGATCGATTACGAGAATCGCATTCGCTTCCGCGAGCATCGACAGCCGGTGCGAGACGATGATGACGGTGCGCCCTTCCGCGAGCCGGCGCAGATTCCGACGGATGATCATCTCGCTTTCGGAGTCCAGGGCGCTCGTCGCCTCATCAAAAATCAAGACTCGCGGATTGACAATCAACGCCCGGGCAATCGCAAGACGCTGCTTCTGGCCGCCAGACAAATTCGAGGCATCTTCCTCGAGCATGGTATCGAAGCCACGCGGCAAGCGCTCGATGAACTCATCAGCACCCGCAAGTTGCGCCGCCTGTACCACCTCGGCGAAGGTCGCATCGCGCTTTACGCACGCGATATTCTCGCGAACGGTGCCGCGAAACAGGAAATTATCCTGCAGCACGAGCCCGAGATTCTTGCGCAGATGCACAAGATCGAGCTCGCGAGAGTCATATCCGTCGATGCGCAGCAGCCCCTGCTGCACCGGATAGAGCCCCGCAATGAGACGCGTCAGGGTCGTCTTGCCCGATCCGCTCCTGCCGACAATGCCAAACACCTTGCCGGGCTCAATCGTGAACGAGACGTCATCAAGCGCCGGCGCGCCTTCCGCGCCGTACCGGAACGATACGTTCTCGAATTCAATTTTCCCGGTGAACTCCGGTCGTAACCCGTCGCGATTGCCCTTGCGCTCGGGCTCCTGGTTCATCACTTCGCCCAGCATCTTCACTGCCAGGGCAACTTCCTGATATTCGTGAACCATCGTGACCATCTGCACCAATGGCCCCGAAACCCGCCCCGCAAGCATGTTGAAGGCAACGAGCGCACCAATGGTCATTTCGCCATTGAACACATCGAGCGCACCGAGCGATATGATTCCAAGTGTCATCATCTTTTCGAGAAATCCGGTCACGGACTGCGCTCCGGCCGAAATTTTTTCAACCCCGAACCGCATGGAAACCGATTGCGCGCAGCGGTCATCCCAGACCCTGCCTTGCAGTGGTTCCATCGCCAACGACTTAACCGTACGCATTCCGTGGACGGTTTCGACAAGAAGCGCCTGGCGCGCGCCTTCGGCCTGATAGAGATCGTAGAGGCGGCGCCGAAATGGCCCCATCAGCGAGGTAACGACGGCGCCGCTAAGTGCCGTAAAGGCAAGCACCAGGCATGTGAGCTTGATGCTGTAGAGCGCCAGGATAGGAATAAAGACGAACAGCGACAATGCATCCAGCATCGTCAGGAAAAGACGGCCGGTCAGGAATTCGCGGATGCGGGCTGCCTGCTGCATGTGCTTGACGAGCACGCCGGCCGACATATGCTCGAAGAACGAGATGGGCAGGCCGAGGAGATGGCCGAATGTCTTGGTCGCAACGCGAATGTCGACCTTGTTGGTGGCGTAGAGCAAAAGGTAGCGACGCAGAAAGTTGAATATGGAATCGAATGCCAAGGCGGCCGCCGCGCCTCCAGCCAGGACATAAAGTGTCGTGAAGCTTTCGTGAACGAGCACCTTGTCGATGACAAGCTGAAAGAAGATCGGAAGCGCCAGGCCAAGCGCATAGAGCAGAATGGCAGCGACCGCGACGTCGGCGAGCAGTCGCCACTCGCGCCGCAGTTCAGGGATAAACCAGCGGAATCCAAAAACTTGTTGTGAACCGGAAAAGCCACTATTTCGCTTGATCAGAATCGAATCGCCACGCCAATTGGCGCAAAATAATTCCCTGCCGACAACCAGCGGCTCGTGCTGTCGCTCCGCAAGCGGATCGATAACGCTGACCATCTCTTCGCCGCCCGGCCCCTCGCCTGCGCCCGACACGATGATCCAATTGCCGTTCGCCAGCCGCACAAGTGCGGGATAGGCCTCACCCAGCCGAAATAGGGTATCCCAGTCGAGCCGGGTGGTCCGTGCGCGCAGTCCCGCTTCCTTCGCCATGCGAAGCAGCAAATTTTGCGAGATCGGAGCGCCATCCAGAGCATATGCATGCCTCAAGCGTTCGACCGGCAGGTCAACGCCATGGTGTGCCGCGACCCGGGCAAGACATTCGAGTGCAGTCTGCGATTCCGAACGTGGGGAAGCCGGCGCATCCGCCGCAGGCTCTGCGGCGGGATTGCTGCCCTGTTCCGCGTCAGCGGAAATTTGCTGAGACATTTGGAGACCGTGGGGTGTTCGGAGTCGTCGAGGTACCGCCCTCGCCGACCGGGCTGATCGTCGGCGCATCGATCGGCGCTCTCGCCTGGTTGCGCTTGACCACTCCGGCGTCGACTAGACCCTGGAGCGCATTTTGCATGACTTCGACCGAGTTCGCGAACGCTTCGACCGAGAAGATCAATCTTTGACGAAAGACCTTTTTCGGCGCGTTGTTGGCGTCGCGTTCGGTCGGCGAAAGACTTACCAGATCGACGCGCACGATTGCGCCGCCAACGGTGATCTCGTCAATTCCATCCGTGTAAACCTCGGCGTGCATCATACCGCTCCTATGCTGCCAACTGCGCTTTAAAGAGGACATCAACGCCGTAACTCGTTGAATTGAAGCTGTTGGTGGGGAAAAGACTCGAGCTACCGTACGCATAGACCCCGTTGCCACCGCTGCTTGAACTCGCGGGAGCTGTCAGCGGGCCGTTGGTCTGCGCAGTAGCGAATAGATTTGGATCAGCCGAGTAATCACCATTGGTGTGGTAGGACGCGACGTATGTCGTGCCCGCGGTGATCGCTACCGGATTGGAGAAGTTTACCTGCTGCCAACCGCTGGCTGTCTCATTGGTGAACGCTGCAGTTGCAAGCAGCGTCCCGGTCGAACTCCACAGATCCGCAACATGCGGTCCAGTGTTCTCCGGCCCCTTGTAGAAACGCAGGCCTGTGATTTCACCGTTCGTGTTAGCCTGGAACTTGAAGCCTAGTTCGATCGAATTGGTATCGTTCTCCGTTACAACGGCCGGTATCGAGGTGGGACTGAACAGGCTGGTCGCCGAAGGATCATTGACAATGAGCGATGCGCTCGCCGATGCACTCGCGCCGCTGCTATCCGCGACGGAATAGGTAAAACTTGCTGTTCCCGTATACCCGGCATTCGGCGTGAAGCTGACGGATTTCGCCGTAGAATCGTAAGAGACGGTGCCATTGGTCGGATTGCTGACACCCGTAACCGACAGCGACAAACCATTGGGATCGGTATCATTGGCGAGCAGTGCCGAAGCGGAAATCGTGGTCGAGCCGTTTTCGTTGACCACGAAGCCGCTATCATTGGTCGCAACCGGCGGCTCGATCGATTTGGTGTAGACAACGTCGACCCAATAATTGCTGGCGTCGAATGTACTGGTCGGGAAAATGCTGCTGGCCCCGTAGGCATAGACGCCATTGCTGCCAGCAGGCGCCGTCAGATCGCCGCTCACCGCCGGGTTTGTGAAATATCCGGCGTTTATCGAGTAGTCGCCATCGGTGTGATAAGACGCGATGTAGGCCGTTCCGGCGGTAATCGCCACCGGATTGGAGAAATTGACCTGCTGCCAGCCACTGGCGGTTTCATTGCTGAAAGTTGCGGTAGCGAGCAGCGTCCCGTTCGAGTTCCACAGATCCGCGACATGCGGCCCGGTGTTTTGCGATCCTTTGTAGAAGCGCAGGCCCGAGATCATTCCGTCTGCGGAGGCCACGAATCTGACGCCAAGTTCCACCGCATTGGTATCATTCACTGTCACCGTGCTCGGGACCGAACTGAGGCTGAACAGACTCTCGGTCGACGTGGAATTGACCAAAAGTCCGACGCTCGCGGTAGCGGTCCCTCCGGCTGTATCGCTGATCGTATAGCTGAAACTTGCGTCCCCCGTGTAGCCGGCATTTGGCGTGAAGGTGGCGGTCTTTGCATTGGGATCGTAGGAGACGGTTCCGTTAAGCGGGTTGGTGACGCCCGTGACAGTCAGCGGCAAACCGCCGGGATCGGTGTCGTTGGCGAGCAATGTCGACGCCGCAATCGTGATCGAGCCGTTCTCGTTGACCACGAAGCCACTGTCGTTGTTAGCAACTGGCGGCAGGATGACATTCGAGCCATTGAAGACAACGTCGACCCAATAATTGCTCGCACCGAACGTATTTGTCGGGAAGATGCTCCCGGCGCCGTACGCGTAGACGCCGTTGTTGCCAGCGGGAGCGGTGAGCTCTCCATTGGTGAGCGAGGTGGTAAAATAGTTGGACGTGTCAGAGTAGTCGCCGCTGGTGTGGTACGAAGCCACATACGTCGTGCCCGCGGTGATCGCCACCGGTGAAGCGAAGTTGACTTCCTGCCAACCACTCGCGGTTTCGCTGGTAAGGGTCGCGGTCGCAAGTAGCGTGCCCGTCGCGCTCCATAAATCCGCAACATGCGTCCCTACGTTACCGGCCCCCTTGTAAAAGCGAAGGCCGGTGATGGTTCCGTTTGCGGACGCCGTAAATTTTACGCCGAGCTCGGCCGGGCTGAAGTCATTGGACGCGATCACGCTTGGCGTATCATTGGTGCCGAAAAGACTTTGCGCCGAAACCGGATACTGGACATTGGCTGAAACCTGCGCGGTCCCGGTGGCTCCACTGGTATCGGAGATCGTATAGGTGAAAGTCGCCGTTCCGGCATATCCAGCAGTTGGAACGAAGGTCACGACCTTTGTCTGGGCGTTGTAGCTTACCGTGCCATTGGCGAGATTGCCGACGCTTGCGATCGAAAACGACAGGCCGGCCGGATCGCTGTCATTGGCAAGCAACGAAGACGCGGCGATCGTAAGTGTGCCGTTCTCGGTCGTCGTAAAGCCGCTATCATTGTTGGCCTGAGGCCCGGCACTCATGTCGTTGAATACAACATCAACCCAGTAATTATCGCCTGAAGCGGAAATATTGCTCGGGAAGACGCTGCCGCTGCCGTACGCGTACACCCCGTTCGTTGCCTCGCCTGGGGCCGTCAGTGATCCGTTGGTTTGTCCCGAGTAGGTATCAAAATAACCCGAAGTATCGGAGTAGTTCCCGTTGGTGTTGTACGAAACGATATAGGTGGTGCCGGCAGTGATTCTCACCGGCGTCGATAGATTCGCCTGCTGCCAGCCGCTGGCGGTCTCATTGCTGAAGGTGGCGCTGGCAAGCAAGGTGCCGTTGGTGCTCCACAGATCGCCTACGTGAGTGCCGGTGTTCTGCGGGCCCTTATAGAAGCGAATGCCTGTAATCTCGCCGTTTTCAGCGGACGTAAATTTGACCCCGACCTCTACCTGGATGTCGCTTACGTCCAAGACAGCAGGGGTACCACTGGAGGAAAATATGCTGATGGCCGAGGATGGCGTGACCGTATATGCGGTCCCCGAGCCGGGGGTCTCGAGATTGAGGCTATCATCTACCGCCCGGGTCTCGATCGAATATTTCCCAGGCGCCGGCGCAGTAAATGTATAAGTCCAGTTCACACTTTGCGTGCCAATTTGGCCGCTCGTCTGATGCCATGTATTGCCGCCGTCCGTTGAAATCTGAACGGCGCCAATCACGCCGCCAACATCGGTGGCGGTCCCGGTCACGGTAACAGTCCCGCCTTCAACCACGCTGGCCGCCGAAACGCTGGTGATCTTGGAGGTAGGCGGCGTATGATCGGTCGATGCGCTCGCGATGACAAGACTCGCTTGCAGCGTCTGCGGCTGGACCCCCATGTCCGCGAACAGATTCACCATCGCCTGCTGGACATTCGGGTCGGTCGTCGTCGTGTTGCCGTCCGGGCCTGGGTCGTGTTGTGAGGAAAGGCCCCATGACCAGAAGACGGTCCCGGCCCCAAACACGAGCGCGCCGCTGGTCGGATCACGGTACTCGACGAGATTGTGGGTTGCGGTACCCGTCCCGTCGACGTTCCCGAACTGAGAATTGACGGTAGGTTCTTGCAGTGTCGTCGAGGAGACGTTGATTAGCCCGGCCGGCATGAACCCGTTGTCCGGGGATGAGTCCCACTCGTATCCCAAAAGGCCCGGTTCGAGCGATGCGGTTTGACCCGGCGCCGTGGTGGCAACACTGGTGTTTCGCCAGATACGCAGCTTCGTCATATCAAAGGGAATTGTAATCGTACCAAGGGTCGGGGTCTGGTCGACCGAGAACAACTGGCCAGTCAGTGCGTTGGAGGGTGTGTTAACGCCCCCCCAACTGACTGGGGCTTCAAAAGCGCCCGTCCCCTGCCCGATGGGATTGATCAAACTTTCGAAATGACTGTCCTTGTAGGACACAAGAGTGCGGTTGGCTGTCCCACTGCCGTCGATGCTCGGAGCAAACTGCGTCTGCCAGAAGATCTCGTTGCCGCTCAGGAATACGAGATTAACGCCCGCGTTTTTTGCGGCCTCGACATTCGCGACCTGGCTATCGGTCCAGTATTCATCGTGCCCGGCATCCATGAAGACTTTATGATTGAGCAGCAATGAACCGTTAGTCGCAGTATCCATGCCGGCAATATAACTTACGTTATAACCGTTTTCTTCCAGCCAATAAATCGCCGAGTATTCAGCTCCAAACAGAGAATCCTGCGGCCCCGCGAACTCGCCGACACCATCACGAACAACGATGGGCCGATTGTAACTAACCGCAAAGGCCGCGCCGGGAACGGCTTCTCCACCAGCGTTGTCGGGCGGATTGGAAGGACCGTTGCCTCCGTAGAGATTGGCGCCGCCCCAACCATTGTAGGCCTGCCAGGTCTCATCATCCGTTTGAAACACGATGTCGCTTGTGGAGTTGGGATCCTTGACAACAAACGGAATCTGGAAAATTTGCGAGCCTTCGACGATGTTTGCGACATAGACGCCGGACGTCGCGTTGCTGGGGATCGCCCAGGAATCAGTGACCTGCCAATTGCCGGCGTCGACCTCACCAGTTGCTGGATTAACGATGGGCGCCGGCTGGACGACAGCGCTCGTCGCGTGATGCTGAATTGTGGCGGCCAGGGTGGCTCCGTCTCCGCCATAGTAACCCAACCGGTAGATATTGATCTGGTAGTTCGGGACGCCCGTCAGATTGTCGATTTTGAAATCGACTGTGCCGCCAATATTGGTGCTGATCTCGGTAGTGAAGCCCAGTATCGTCGTCGAATCATCTCCCGGATCGACTTGCCACACACTTGGCAGCGTTCCCGGCTTCTCGTTTTCCAGCGCGATTGGATTCAAAGTGACGGCGTTGATCGTCACGCTGTTTGCTGAAAACGTGGAAATCGTCGAAGCCATAGTTATTGTAGCGGCAGAAGTAATCGTGCCAGCAGAGCTCTGCACAATATTGCCGGGCGTCTGTACGGGCTGCGGGCTTGTGACCTGTAGTGCAGCAAAATTGCCGTTCATGCCGAGCGGCGTTGTCGCAGGAGGCAAAAGCCCCACGCCGCCCGTTAATGGGGCATCAGGCTTCACCGTTGATGGCGAGGTGCTGGGGGAGCTCTGCCCAGTCGGTGCGGCCCCGCCCCGCAACACGGTGGTCGACAAGGGAGTGGCGGCAAGTGGCGGGGTGCTCGAGCCGATACGATGAGGATGCGAGTTGTCGGTCGCAGGTGTGTTCGCATTTCCTGGACCTGTGACTCCCGCATTCCCCACATTGAGAGTCTGTACTTGCGTTGAGATAAACGGTGGCGGCGCCAAGACCTGATCAGACAATGGAGCTGTCGTCAGACTCGCGTGCTCGCTGTTCTGTACGGGTGCGCCAGGGTGTGCCGCCTCGTTCCGTTCGGCCGGCGATGCGATAGCCGCAGAATGCGAAAGGGTCGCCTCCAGTAGTAGCGCAACAGCGAGCGGCGCAACAATGTTGCTGCCGGTCGCAGAGATCATGTTCGGCGTACTCATCGGAGGGGCATCTGGACCCACAACCAGCAACACAGCCCCGGTGACGGCTGTCTCCGCGGGACCGCCAGCGCGGTATTGCAGAAGTGAAATCTCTCCACTCGCGTCAGCGGCCGGCGCGAAGATCAATCCATTCAGTTGCGCAAAACTCAGAGTTTGCCCCTGTACGACCGCGGTGGTCCCATCGGCCAGCAGCACGGTCCCGTTCGAGGGCAATTCAGTGATCGTGACATAAGATTCAACGGAGATTTCGGATTCACCGGAGATTTCCGAAGCCTGAATGCCGATCGGCCTTGGTTCGCCGTTCTGCGGAACACTCAAGACAAACCAGTTCTCCAGCTTCGGCTGGATTGCCGACCCGATTGCAGATCCGGTTTGGGCGGTGGCCGGCCTAAACTTCAGCGCCGAAAGCTCGGCTGCGGTAACCACCTGCCCGAGAACAAGCTGCGTGATGCCGTCTTCCTTCAGGACCGCGCCTTGCGAAGGCAGCGCCTTCACGTTCACGGCCAAATCATGCGGGGTGTAGTTGGTGTCGGCGATCGTTGCGATACGGAAGGGTGTGGCGCGACCATTTTCGCCCGTCAAGGAGGTCGGATTCAGGCTCAACATTGAGAGCACCCGTGACACAATAGCTCGAAAAAAATGGGCTTTGTAATTTTTAATTTAACTACTTATTAACTCCGACGTCAATTCAATGTATTTAAAATTAAATGGTGATAGTAAATATCGCCGGCAAAAAATTAATCATGTGATTGCAATACACCCCGCAATTTGCGAGAGATTCCAATGAACCGGCGCGCAACTCCCCCAAGCGAAGCCGCCGAATGAATAAATGAGACATCTCAGGATCGTGTGGATAAACCGCAAACCGCATCCACGTTTTCAAACCGAGCGGAGAATGTCGACCAGATAACTTCCGTAGCCACTTTTCTCCAGGGATTTGGCCAGGACCATCACCTGGTCGCGATCGATGAACCCGAGCCGGAAGGCGATTTCCTCGAGACACGCAACCTTCATGCCCTGCCTCATTTCGAGAGTCTGGACGAAACTTGCGGCATTGATCAGCGACTCGAAGGTTCCGGTATCAAGCCAGGCAAATCCTCGTCCCATCCGCTCGACGTGCAGTGTGCCGGCAGACAGATAGCACGTCTGTAAATCGGTTATTTCCAACTCTCCCCTCGCCGACGGCTTGACCTCTGACGCATAGCGCACAACGTCGTTGTCAAAGAAGTACAGACCTGTGACGGCCCAGTTCGAATTCGGGCGCGTCGGCTTCTCTTCGATGCTTACGGCCCGGTCGTTCTGGTCGAACGTGACGACGCCGTACCGCTCCGGATCGCGGACATGATACGCGAAGACCGTCGCTCCCTGCTGACAGGCAGCGGCCTTGGCAAGGAGTTCGGGGAGTCCGTGACCGAAGAAGATGTTGTCGCCCAGCACCATGGCCACGCGATCGCTTCCGATAAAGTCGGCCCCGATAATAAAGGCTTCGGCAAGCCCTCGGGGGCTGAGTTGCTCCGCATAACGGAGACGCACCCCCCATTGGCTGCCGTCCCCGAGCAGCCGTTCGAACTGGCAACGATCCGTTGGCGTCGTGATAATGAGAATGTCGCGGATGCCTGCCAACATCAAAGTCGACAGCGGGTAATAAATCATCGGCTTGTCGTAGATGGGCAGCAATTGTTTGCTCACGCCCCGTGTGATCGGATAAAGCCTGGTTCCACTGCCTCCTGCGAGTACGATCCCCTTCAGCATGCGTGCGATTCCTTTGGCATTTCCAACTGGTCGAGGCATATTTCAAGCGAGGACCGCCAGGATGGGAGCCGAACACCAAAGATCCGCTCCGCCCTGGATGAGTCCAGGCAAGAATTTTGGGGGCGGCGGGCTGGAGTCGGATATTCTGCCGTCGTGATGGCCTGCAGCCTCGGGACGCGTCGCCCGCGGCGCGCGAGGCTCGCGAAGATGGCAGCCGCGAATCCGTGCCAACTCGTTTCACCCTCGCCAGCGAGGTGGTAAGTTCCGGCATTGTCGCAGCCATTGGCCGACCGAAGATGCTCGACGACCGCCAGAACGGCCGCAGCCAGATCTGCCGCCGACGTCGGCGTCCCGCGCTGGTCGTCGACAACCCTCACCATTGGTTGCGTTTCGGACAGCCGCAGCATCGTACGCACGAAATTGTTGCCGTAGGGACTGTAGACCCATGAGGTCCGTATCACGGCGGCGCACGGACAGGCCTTGAGCACCGCCGTTTCGCTCGCAAGTTTCGAAGAGCCATAAACATTCAGCGGCGCCGTAATGTCGTCTTCGCGATAAGGCGACGGTTTGCTGCCGTCGAAAACGTAGTCGGTCGATATCTGGATGAAGGGGATACCGTGTCGTGCTGCCGCATCGGCAAGCCGCGCCGCTCCGTCGCGATTAATCCCAAAGGCGCGTTCCGGCTCCGCTTCGGCCGCATCTACCGCCGTATAGGCAGCCGCATTGACGATCGCCGACGGCTCGACCGCGGCCATTACGCGATCGATTCCCTTTCCGTTTTCAAGATCCAGTTCAGGCCGGCCGACCGCTACCATCGGCAGGTTGCGCAAGACCGCCACGTCACGAAGGCATCGAGCCAACTGACCGCTCTTGCCCGCAACGAAGATCGGCTTTTCTGCCATTTTCGATCTCAGTGCTGCATTTCCGGAAGCCCAAGACGCGTTCCGCCATAGACATTGGAGCGCGGCGCTTCCCACCAGGCCCGGCTTTCGAGATACCACTGCACCGTTTGCGCGATGCCCTCTTCAAAGGTCTTGCTGGGCTTCCATCCGAGCTCGCGATGCGCCTTTGATGCATCGATCGCATAGCGCAGATCGTGTCCGGGCCGATCCTTCACAAACTTGATGAGCGACCGCATTTTTGCCCGTCCCGGAACCATCCGGTCGAGGGCATCGCAAATGAGTTCGACGACCTCGAGGTTACTGCGCTCGCTGTTGCCGCCGAAGTTGTATTTCTCTCCCGGCATGCCCCGCGTCAGCAGGCTAATGAGACCCTCTGCATGATCGTCGACATGCAGCCAATCACGTACGTTGGAACCGCTGCCATACACCGGCAGCGGCTTGCCCTCGATCGCGTTGAGGATAATCAGTGGAATGAGCTTCTCTGGAAATTGGTACGGACCATAATTGTTCGAACAATTCGAGACGATGACGGGCAGGTCATATGTCTTGAACCAGGCATGCGCGAGATGATCGGAAGCCGCCTTGCTGGCCGAATAAGGCGAGCTCGGCCGATAGGAAGTCTCTTCACAAAACAACCCGGTCGCGCCAAGTGAGCCATAGACCTCATCGGTCGAGACATGGACGAAGCGAAACCGGATGCGTCTTTGGGGCGTCAGCCGGTCGTAGTATTTTCTCGCCGCCTCGAGCATGTTGTAGGTTCCGACGATGTTCGTGTTGATGAAGGCGGACGGACCGGTGATCGAACGATCGACGTGACTTTCTGCGGCGAGATGGATCGTCGCGTCCGGCTCATGCTTCGCGAAAACACTGTCGACGGCCGCACGGTCGCAGATATCCACTTGTTCGAACGCATAGGCCAGCTCTCCGGCGAGCGAATCCAGCGAGCGAAGATTGGCTGCGTAAGTAAGCTTGTCGACGTTAACGACAGCAGTCCCATGATCCAGGACCAGGCGACGGCAGACCGCTGACCCGATGAAGCCTGCCCCGCCTGTCACCAATACACGCATCGGGTTATTCTCCACGGCTATTCGAAAATTGGGGCAAGATCGGCGAGCATTGGCAGTCCGCGGTCCTTCTCGGACAAAATCGCCTCTGCCGAAGCAACGGGCCAATTAATTCCCAATTCGGAATCGGCCCAGTTGACTCCGCCGTCATGAGCGGCCGAATAGACCTGATCGACCTTGTAAAAAACCACCGTATCGGGCTCGAGCGTGCAAAAGCCATGAGCGAAACCGGCCGGAACGAGCAGTTGCTCGTTACCCTCGCTGCTCAGCTTTATGCCGATATGTCTCCCAAAACTGGGTGACGAACGGCGAAGGTCGACAGCCACATCGAAAATACTCCCGTGCAGAACACGAACCAGCTTCGTCTGAGCAAAAGGCGGCCGTTGAAAATGCAGGCCGCGAACGGTTCCCGACCGAGCGGAACTCGACTGATTGTCCTGGAGAAAATCGTTTTCGAGCCCCTGCGCGGCAAAGTCCGCTCGCTGGAACGTCTCGCAAAAGTATCCCCGGGCGTCGGAAAATCGCGGCGTCCTGATCAATTTGACATCAGGAATTGCCAAAGAATGTACATTCAGTTGCATCCGCATTCCTTTGCCGTCGATGCGCAGAAAACTCCCGTCGTTCGCACGCAAGGGCTGGGAAACTTCGGGCGACAAATCCATCGTCAAGCCTCAATCTGACACAATTTTCAATGACGGCCCGGTCTATGACCCACCGGCGAGATTAAAAAAACAGAATTAAATTCATCGCTACCCCGATAATCCACCGCCCTCCCGGCAGCAGATGCCGCTTCGAATATTCCGCATAGGCGGGCACGGTAAATGCCAATGGATTTCAATGCGTTCCGCTAAAACTGCTGCAACGTCAAGCTGTCTGCAAAATTCATGTTAATTTTAAACCATTATCATTTAATTTGAGCAACCACTTTCTTTATCTGGTACATTGGTATTAAATGCAAATAATTCGTAATCAGCCGCAGACGTCAAGAACCCGCTTGTTTCCGGCGTCGCAATACAAGCTTGTCGTGCGTTGGCAGGCCGCCGGCGCGGTTCGAAAATTCGCAATGCAAGTGGGCCATTTCGATGCTTCAGAGTAATATGTTGCAGAACGACAGAACGCGCGCGTTGCTGGACAGCGTCATGCCGCGGGAGCAAGCCGAAGAAGGTGGCATCGGCCAGCTCGTCGACTTCGCACTGGGATTTCTGAGACGACAATATGCGGTGATTATTTTCATTGCCGCGCTCGCGTTCGCGACGAGCGTAATCTATCTGCGGGTCACACCGCCGACATACAACGGGCAAGTCAAAGTCCTGTTCGGAATTCCGAAGCCTCAATTCGTCCAGCAACAGTCCCTGCTGGCCGAAGCATCAATCGACAACGCGCAACTTGAAACGCAGATTCAGATATTGAAGTCAAAAGCCATTGCAACTTCCGTCATTAATCAGCTCAGGCTTGCTGATGACCCGGATTTCAAGGCATCAGGCCGATCATTGCGTTCGGTCTGGCAGGGCATCCGGGGATGGTTCCGCAGTACACCACCGGATATTCAGGTTGGACAGCCGGACGTGGACGGCCTCGTTGCTGCTTTTGACAGTCGGCTGTCGGCCGTTCGGCTTGGCTACAGCACCGTGATCGAAATCACTTATAGCGCCAGCAACGCAGAACGAGCCGCGGAAATCGCAAATGCTGTTGCAAACGCCTATATCACGGACCAGCTCAACGCGAAATTCGAGGCCAATCGCGTCGCAACGGGCTGGCTGCAGGACCGCCTCAAGGAATTGGGCCAGCAGGCTCTGACAGCCGAACGTGCGGTCAACGCGTTTCAATCTCAGAACAATATCGTCGCCGCCGGCGGCAAGTTCATGGACGAACAGCAGGTAGCCGAGCTTAACAGCCGTCTGGTCGCGGCCCGCGCCCTGACGTCCGACACGCTGGCGCGGCTGAACCGTTTCGAGACCATACTTAAACTTAACTCGAGTTCGACAGATCCGATGTCGATCGGCACTCTCGATGCATCCGGGACGGATGCCCTGAGCAACCCGATCATCAACGGCCTTCGTCAGCAATATCTCGAATATGCGAGACGAGAAGCCGAATGGTCCGCCAAGTTCGGCAGGGACCATCTGGCCGTCGTCAGTCTGCGCACTCGGATGGGGGGTATCCGAGCCTCGATATTGGACGAGGTGCGCCGGCTTGCCGAAACCAGCAAGAGCGATTACGAGGTGGCCAAGCAGCGACAAGACGAGATCGAAAAACAGCTCGCGCTGGCCGTATCGCAGTCACGGTCTACGAATTCGGCCGAGCTAACCATGCGCGAGCTCCAGACTAGCGCCAAAGGATATCGCAGTCTCTACGAGAGTTTCCTGCAGCGGTATATGGGATCGGTTCAGCAGGAATCATTCCCGACATCGGAGGCGCGGGTGATCTCGCCCGCCGCCCCCCCGCAAAGCAAAAGCAAACCCAAGTCTGGATTGATATTGGCGTTGGGCATCCTGGGCGGGATTGCGCTGGGCACTGCTCTTGGATTTCTCAGAGATATTATGGATCGTGTTTTTCGAACCTCCGCGCAGATCGAGGCGACATTACATTTGCCCTGCCTGTCATTGGTGCCTCTGCTGAGAGACCCCGAGCAAAAAAAGCTGCCGTATCGAGCCGCCGTTCACGCTGACAAGGAAGTTGGCCAAAGAACGCTCTCCCGAAGCTCGGGAATGTACTGGGCCGCCACCGCCATGCCATTGTCCCGGTTTGCGGAATCTATTCGTTCGATAAAACTCGCGATCGATTTAAATCCGACGAAAACCTCAAACAAGATTGTCGGTATTACTTCGGCACTCCCTAATGAGGGAAAATCCACCGTCGCGGCCTCGCTGGCCCAACTTATTGCCCATGCGGGCAAACGGGTCATCATCGTCGACTGCGATCTCAGGAACCCGTCCCTGTCCGCCAATCTTGCACCGAACGCGAGCGCTGGCATCATTGACGTCTTATCCGGGGCCCGGTCTTTGGAAGAAACGATCTGGAGGGACCCAAAGACAAATCTAGTCGTCTTGCCGGCAGCGAAGCGAGCCCCGCTTTTCCATACGAGTGAAATCCTGTCCGCCGAGCAAACCAGGAAACTGTTTGACAAATTACGGGCGAGCTATGACTACGTCATAGTTGATCTTCCCCCGCTCGCGCCGATCGTCGACGTCCGGGCAACGACACCGCTGGTCGATTGCTTCATTCTGGTCGTCGAATGGGGACGAACCAAGATCGACGTCGTCCAGCATGCGCTCCATACCGCCCCGAACGTGTACGAGAGCTTGATCGGTACAGTGCTCAACAAGACCGACATGAGCGCGATGAAACGTTATGACAATTACCATAACGACTATTACAACAACGAGCACTACACCCGTTACGGCCAAGCGTCGGCGGAATGAATACCTTCATCATTAATTAATCGCATCGCAGCACGCTCGTACAGCTGAACACTGGGCTGACGGTCAGTGTTGCGTTTAGGTAACAGTGCGCTCCGCTATTTAATTGCAGACGCACGATTCGCTGGTTTGAATCATCCAACAGTGTCAACGTGTATGCACAAGGTCGGGATCGACGGGGGCTCTTCTGTTCGGGTCAAAACATAGCTGGGCGAATATCTTGGTAGCATTCCTGGCATTGTCTTGTGCCGGGTGCGCCATCATGCCGGCTGACGGTCCGCAAAGCATGGACATTCGCACCTCTCAAGCCGGGGAACCTGAAAGCCTGCCCTACGCGCTGGTGAAGCTGACACCTGACATCGTTCATGTTCTGGGTCGATATACGCCAAGACTTTCAACAGCGTTCTCAGACAGAAGCCCCCCGAAGGCATTCCGTTTCGGCATCGGCGACACAGTCAGTATTACGATTTTCGAAGCTGCGGCGGGCGGCCTGTTCATTCCGGCCGAGGCAGGCGTTCGCCCCGGTAATTTCGTCACGATCCCCAACCAGGCGGTCGACGACCGTGGCAATATTGCAGTGCCGTATGCGGGCGCGGTCGCGGCGAAAGGCCGGACGCCCGCCGAAATACAGCACGCAGTCGTTGATGCACTCAAGAGTCGCGCTATCGAGCCGCAGGTGGTTGTGTCGCTGGTCGACCAGCACACCTCGCTCATCAGCGTCCTCGGCGACGTTCACACGGCCGGCCGTTTCCCTGCGAGCCCCTCCGGGGAACGTATTCTCGACACGATCGCACGGGCTGGTGGACCGGTTACTCAGGGCTACGATATGTGGGTCACGCTCGAGCGGGAAGGACACCGAGCGAGCGTCCCGTTCGGAGCGCTTCTCTATGAACCGTCCAACAACATCTACGCGCTTCCGAACGACGTGATTTATCTCTACAGCCAGCCCCAGACCTTCGTGGCGTTTGGCGCCGCAGGGACCCAGGGACAGTACAGATTCGATGCCTGGCGTATCTCGCTTGCGGAGGCCGTCGGGAAGCATGGCGGGCTCAACGACGCCCAGGCGGACCCTGCCTCGGTGTACCTCTATCGCGGCGAGACCCGGGAGGTCGCCCAGCAGCTCGGAGTTGACTGCTCGCGTTTCGAGGGCCCCATCGTTCCAATCATTTACCTCGTCAACTTCCGTGATCCATCCGGATATTTCCTCGCGCAAAACTTCGAGATGCGGAACAAGGACGTCATTTACACATCGAATGCTGCCTCCGTTGAGACCACGAAGTTCCTGAACTTCCTGCGGACAATCATGGCCACCGCGAACGACCCGATCATCTATGCAACCAACGGCTACGCTCTGAAAGCTGCGATCAACGGCACGTCGACATCGACGATCATTACGACGCCAACGCCTATTGTCACCACGCACTAATCTGTTGACCTGGCCCTCTTCCTTCTTGCGGAGGCGGCGTATGGCCAGGCAACCCCGGCGCAGCGTCTCGATGACCGCTGGCAACGCCGATGGACGCGCCCCCTCCAGCCGGAAGTAACGGCAAGCTTTGGTTTCGAAAGGCCTGATTTCAGGGGGCAGCCAAACCCTGAACAACCGGGTAGAATGCCGTTGCCGCAAGGTAATATATTATATTAACGTATTATATATTGCATAATTTATGGATTTAATAATTAAATAACTCGTGCCGACCGCCTGAAGCGGTCCCGATTTTAAATTCGCTGTCGAGGGCCCTCGCTTGATCAGGCTCGTCCAAGAATCCTGTTTCTCTTACAAAAAGCCTGTCATTGCCGTGATTCCGTCCAGAGCAACCACCGGCACGGATTGGGATGATCCAGCCGCCACAATCTGCGATGACGCCTGATGACCACAGCTTTCATCATATTGAGCGCGCTGCTCGCACTCCTGCCCACGCTCATGATGGTCGATGGCATCCTTGCGAACGGAGTGGTTTCGGCAATGGACGCGATCGCGATCGTGATGATCGCGCTCACGCTGCACAGCACTGATCTTAATCGCTTTTCCCGGCTGCTCGGACCCACCGCCTTCACTGTTCTATTTATTCCTGGCCTCTGGATGCTGTTGCAGGTTCTCCCGATTCCGATCCGCTCGCTGGCCAACCCGATCTGGGCGAGCACATCCACGGCGCTGGACAAGCCGTTCGCCGGTGCCATCAGTTTGGATATCGGAGCAACGTTACTTTCTCTCGCCCGCTATTGCGCCAGTCTGGCCGCGGCCTTCATCACTACCGCTGTCACTCTCAACAAACAGCGCGCGGAAAGTGTTCTATCCTTGCTGACGGCTATCGCCGCGCTGATTGCGGCGGAACTGATCGGATTCGATCTGGGTTATTTGCACTTACCCGGGTTCGAGCGCGCAGACGCGATGAGCATCGCCGTCATCGGATTCATTCTGTCCTGTGCGACCGGCATCAGGGCCTACGAAGTTTTTGACACGCCAAACACGCGAAACCGGAATTCACGGATGGCGGCGAAAGTCGCGGGTTCGGCGTCAATAGTGGCGCTCTTCATTTGTCTGTCTGCGATCCTGATCAGCGCGAATGAAGTTTTGTTTTTTGCCGCCCTGTTCGGCACCGGCATTCTCATCAGTGTGTCGGCCATTCGCAAATGGCGGCTTGGTCTATGGGGACAGGCGGGGATAGCCGCGCTCGCAGCGGTGGTAGTGGTCGGATTCTTCGCAATTGCGCCTGCGAAAAAGGATGCTGATCCGACACTTGCATTGTCGACGCAAAGTCAGAATTCCTCGATCGAGCGAATGCTGTCTGATACAAAATGGGGGGGATCAGGCGCCGGGTCATTCGAAGCTCTGTTGCCGATCTATCGCGACTCCAACGAAGTGGATTCCTTCGAAATTCCCACCGCCGCGGCGACGATAGCAATAGAGATGGGGCAACCGTTCCTTTGGGCATGCGTCGTTGTTTTTCTAATCGGAGCGTCGACGCTTTTCAGACGAGCTCTCCTGCGGGGTCGGGATTATATTTATTCGAGCGCTGGAGCGGGGTGCATCATCGCACTTCTTGTCTCGTTGTTCGCGAACGACGGCAATTTAGGGCTGTCCGCATCGGTGATGATCAGCGTCTTGTGTGGGTTGGCCTTCGCTCAAAGCAAAAGTGCCAGCAACAGAGATTCGGGGCTGTCCGAGGAGCTGTACAGTGTTCCAATCAGGACGAACGATCGCGCCGCGGCGGAGGTTTCTCGATGAAGCCTAACACGTCCGACAAGACATGGCTCCGCGTCGTACTGGCCTTATTCGGTATCGTTCTATCTACGCAAGCCGCCTGGATCTTGCTCGGCGAAAGATATTGGCCGAACCATATTCGGCTTCCCGTCGACGGGAAGACGGCCCCGATCGCGTTTGCCGAACAGGACAAGATCAGGCAGGCGGCATCCCTCGCGGTTGTGCGAGGTGATCTATGGGCAGAAAGCGCGTTTACATATGGCGACCATCTCTGGACCGATCAGGCGATGGACTTGAATGCCGGCGACAAACTCAACACGGAGGCATTAAAGACTCTGGTCCAGGCCCTGCGATATTCACCGCATCGCGGGGACGTCTGGCTCATGTTCGCGGCCCTGGCAGATCGATACAAATGGTCAGGATATCAGCCGGGTTCGCTGCTCAAGATGTCCTATTACACGGCGCCGAATGAACTTGCCTTGTTTCCACTGCGCCTGAATGTTTCGCTTCGTGCCAAGGGAGTGATCGACGACACTGAGCTCCAGGACATGGTCAGACGAGACATCAGCGTCATTCTCACCCGCGCGCCTGCCCTGAAGCCGGCACTTGCTGCAGCCTACAGGTCAGCCTTGCCGCAGGGCAAAATATTTGCCGAACGCGTGATTTCCGAAATCGATCCGGCCTATCTCGGCGCCGTGCGCGCCGGATATCCGTGAGCGTGTTGCATCCGGCACGCGCCCTCCTCGAATCATCCCCACACGGATTAAATTTAAATACCAGGACGACGGCGGGGTCGAGCGTCGGGTTCGGCGAGACCCGCGTGCTCGAGCACACTACGGAAATAAATGCCTCCAAGGTAGCCCATCTGGACCGCGATCAGGCTTCCCAGCGACCAAAATCCCACGGACAAACCCCAGGCGATTGTCACTCCGGCGCACTCAATCAAAACCAGCACCACCAGGGTCAAAAGCGCCCGCACGGCAAAGATAGATCCCGTAACCGACCCGGCAAGAAAGTGAAATGCGACCACGGATATCAAGATACTGCCCCTCGGGCGTAGGATTCCCGAGACTAGGTGGGAAACAGTTTACCGATGCTTAAGGTTGGGAAAATTTAAATAAAAAATTTAAATAATATCTCTTGCCGATTTAATCGTTATTGTATAATTAATTAAAAATTAACCACTTATTTTCCTTCGACCCCGGTGTACCTCAGTACCCCCGATGAATTTTGTGAAGCAGCCCATTAGCGCGGATCTATCGGTAGGCGTTTCCGCTCGCGGTTTGGAAGAACAGCCGCGCGCAGGGCGCAAGTGGCCAATCCATTATGATTCCGTCGAGTTGCTTGCGATCGTGGCCGATTTCGCGACGATCACTCTGGCCAGCGTGTTCTCCGGCCTTTCATATCATCTTCAAGACTCGGGGACATCAGGCGATCTCGGCAAGTCCCTCGGCTCGGCAATGCTCGTCTCGGCTTTGTTCATTTCGTTGATGAAGATACGCGGGATGTACAGACCAACCGAACTGCTGGTCCTGCGCAATCAGATACGCGTGGTTTGTCTGGCCTGGGCGAGCGTATTCCTGCTGCTCGCCGGCACGGTGTTCGCGCTGAAAATCGGAAATGAAATCTCGCGCGTCACCAGCATGCTCTTCGCCATGTTTGGCCTTATCGCGCTGATTGTGCACCGGAGCGTCCTGAGAGAACTGCTCAGCAAAGGTCTTGCCGAGAGGAGATTTTCCGGCCGCAACATCGTCCTGATTACCGACCATTCGCAAATCGGCGACGCCAGTCTCACTCAAACTCTTACAGGGCTCGGCTTCTGTGTGGAGGAGCACTTTATTTTTCCACCTCCAAGTGCGAACTCCCGCCATCGGGAAAGAGTCGTTGCAGGAGTGATCGAATGCATTCGCGGCTCTGACATCGAAGAGATTGTGGTCGGTGCCGACCCGAACCGTTGGCCCGAGCTAAGCGCCATGGTCGCCGAGTTGAGAGTTCTGCCATTCCCGGTCAGCTTCGTTCCCCTCGGGGCAGCTTCGGAGATATTCAGGCGGCCTTCCCGTGAGCTCGGCAGTGCCATTTGCGTTGAGTTGCAGCGCGGCCCGCTGACTTCGTTTGAGCATGCTGCAAAGCGATGCGTTGACGTCCTGTTCGCTGGGGTAGCCGTGGCGGCCCTCCTGCCGCTGCTCGCGGTCGTGGCAGTTGCCATCAAGCTGGACTCGCCAGGTCCCATCCTGTTCAGGCAGAAACGCTGCGGCTTCAACGGCAAGAGCTTCTTAATTCGCAAATTTCGCACGATGTCGGTCCTCGAGGACGGCCCCTCGATCATTCAAGCTCAGCTTGCCGACAAAAGAGTAACGCGCTTGGGAACATGGCTGCGCAGGACGAGCATCGATGAGTTACCCCAATTGCTCAACGTGCTGGACGGCAGCATGTCTCTGGTGGGCCCACGCCCTCATGCAGTCGCCCATGACAACCAATTTGACAAGCTCGTTCGAAACTATGCGTTCCGGCGCCGTGTAAAGCCGGGACTGACGGGATGGGCGCAAGTGAACGGATGCAGGGGACCAACTCCCACTGCCGCGTCGATCGAACGGCGCGTCGAATATGATCTCTGGTATATCGACAATTGGAGCATCGGGCTTGACTTTGCGATTCTGCTCCAGACCCCTATCGAGATATTACGCGGTCGCAACGCCTACTAGAGCGCGTTCACCTTTAATTGCCCCGAGTAATTGCCCCGCAGCTGCGCTCTATCCACGCATGAACTGCATTGCCCGACTTCTTCCCGGTCAGTGCCCGTCGTCATGTTCCTGGAGCGCTTCCTCGATGTGTTTCAGAATCGATTCAGCATCGGCTTTCGATACTTCGGGCCTTTTGCGACTCAGATCAGCCGGCTGCGGGCGGCCATGCCCGCGCTTCGCTGGAAGCGCGGATTCGAGTTCAGCTTCGATACGGTTCCAATCTCGGTTACCCACCGTCGCCCTCTGTGCAACATCTCCCGATGCGCGGGCAGAATACGGCAGTCCGGCTGCATAAATGAAAAAACCGGGATAAGTGGTTAATAATCTCCGTCGCAGCGCCCGGAGACTCAACTGCAGACCGGTGCTTTAAGCCGGTTCCCCGTGACGCGCCCATCCGTATAGCTTTTCGGCCTCACCGACCTTGCGATCGGAACGATCCGCCCTGCTATGCCCGATTGTTGCACGTCCTGGCGGAATTGAGCGCCACATCGGCTCCGGTCGGCAATCGAGTCTGCGCTCTTAATCGCGACTCATGCCACCGCCGCAGTTCTTGAGATAAAAATAAAACTGAACGAAATCCGACTTCACATCCTTTGGCGTCGGCCCTTCGACCCGCCCGCTTCGCCAATCTTAAAATCTTCGATCTTACGACCGGTTTTTATGGCAGCGGCCAACCAACGCGGTTGCTTCCCGCGGCCCGACCATGTTTCGGAGGGCGTCTGAGGATTGCGATACTTCGGAAAGACCCTCGGATATTTGCGTCGAGCCTTACCATTAGCATTGTAGGACTGCGCAGCATCTCCCCCTTCAATGAGGTCCCTGCCCCGGTTGAGGACTGCCAACCGCTTCTCAAGTTCACGCTTTTCCGACGTGATCCTTGCGGAAAGAATTCCGCTAATCTTTTCATGGAGCGACCAGAGGTCATCGACGGACATAGCTTCCAGATCGATTTTCTTCAACGACATACTGCGGCCTTGTATTTCCGGTGTGCGGCGTTTGTCGGCTTGATGTCATATTACCCGGTTAATCATTCCGCAAGTGGCCCGCTACCCCTTTCGGTGATGATCGCTTCGGCATGCACCAAGAAATTTATTAGAAGGGCCTATCCGATGTTTATGATCCCGTTCATAGCCCATTGAAGCATTTGACCTTTTTTGTCGGCCGTACATCGCATATCTGGCGGGCAACGTGTTGGCTTAAATTTTTGCAACTTTAAGTTACAGGCCGTTCATCTGGTCCAGAACGCTGCCGACGCACCCGGAATTCGTGCGCCAATTTGAAACCTGAAGCACCGCACAATAACGCCCATCCCGGGCAACCTGTGCCCCGCAGATGTAGCGCGCCGTTGAGTTGGATATCTCAAATGAGTTTTTTTCAGCAGCATATTGCGGCCATCACCACCCGGCGGCCAATCTCATCACTCAGTTATGCGAATCGAACGAACTACTCGAGCGGGTCAGGAAAGCGCAGCTATCAGTTCGGCGAACGCAACGGACAAACCAACGACATAGAACGTGGATATGGAATCATGGAGGCCACCTCAGTTGGCGGCCTCTTCGTTTCAGCCCGGATTGCGTTGCGTTCGCGCCGCGTCGATATCCTTACGCCGCGCATACCGGATATGGCTGTGATTGGAAATTCGACCGCGCCGAAGGCACCCACCAAACACCTTACACCTGGGTATATAACACTTGGCGTCTCCGGACACATCGACTACCCGCCAATATGGGCTTTTGCCGCCCCGGCGTTGAAATCTTCGGCTCTCCGCAGTCCGTAAGAAATAAATTAGTTAATGCAAACAAGCGCCCGGGCCTGCCCGCATCGCCACAACACTACTCAATTCGTTGGAAACGCTAATATTTCCGTATTCAAATGGAAGTATTTGGGATATAATTAAATTTGCCAAACATGTGAATAACATGTGACGCGGAATTAATTTTGCTTTAATTTAAACATCAAGCTTATATATATTAAGCACGCGCTAGAGTTGTGTAGGATGATTCAGTGACTTCGAGAATGAAGACTGCGTGCCGCCCCAATTTACTGAGGCTGCATCGTCTTCGAACGCGAAGAGATTGACGGCGGGTGCGACGGTGTAGGGACGGGCTCATTTCAAGACGCCGAAATCAGCCCGAGCTTATGTCGAGGATATCTTGATCGTTCCAGACCAACAGTCACGAGAGCGCGATGCGCAAGCCAGATCTAGACGCGATGCAATTTGATGAGCTGTGGCTGATCCACGAGGAGCTCACCAAAATACTGTCGGATAGAATAGTCGCGGAAAAGCGCGAGTTGGAAGAGCGTCTGGCGAAGTTAAATCGGGTCGACATCATCAGGGAGCCCGGAAACGCTAATCCACTGTCCATCAGTGATCGCGCGCCGCGCCGCAAGTATCCAAAGGTTCTGCCCAAATACTGTAATCCCTTGTCTCCATCGGAAACATGGTCCGGCAGAGGGAAACGACCGAGGTGGCTCGTTGCAGCCCTTAAAACCGGCCACAAACTGGATGATTTTAAAATCGGTAACGTCGAAAAGGGGCTCCGCCGAAATCGGACTGCACGCAGCCAACACACCTGATGCTCTGTACCTCAAACCATGCGCAAAGCGTAACGCTCAAAACGCCGTTCGCGAGCCGTTAGATTCTTTTATCGGATCGCCTCCAATATGTCGCAGCATCGCGAGCCGCCATCTATCTTCCTTGTCTCGAACGATTTGCCAAGTTGCGTCGTGGGACGATTGAACGCTTGCTGCTGCGGATAGGTCTAGCGACGAAAGAACGACGACGGACTGACCCGCAGCATCCCATCCGTCCTTCCAGGCTCGAGCGAATTGCTCGAATTTCCCCCAGTAAAATATCGCAAAGCCTAATTTGTGAGGCCAATACAGTTGTTGTCGAATTGCATGCTGTTAACGAATGAAGTCGTGTTTTAGCCAATTGAATTGTGCTCAGCGAGTGACGCAGTTTATCATTAAATCGCTTAGTCCGATAAATTTCCATATTCAGCCCTCCAGCTAACTAAAATCCCCGCCAGGGAGGTAAGCAAGTATTATTCCAGTCAAAAAATAGATGTTGTTCCAGTTAGACAATATCGGAACAGTTTGGTTCAAACCCCCACGCTATTTTCACTATTTTCACCGCAATCATTGCGGAGCGCGGGACGGTATTGTTACCGAATACCGGAACGAGTTCTGTCCCACGACCGGAACGAAATTCAGGCGTTTTGTATCTGGCCGCCGCTGACGGTTCCATTTTTTTGGACTTTGATGTCCCTGTTTGATCAATTTTGGGACAACCCGGATCCGGGCAAGCAGCGACTAAACATAGGGCTAGCTGTGCAAATCCGATACGTAAGCAAGCCGATATCTATTCATAATTCATGTCCGGCACAAGGTTAAGACGATGGCCGGCATTCGGTTAAGTTCAATGCGACCGATCGACGCCTGAGCAAGGTCGCCAAGACCGCAATATGCTTATTTACCTCATGAAATTCGACAAGGCTGTCTTTCGTGCGCAGTGGCCGCCAGACGAAGGCCAACACCCGAATCGCTCGCTAGCATGATGCCGATGGACCAACTCATGCAGATGCAGCGGCAGGCCGTACCATGACATCCGATCTGCATCGGATTTTCCCGAAAAACACCGCGTCGTCCAACTGAGGATTTCCTTCTCGAAGTGACGGCCTTGCCTCATCATTTCAAATCGGCTTGAGAATTCTAAACCGGTTTTTAATTGAGAACATTGCATTCGGCCGCCATCTTGAAACCGGCTGCCGACGCTTCGTTCAATCTCTGCATCTGCAGTTTATTCGGGTGAGCCTTCCAGGAAAGCGTTCTCGGGGAAGCGTTACAAGCTGGGCGATAGAAAAGTCCATGCGCGCAACGGCTAATTCTGTTCGGAGGCAAGATGATTCTGTTCTCACGCTCCTATATTCGCAAACGTGTGATCTCTCTCGCGACGACGGCTTCGGTCGCAGCGACGTCACTTGCCATGGCGCACGGGCCAACATCGGGGCAGCGAGTTCGTGCCACCATACCGGATCAATACCTCGCCGATCGGTCGGGCAATTCCGGAGAAGCGCCGTTCTTGTCGGAAAACGAATCCGCCATGAACAAGATGATGGCGGACATGAATGTCAAGCCGACCGGCGATGTCGATCGGGACTTCGTCGCGATGATGGTGCCGCACCATCAAGGCGCCGTCGATATGGCGAAGGCTGAGCTCAGATACGGACACAACGAGCAGCTTCGCCATCTAGCGCAGGAAATCGTCGCGAATCAGCAGCAGGAAATCACCGTGATGCGGCATGCCGTCGGCGAGTCGTCGCCGCCATCGGTCGCGCCACCTGACCAGTCATCGTCATCGTCATCGCCGGAAATCAGCCCGCACCCGATGCCGCAAGGCGCAATGAGCATGCCCGACGATTCGATGTCCAATACCTCAATGAAGAGCAAATAGGAGCACGCGCAATGAAGCGTGTTTCTATGGCTCAAGCGATCTCGGAACGTATCGCTCTGGCGGTCTAAGCACAGGCAGCGTTCGACGGTCGCCCCTTAAACCCCGCCGCAATTACAATCAATCTTCCAGCCTTCAAATTCGATATCCCACCAGTGATCCGCCGCGCATTGGCGTGCAGCGCTTGACGCTTTCTGCGTTTGCCCGCATCGGGCAGTCGTTGCCGGCCAAGACAATGAAAGCTTTTTTAATGAAAGCTTTTTTAATCGAAATCCCGGTTGGCCCACATCATGTTCAGGCAACGGAAGCCAGCACGACGCCATCGCGTCGTAAACGCGTCGCCGCGGCTTTCCTCGCACCACCGAAACTGACGCGCGCCGCCTAAACGGGAATTAATGATGTCACGCTCCGAACGAACCAACGTCGAAATGGAATTCGTCGAAATTCCCCACACCTCGCTTAGGGCGTCGCGCCTCGCGCTGGGAACCTGGGCGATGGGCGGCTGGATGTGGGGTGGAAGTGACGAGAAGGATGCCATTCGCACCATTCATGCGGCGCTGGACCGCGGGATCAACCTGATCGACACCGCGCCGGTCTACGGTTTTGGGCGTTCGGAGGAGATCGTCGGCAAGGCGCTGGCTGCCGGAGGCCGGCGCAAACACACCCTCATCGCCACCAAGGTCGGGCTCGACTGGACCGATGGCAAACCATTTCGCAATGCCAGCAAAGCGCGAATCGTCCAGGAGGCGGAGCAATCATTGCGGCGTCTGCGAACCGACGTCATCGATCTCTACCAAGTGCACTGGCCGGATCCGAACACGCCAATCGCGGAAACTGCCGATGCCATGAGCACTTTGCTCCGCGCAGGAAAGATTCGCGCCATCGGCGTCAGTAATTTCAGCCCGGTACAGATGGACGAGTTCCGTGCGGTTGCACCGCTGCACGCCGCTCAGCCGCCCTACAATCTGTTTGAGCGCGCGATCGAACAGGATGTGCTGCCATATTGCCGCGATCACAACATCGCGCTGCTCGCCTATGGCTCGCTCTGCCGCGGTCTGCTCTCCGGGAGCATGTCCCGATCAAGCCGCTTTACAGGCGACGATCTGCGCAAGGCCGATCCGAAATTTCAGCCGCCTCGCTTTGAACAATACCTCGATGCGGTCGAGAAGCTCGATCTGTTTGCCCGTGAGCACTACGGCAAGCGCGTCATCCATCTCGCGGCACGTTGGGTGCTCGATCGCAACAACACGAATATCGCGTTGTGGGGTGCCCGGCGGCCTGAGCAATTGTCGCCGGTCGCTGACGTCATGGGATGGCATATCGGCGACTCCGCAATGGCGGAGATCGATCACATTCTCGGGCAGACAATCAAGGACCCGGTGGGACCGGAATTCATGGCGCCACCGGACCGGCTCGCCGCGTAAGCCGCCGCGCCATTTGAATTTGGGAGGAAACAATGAGGCAATCTGTGATCGTCGCGCTCTTGCTGACTGTTTTCGGATACAGCGCTGCATTCGCCCAGGTCGAAGATCCGCTCACGGCTACGCCTTCGCTCGGTGTCACCTCTCCGCTTGGAATGGGCACCGATGGATCAGTCGGCGGAACTGGAATCCCGCTGGACTCCACTGAAATGACGTCACTCGGAGTCAGTCCGGCGCCCACCGGCGGCGTAACGGGCACAATTGCAATTCCAACCAGTGGTGCAATTACCAACAGCGGTGCGTCATGTTCGACCGTGGGGACTTCGTATTCGGGAATGTTCGGATCAACCGCAAGCTTCGACGGCGGCGGAACGGCAACGGGAACCGCGGCGCCTGCCACCGCAGCGACGACGGGTAGCACCGCGATGGCGAGCACCACGGCGACGTCGGGAATGTCGACATCCTCAGGAATGCTGGACACGTCGGGAATGTCGGGAACGTGCGGCTCCGGCTCAAGCAGCATTGGTTCATCGTCGACTCCAACGTCAACGTTGCCCACCACGCCGGGCGGCGCCGCTCGAACCGGAATTCCGTTGGGTTCGATGGAGATCAGCAATCTCGGCGTTAGTTCCGCACCAGCGGTACCGACGACAGGCGTATTGCCCATTGTCGGCACCGTGGGGCCGAGTTCGTTGGTACCAACGATGCCCATTGTTTCACCGACGACGGTAAACGCCGCGGCGTGTGGGACCACTGGCGGCATCGGGACCGTTGGGATGCCGAGCGCCCGTACTGGAGCCGGGAACGCCGGAATCACCGGAACGTCGATCTCGGCGCGTCTGCTGAGACAAACTTTCCTTTGTGCGCGGTCATGAAAAAGAAGGTCGTTGCGTCCACTGCGCTACTGACTGCGGTGCTTGCGGCCGCTCGCTTATCGGAGAAATGCTCCATGAGACCCATCTTAGTCGCCGCGACGGCCTGGCCCCTGTTGTGCTGGGGCCCCGCATTCGCCCAAGTCGGCACGCTCACGCCTCCACTCGGCGCCACCTCTCCACTTGCAATGGTTCCCGGGGCGTCAGTCGGCACGACCGGCATCCCGATGGGCGCCACCGAACTCGTATCACCCGGAGTCAGTCCGGTGGCCTCCGGCGTAACGGGCACAATTACCATTCCGAGCACAAGCAGCGGTATGGCGTGTTCGACCACGGGGACTTCGCCACTGGGAACGTTCGGATCCCCCGCAACCTACGACGGCGGCGGAATGGGAATGGTAACCGGAACCGCGACGCCCGCGACCGGCGCAACGTCGGGAACATCAACGTCGCCGGGAATCTCGGCGACGTCGGGAATGTCGACATCCTCAGGAATGCTGGAAACGTCGGGGTTGTCGGGAATGTGCGGCGCCGGCTCAAGCAGCGTTGCTTCATCGTCGACTCCAACGTCAACGCCGCCCACCACGTCGGGTGGCGGCGCTCGAACCGATATTCCGTTGGGTTCTATGGAGATCAGCAATCTCGGGGTTAGTTCCGCACCCGCGGTACCGACGACAACCGTATCGCCCATTGTGGGCACCATGGGGTCGGTACCAACGGCGCCCACTGTTGCATCTCCGCCCACCGTCTCATCTACGACGCCAAGCACTGTCCCGTGAAACAAATTTCATCTGTGAGCGAGCGCGGCCATGAAAAAGAAAGTCGTTATCCCTGTTGCCTTACTGACTGCGGTGCTTGCGGCCGGCGGTCTGTTGTACTTCACGCATATCCGCCCATTGGATAAGGTCGTTGCCGC
>JAQGKC010000430.1 GCA_028290305.1 Bradyrhizobium sp.
CCGGCGCTGAAGGATTTTCTCTCCTTCTGGGAGCAAAAGCTCGAAGGGCCGCTGTTCGCGGTCACCGTGGCGCACTCGAAGCTGATCAAGCCCGCTGAGCTTCGCGCCGTCGACGGCGTGTTCCGGCTGCATTAACGGCCGACTCGGGAGGGGCAAAGGCGCGCTTGCGCCGCGCCCACTAGCGCGGGCAACCGCAATCCCGTTGCATCGTGGTGGGCTCGCTTCGCTTAGCCCACCCTACGAAGTGGAAAATGTGCTAAACTTTCCGCACAAAACGGATAGGGAGGACGTCGATGGCCAACAAGAAGCCGACGAGGAAGCCGACATCGCGCGCCGCGTCACGCACCGCTGCGCAGAAAAAATCTCCGGCGCGCAAGAGCGTTGCCAAATCCACATCGCGAAAAACAATCAAGACCAAAGATCGCAAGACCAAAGCGCGCGCGGTGCCGGCCGCCAAGCGCGCTCGCCCCAAACAGCGCATCGCCATCAGCCATCATCGCGACGAGGATTTCAAAGCCGATGGCCTGCGCGCTTACGCGCAATATCGCGATCTCGGTTTTGCCGAGGCGAGCCATGGTCTGGCGCAGGCGCATGTGATCCGCCTGGTCGGGCCGTGCAATCCGGCGGAAGTTTCAAAACTGCACTTCCACGATGTCGAATTCCAGATGGTCTACGTCCTGAAAGGCTGGGTGAAGACTTACATGGAAGGGCAGGGCGAGACATTGATGAAAGAGGGCAGCGCCTGGACCCAGCCGCCGCGCATCAAGCATTTGATCATGGATTATTCCGACGACGTCGAGTTGCTGGAAGTGATCCTGCCGGCGGAGTTCAGGACGGTTGAGTTGACGAACTGACAAACCCTCGTCATGGCCGGGCTTGTCCCGGCCATCCACGCCTTGTCGCCCCGAATAGAAAGTAAGACGTGGATGCCCGGGTCAAGCCCGGGCATGACGATCACGTAATGATCCCCACAATCGCCCCCATCAAACACGTCGTCAGCGTGCCAGAGACGATCGATTTCAATCCGAGCGAATTGATCTCGTCGCGGCGTTCCGGCGCCATGGTGCCGAGGCCGCCGATCATGATGCCGAGGCTGCCGAAATTGGCAAAGCCGCACATCGCATAAAGCATGATCAGCCGCGAGCGCGGATCGAGCGCGTCGGGGCCTAGTTTCGAGAGATCAACATAGGCGATCAGCTCGTTGAGCACGGTCTTGACCCCCATCAGGCCGCCCGCCGTGATCGCCTGCGGCCAGGGCAGGCCCATCAGCCAGCACACCGGCGCCATGGCGTAACCGAGGATCCGCTGCAGCGAAATCGCAGCGCCGCCGACATTGGGCAAAAGTCCGAGGATCGCGTTGGCGAGATACACCAGCGCCACCAGCACGATCAGCATCGCGACGATGTTCAGCAGCAATTCAAGCCCTGCCGTGGTGCCCTTGACGATCGCGTCCATGGTGGAGGAGGCGTGCATGTCCGGATCGGCAAGCGTGCCGCCGGTGCGCTTGTCCGAAGTTTCCGGCACCATAATCAGGCTGATCAGGATTGCGGCCGGCGCGCCGAGAACCGACGCAATGACAAAATGCGCCGCAGAGTCGGGGATCAATGGCGCCAGCAACGTGGCGTAGAGCACCAGCACGGTGCCGGCGATTCCCGCCATCCCGCCGGTCATCACCAGAAACAATTCGCTGCGCGTCAGCTGCGCCAGATATGGCCGGATGAACAGCGGCGCTTCCACCATGCCGAGAAAGATATTGGCGGCGGTGGATAGTCCCACCGCGCCTCCGACGCCGAGCGTGCGCTTCAGCAGCCACGCCATGCCGCGCACCACAGGCGGCAGGATCCGCCAGTAGAACAGCAGCGTGGTGAGCACGCTCATGATCAGCACGATAGGCAGCGCCTGAAACGCCAGGATGAAATCCGCGCCGGGCGCTTTCAGGTCGAACGGCAGCGCGCCGCCGCCGAGATAGCCGAACACGAAGGAGGTGCCCGCGTGCGAGGCTGCGGAAATAGCGCCGACGGCATCGTTGATCGCGCCGAAGGCGTGCGCGACGAAAGGCAGTTTGATCAGCACCACGGCGGTCAGAAGCGTGACGAAGAGGCCGATGGCGGTTTGCCTCAGCGATACAGCGCGGCGGTTCTCGCCAAACGCCCACGCGATCGCCAGCAACGCCAATACGCCGAACGCCGATTGCAATTGCAGCATCAACACCCCCGAGCCCAGACAAGTATGGCAGCGGCACGCCGCAGAGCGCAATGCTGCATTTTATCAGCATTGACATCTGGTCAGGGGTAAGTCACGGCGTCATAGCAGACTTGAAGCGAAAGACTTTAAGCGGAACATCTGGAGCGGTCGACTGCTCAGTATCGGAAGCGAAGCGGAAGCCGGTTGAACCATGTCGTCGATGATGCCGGTAGGCTCCAGCGTTCTGCTCAAGAATAAATCTTTTCTGTTTTTTCTCCTCTCGCGGAGTTTGTCGCGTTTCTCCAGTCAGGTCGCCGCGGTGGCGATCGGCTGGCAGGTCTATGATTTGACTGGCAGCGCATTCGACCTCGGCATGGTTGGATTGGTGCAGTTTCTCCCCACGGCGCTGCTGGTTTTCGTCGCCGGTCATGCCGCTGATCGTTACGAGCGCAAGCGTGTCGTGCAGATTTGCCAGCTCGCCGAAGCGCTGACCGCGCTGTTTCTCGCATGGGGCGCCTATGCCGGCTGGCTGACGGTAACGCATATTTTTATCGCAACAGCCTTGCTTGGAACGGCAGGCGCGTTCGAAAGCCCGGCGGTAGCGGCGCTGCTGCCGCTGATCGTTCCGCAGGGTTCGCTGCAGCGGGCGACCGCGCTGTCGAGCGGCGCTGCTCAAATCGCCACGATCAGCGGACCCGCGCTTGGCGGCCTGGTGTATGCGATCGCGCCCAGCATGCCTTACGGCATGATGGTTGTGTTCTGGCTGTCGGGCGCGATCCTGGCAGGTGCGATTCATCTGGCACAAATTGCCGTCGTCAGGGATACCGCAACGCCCGCTGACCTGTTCGCCGGCGTCCGATTCGTCCGCAAGGAAGCCGCCATCCTGGGGACGATTTCGCTCGACCTGTTCGCCGTGCTGTTCGGCGGAGCAACGGCGCTGTTGCCGATCTATGCGCACGATATTTTGCAGACCGGTCCGTTAGGCCTCGGTATCCTGCGCGCCGCGCCCGCGGTCGGCGCTCTCCTGATGACCGCCGTGCTGGCGCGCCACACTATCAATCGCCGTGTCGGGATGCGGATGTTCCAGGCCGTGATCATCTTCGGCGTCGCCACGGTGGTGTTTGCGATTTCCCACTGGATGTGGCTTTCCGTTCTGGCGCTGGCGATCCTGGGAGCGGCCGATACCGTCAGTGTGGTGATCCGCTTTTCCCTGGTTCAACTTGCGACGCCAGATGAAATGCGCGGCCGCGTCGGCGCCGTGAATTTCCTGTTCATCAACGCCTCCAACCAGCTCGGCCAGTTCGAAAGCGGTGTGACCGCAGCCCTGATGGGCGCGATGCCGGCGGCCGTGCTCGGCGGCGTGGCCACGATCGCGACTGCGCTGCTATGGATGAAACTGTTTCCGACGCTGCGCGATGTGGAGCGGTTGGAGTAAGGCTTTCCGTTTCCCGGACGCGGTGCAGAATCCTCAGCGTCATTGCGAGGAGCCACCGGGTCGGCGCGAAGCGCCGCCCGATGACAGGCTCCGCGACGAAGCAATCCAGTTCTGTTTTGTAGCCGCTGGATTGCTTCGCGGAGCCTGTCATCGGGCGCGCATTCGCGCGACCCGTTGGCTCGCAATGACGGTATTATGTCAGGCGCAATCTCAGCCCCGTCCCACGAACGGCATCTTGCTGGCCATCACCGTCATGAACAGCACGTTGGCGTCGAGCGGCAGGTTCGCCATATAGGCGACCGCGTCTCCCACCGCCTTGGCGTCCATCCGCGGCTCCGGAATCTTGCGACCGTCGGGCTGCAACACCCCTTCGACCATGCGATCTGTCATCGGGGTTGCGGCGTTGCCGATATCGACCTGGCCGACCGCGATGTCGTAGGCGCGGCCATCGAGGTTGGTCGCCTTGGTCAGGCCGGTGATGGCATGTTTGGTGGAAGTATAGGCCGAGGAGAACGGCCGCGGCGCGTGCGCCGAGATCGAGCCGTTATTGATGATGCGGCCGCCGCGTGGGGTCTGGTCCTTCATGATCCGGAACGCATGCTGCGTGCACAAAAACGGCGCGGTGAGGTTGGTCGCGACCACGGCCTGCCATTGCGCGAGGCTTAAATCCTCGAACGGCACCGGCGGCGCGCCCATGCCGGCATTGTTGAAGAGAACGTCGAGCCGGCCGTAGACGTCCATCACCTTCGCGAACAACGCGGCGATCGATCCGGGGTCGGTCATATCGGCGGAAACGGCAAGGCTCTTGCCGACATTGTCGCCGAGCTTTTTGGTCTCTTCCAGCTTTTCCATGCGCCGCCCGGCGAGCACCACGGTGAAGCCGGCGTTCATCAGCGCCAACGACGCCGCGCGTCCGACACCGGTGCCTGCGCCGGTCACGACAGCGATCTTGTTCTTTGCTTCGGTCATTTTGCTTCCCGCCTTTTATGTTTTTGGTGTTTCTGTTTTGTAGGGTGGTCTTGGAATATTCTGATGCGCCGCGCGCAGCGCCGCCGACCAGCGCGACCGCAGATCGTGAAAATACGGCTCGCCGGCCTCGATCCGGTGATTGAGATCGGCGTCGCAGACGTCGGAGCGCACCACCAGCACGTCGATCGGCAGGCCGACGCCGAGATTGGAGCGCATCGTCGAATCCATCGAGATCAGGCTGGTCTTGAGCGCTTCATACAGTTCGACGTCGTAATGCATCGCGCGGTCGAGCACCGGCTTGCCGTATTTGTGCTCGCCGATCTGCAAATAGGGCGTGTCGGTAGTGCATTCGATGAAGTTGCCGGCGGTGTAGATCATGAACAATCGCATTCGCGATCCCTTGATCTGGCCGCCGAACAAAAATGAGACGTCGAAACTGACATCCTCCGACTGCAGCGCCGCGCCCTCGGTGGCGTGAACGTTTCGGATCGCCCGGCCGATACGCTGCGCCGCCTGGAACATGGTCGGCGCGTTCATCAGGGTTTCGATGTCGCCGGTGTGCGGGTCTTCAAGCCCCTCGGTCAGGGTCGAGAGCACTGACTGGCTGATCGCCAGGTTGCCGGCGCTGGCGATCGCCATGATGCGTTCGCCGGGCTTGTTGAAGATGTGGAGTTTGCGAAAGGTCGAGACGTTGTCGAGCCCGGCATTGGTCCGGGTGTCGGCGATCATGACCAGACCGTCCCGCACCAGCACTCCGCAGCAATAGGTCATTCCCGGTCCCCGAATGCATCAGACGGTGCGGAATTACTAGCCAATTTCCGGGGGGTCTCCAACCCTATTCGGGCATCGCTGCCGAGGTTTTGGGAGTGATTGGCAGAAGGAAATCTCGCAGGCACGTGCCGAATTCAATGCTCGTCATTCCGGGACGCGCGGAGCGCGAACCCCAGATGTGCGATTGCACATCGGGGAATCTCGAGATTCCGGGTCCTCGCGAAGACGCGAGTCCCGGAATGACGTGAAACTCACTATTGCGACTGCGACTGACCCTGCCGTCCGGCCTGATCGACCTTGACCGTCACCGTCAGGGTTTCCATGCCGCCACCGTAGCGGGTACCGCGTACCGGCGCCGCGCCGAGATAATCGAGGCCGATGGCGACGCGGGCATGCGCGTCGGTGGTGCAGATGGCGTTTGCCGGATCGAACCCGACCCAGCCGAGGTCCGGCACGAACGCCTCCGCCCAGGCGTGGCCGGCCTGCTGATTGACCATCCCGTCGGAACGCAGGAAATGCCCGGCGACAAAGCGCGCGGGCACGCCGGCGCTGCGCGCGCACGCGATGAAGATATGCGCATAATCCTGGCACACCCCGCGCTTCAGCCCGAAGGCTTCCACGGCCGAGGTTCCGCTATTGGTGGGGTCCTCGTCGAAGGTCATATGCTCGTTGATCTGCATCATCAGCGCATGCAGAAATCCCAGCACATCGCCTTCCGACTCCGAACTCATCTCGCGCGAAAATGCCGCCATCGCCGGATTGACCTCGGTCAGCGGCGTCGAACGCAGGAACAGGCTCGGCGGAAATCGTTCATCGGTGCCCCTGAGCACGCCGCCGGTATCATGGGTTTCGATCAGGCCTTCGACATTGATGGTGAGATCGGCGATCGGCCCATGGGTCAGCACATGCGTGACATTGCCGAACGCGTCCTGATGCACGTCGAGCCGCGAATCGGTGGAGACGTCGATCTGCCAATCCGCGACGTATTGCCCGTCATGGCTGCCCGGCGTCATGCGCAGGATTTGAATGACGCCCGAAGCCGGCGGCTCGTAGCGATAGCTGGTGGAATGGGCAATGCGCAGGCGCATGGGGTACCGGGATAGAGTTAGAGCTCGGACATACATTTAGAACAAAAAGATCGTCATGCCCCGGCCATAGCATGTCTGCTTTCGCAGACTGCGTAAACTTGTCTGCGATGCCCGGCGTTCACGTCTTTCTTCTTCACCTATTCCCGAAGCAAGACGTGGATGGCCGGGACAAGCCCGGCCATGACGCATCTGTCAAATCAAATACTGCTTGGTGATGATTTCACCGAGCCTTGCGTTATCCGCAATGAATTCCTGGATGAATTCATGCACGCCGTGCTGGAAGATATCGTCCATGTGGCTGTGCTCGAGGCGATTGCGGACGCCGCGGGCATGGCGCTGCGAGGCGCCCTGGCGGCCATAGGCGACGCCGATCTGGTCGAGATTGCGCACCAGATTGCCGTAACAACTGGCCAGCGAACGCGGCAGCGAATCGTTGAGGATCAAAAGGTCCGCGATCAGCCATGGCTTCAGCGTCTCGCGATAAACCCAGTGATAGGCGGTCAGCGCCGAGACCGAGCGCAGGATCGAGGTCCATTGATAATAATCGAGCGGTCCGCCGACATGTTCCTCCTCGGGCAGCAGCACGTGATACTTCACGTCGAGGATACGGGCGGTGTTGTCGGCGCGCTCGAGATGCAGCCCGAGCCGCGAGAACCAGTAGGCGTCGTTGCGCAGCATGGTCCGGTAGGCCGAGCCGTCGAAGCGCAGCGAGGTTTCCTGCACGAACCGCAAGAACTTCGTCAGTTCCTCGCGGGTTTTGGTGCCTTTGCCCCAGGCTTCCTGAAGATCGATCCAGGCTGAGTTGATGGTGTCCCACATCTCGCTGGTCAGCGCGGTTCGCACCGAGCGCGAATTCAGCCGCGCGTTTTCGATACAGTTGCGGATCGAGGACGGATTGGCCGGCGAGAACGACAGATAATCGACGACGTTGTGCTCGTCGGCTTCCTCATAGACCTCGTAAAAACTGGCGCTGACGCCAGCGGTCAAAAGCGCCGAATCCCACTCATTGGTCTTGCCGATATAAGTATGCGGCAGCGCGGTGACGCGCAGCGTCGCCTCGATGGTGCGCGCGAGATATTCCGCGCGTTCGACATAGCGGGCCAGCCAGTACAGGTTTTCGGCGGTACGCGACAGCATGCTTGTGTCTTGCTCTTTCTACTCGTCCAATCCGGGTCTCGTCGTCCAATATCCAGTTCTACTCGTCCAATATCCAGGTGTCCTTGGTGCCGCCGCCCTGGCTTGAATTCACCACCAGCGAGCCTTCCTTCAGCGCCACGCGCGTCAGCCCGCCCGGCACGATGGTGACGTGATTGCTTCCGGTGAGGACGAACGGCCGCAGGTCGACATGGCGCGGCGCGAGGCCGGATTCGGTGCAGGTCGGGCAGGTCGATAGCGCCAGCGTCGGCTGGGCGATAAACCCCTCGGGCTCGCGCTTGAGCTTGTCGCGAAACGCCTCGATCGTCGCCTTGGTCGCGGCAGGTCCGATCAGCATGCCGTAGCCGCCGGAGCCGTGCACTTCCTTCACCACCAACTCGCCGAGATTGTCGAGAACGTAGGCCAGATCCTTGGGCTCGCGACAGCGGAAGGTCGGCACGTTCTTCAGGATCGGTTCTTCGCTGAGATAGAACTTCACGATATCGGGCATGTAGGAGTAGACCGCCTTGTCGTCGGCGATGCCGGTTCCGACCGCGTTGGCCAAAGTGATATTGCCGGCCGCATAGGCCGACATCAGCCCGGGGACGCCTAGCGCGGAATCCGGGCGGAAGGTGAGGGGGTCGAGGAAGTCGTCATCGACGCGGCGGTAGATGACATCGACGCGCTTGAGGCCCTCGGTGGTGCGCATGAACACTTCATCGTTCTTGACGATGAGGTCGCGGCCCTCGACCAGTTCGATGCCGAGCTTGTCGGCCAGAAATGAATGCTCGTAATAGGCGGAATTGTAGACGCCGGGTGTCATCAGCGCCACCGTCGGCTCGGCTGCGGCGCTGAGCGGCGCCACCGACCGCAACGCCGACAACAATTCGTCCGGATACTTTTCCACCGGCGAGACGCGGTGGCGGGCGAACAGGTCCGGAAACAGCCGCATCATGATTTCGCGGTTTTCCAGCATGTAGGACACGCCGGAGGGCGTGCGCGCATTGTCCTCCAGCACGTAAAAATTTTCCGCGTCGACCCGGACGATATCGATGCCGGCGATATGGACATAGACGTCGTGCGGCACGTCCTGGCCGTTCATCTCGGGGCGGAACACCGGATTCTGGAAGATCAGGTCATCGGGAATGATATTGGCGCGCAGGATATCGCGGCCGTGATAGATGTCGCGCAGGAACATGTTCAGCGCGCGGACCCGCTGCTTCAGCCCCTTTTCCAGCAGGGTCCATTCCTTGGCCGACATGATCCGCGGGATCACGTCGAAGGGGATCAGCCGTTCCTGGGCTTCGGCGTCGCCATAGACGGCAAAGGTGATGCCGATCCGGCGGAACAGCAGCTCCGCTTCCTGACGGCGATATTCCAGGGCGTCCGGCGGCGTCTCTTTCAGCCAGCGGGAGAGCTCCTGGTAGGCCGGACGGAGGTCCCCGTCAGGCCCGTTCATTTCATCGAACGCAACTGCCATATATCCCGACTGTTCCTCGATGCCATGCAGGACAGTGCATGACTGAAAGGGATGGTAGCAAGGCCCGGGCCAGCGCGATATGCATTCGCAGGGAACATTTGCTAGGGATGATGAGGATGTTGCCCGAAAAAACGGCTAGCCTGTGCTTATTTCGGCGGCATGAGCCGGTGCTTCCGGGTAACTCCGATGTGCTGCTTGAGTGAAGGTATGCGGGCGCAATTTCCGGCTATTTTTGCCGAACAGGTCTGAGACGGCGAGGAGAGGTCATGAGCGATATTGTTACGGCGGGAATCCTGGTGATTGGCGATGAGATCCTGTCCGGGCGGACCAAGGACAAGAACATCGGCTTTATCGCGGAATACCTGACCAATATCGGGATCGACCTCAAGGAGGTGCGCGTCGTCGCCGACGAGGAGCCCGAGATCATCGCGGCGTTGGATGCGCTGCGCCATCGCTACACCTATGTCTTTACCACCGGCGGCATCGGGCCGACCCATGACGACATCACCGCCGACAGCGTCGCCAAGGCGTTCGGCGTCGGCATCGATCACCATCCGGAGGTGGTGGCCCGGTTTCGCGAACGCTTCCAGGGCGCGGGGGAACTGAACGAGGCGCGGCTGCGGATGGCGCGGATTCCCGACGGCGCCGAACTGATCCAGAGCGCGACCATCCTCGCGCCCGGCTTCAAGATCGGCAATGTCATCGTGATGGCGGGTGTGCCGTCGATCATGCAGGCGATGATGGACATTGTCGCGCCGAAGCTTAAGTCGGGAGTGCGGATGCTGTCGGAGACGGTTCGCGCCAATGCGCGGGAAGGCGACATCGGCGGTCCGCTGCGCGAAATCGCCCAAGCCCATCCCGACACGATGATCGGCAGTTACCCGTTTCAGGACGAAGACAAGAAGCCGAACACCAATCTGGTCGTCCGCTCGCGTGACCCGGAGAAGCTGAGTGCCGCGATGACGGCGGTAAAGGAGATGCTGGCGGGACTGAACGGGGTCCGGTAGCGGATCGGTCATTTGAGGCAAAGCGAGAGCGGCGTCGTGGACAAGAATTCGTTCTTCTGGAAGATGGTCGACGGTCGGTTGCCGCCGCCGGCCTGCGCGAAGACGCTCGGCATCGAGTTTGCCGAGATCGACGGCGAGCGCGGTACGGTCGAAGTCAAATTTGAGGCGAAACCGGACTTCCTGAATCCCGCTGGCAACGTGCAGGGCGGATTCCTCGCTGCGATGCTTGACGACACGATGGGACCAGCGCTGACAGCGACGCTGGACGCCGGTGAATTCGCGCCGACGGTGAACCTAAACGTGCAGTTTCACCGGCCGGCCAAGGTCGGATCGTTGAAAGGCATTGGTCGCGTGGTGCTGCGCGGCAAGGAAGTTTGTCAGTTGAGCGGCGAATTGTTTCAGAACGACAAGATCGTCGCGACCGCGACGGCCACGGCAATCATTCGCAAGATGTAGGAGAGGCTTATGGCGGGGGAAATTCCGGAACTGAGCGCGCAGGAGCGGGCGGGCAAAGCTTTTCCAGTCTCATGGGACCAGTTTCATCGCGATTGCCGCGCGCTGACCTGGCGGCTCAACGAAGTCGGTCCGTTTCATGCGGTTATCGCGATCACCCGAGGCGGGCTGGTGCCGGCGGCGATCGTCGCGCGCGAACTCGGCGTTCGCATCATCGATACCGTGTGCATCGCCAGTTACGATCACACCAAGCAGGGCGATCTGAAGATTCTGAAAAGCATTTCGGATGACACTGCGAAACTCGGCGGCGGGACCGGCAAGGGGTTGCTGATCGTCGACGATCTCGTCGACACCGGCAAGACCGGGCGGCTGGTGCGCGAGATGCTCCCCGACGCGCATTTCGCAACGGTGTATGCAAAACCAATGGGCCGGCCGCTGGTCAACACTTTTATTACCGAGGTATCGCAGGACACCTGGATTTTCTTTCCATGGGATACCGCGCTCTCGTTCCAGCCACCGATCCGCGACGGCGCGGCGTGATGAAATTTTTTCTCACCTCGCCCCGCTTGCGGGGAGAGGTCGGCGCGTAGCGCCGGGTGAGGGGGCGTCTCCACGAGTCGAGCTTGTGCTTGCACGGGCTGTACCCCCCTCACCCCAGCCCTCACCCCAGCCCTCTCCCCGCAAGCGGGGCGAGGGAGCGGTCCTCGTTGTTGCGTCGCCTTTCATCGCTAACAGCAAGTGGTTAGTCGAATGCCGCTGCAAAACCGCGTCACGCCTACCGGTGAGATTATTTCCACCCCGCATCGCGGACTATTCACCGGCAACCGCGGCATCATTCACGATCCCGCAACGAAAACCCTGCTGACGCGGCGCTGGGCCAGCAAGGCCTGGATCACCTGCGTCTGCGAATTCAAGGGGCGCCGGCGCGAGGTGATGGGCGGCGGCAGCTGGACCGAACTGTTCTTTCTCGACGAGGCGACCAGTTTTGCGGCGGGACATCGCCCGTGCTTCTTCTGTCGCCGCGACGACGCCGTCAGGTTTCGCGCCGCGTGGGAAGAAGGCAATGGCATCACGAATTTGCGCGCGCCGGAGATCGACGCGGTGCTGCACCGCGAGCGGCTCGCAAGCGGCAAGAAGCAGTTGCATGCGCTGCCAATGCCTTTGGAAGAATTGCCCGACGGCGCGATGGTGCAGGAAGGAACGGAGAGCTACCTGCTCGCGCGGGGCCGAGCGTGGCTGTGGTCGCCGGCCGGCTATCGCGAGACGTTGAATGCCATCAAGGACGCCATGCTGCTGACCCCGCCCTCGACGCTGCGCGCGTTACGCGCGGGATATCGGCCGGTGCTGCATCCGAGCGCGATGGGGTGACGGCGTACGCGCCGTCATTCCGGGGCGCGCGCTAGCGCGAACCCGGAATCTCGAGATTCCGGGTCTGCGCTTCGCGCATCCCGGAATGACAGCGTTTTTAGCCCAACTTCTGTCGCGCCAACTTGGCGCCGGCGCCGAGCGCCATCAGTTTTGCCTCGGCGATATCGCGATGCATCGGCGCCATGCCGCAATTGGTGGTCGCGACGATGTTGCTCTTCGGCACGAATTTCGAGACGTCGTCGATCACCTTGGCGACATCCTCCGCGGTCTCTACGGTATCGCTGGCGACGTCGATCGCGCCGGCCTGAACGACCTTGCCGGTGAGCAGGCCGAGCAGTTCCAGCGGCACCCGCGAGTTGCGGCATTCGATGGCGACCTGCTGGATCGGGCTTTTGGCGATCGCCGGAAAGATATCCTCATATTGCCGCCACTCGCTGCCCAGCGTCTCTTTCCAGTCGGTATTGGCCTTGATGCCGTAGCCGTAGCAGATATGCACAGCGGTGGCGCAGGTCAGCCCTTCGGCGGCGCGCTCCAGCGCCTTGATGCCCCAGTCGCTGACTTCGTCCATGTAGACATTGAAGGCGGGCTCGTCGAACTGGATGACGTCGACGCCGTCGGCCTGCAACGCCTTGGCTTCCTCGTTGAGCAGTTCGGCAAAAGCGAACGCCATCTTCACGCGGTCGCCGTAGTATTTGTCGGCGATGGTGTCGATGATGGTCATCGGGCCGGGCAGGGTGAATTTCAGCTTGCGCGTGGTATGGCTGCGGGCGACGCGCGCCTCGTCGGCATGGACGCGGCCTTTGAGGCGCAGCGGCGCCACCACCTGCGGCACCATCGCCTTGTAGCGGTCGTTGCGGATTCCCATCTCGACCTTGTGGGCGAAATCGATGCCCTCGATGTTCTCCAGAAAGCCGTGGACGAAGTGCTGGCGCGCCTGCTCGCCCTCGGTGACGATGTCGACCCCGGCATCTTCCTGCAGCTTCACCGCGAGCATGGTGGCGTCGCGCTTGGCGCGCGCCAGCTCGGCGCCCTTGGATTTCCAGGGCGCCCATAGCGTGTTGGGTTCGGCCAGCCATTCCGGCTTCGGCAGCGAGCCGGCGATCGTGGTTGGAAACAGCATTTGGGCCTCCCGGTCGGTTCTGTTGAGCGCCTGTGTGCCATGTTCGGCATGCGTCCCACAAGACCACAGCGGCGCTGGAACAGGCTATCGCCGCAGGCTAGGATGGCGGCAGCCTCCTTCAGGACCATCGCATGATCGACCTGCATTACGCGCCGACGCCGAACGGCTGGAAAATCTCGATCATGCTGGAGGAACTCCGCCTTCCCTATACGGTCATTCCCTTCAACATCCGCGCTGGTGACCAATTCAAGCCGGAATTTCTGGCGATCAGCCCGAACAATCGAATTCCGGCGATCGTCGATCATGCCCCCGCCGATGGCGGCGGCCCGTTTTCGGTGTTCGAGACCGGCGCGATCCTGATTTATCTGGCCGACAAGACCGGCCGCTTTCTCCCCAAGGAGACGCGGGCGCGGTCCAATGTCATGCAGTGGCTGATGTGGCAGATGAGTGGTCTTGGTCCGATGCTCGGCCAGCACGGGCATTTCGCACTCTATGCCCAGGAAAAGATCCCCTATGCCATCGAGCGCTATCGCGACGAGGCGGCCCGGCTCTATCGCGTGCTCGACACGCAACTGGGCAAGACCGGAAGCTACGTCGCGGGCAACTATTCGATTGCCGACATCGCCTGCTTTCCCTGGACCATGACGCACAAGGCGCAGGGCTTTACGCTCGATGATTATCCGAACATCAAGCGCTGGTATGCGGAAGTCCGCGCGCGGCCTCAGGTGCAGGCGGGACTGGCGATCGGCAAGTTCGTGAAGGAGCCGTTCGATGACGAGACGCGCAAGAACATGTTCGGGCAGGCCGCGAAGGAGATGAGGTCTTAACCTCTCCCCGCAAGCAGGGAGAGGGAGCAAGAAAGAAAAGTTGCGCACAACAAAATAAAAGGAAACGCCATGATCGAGTTCTTCTTCGACTGCTCCAGTCCCTGGACTTATCTCGCCTTCCACAACATCCAGCCGTTGGCGAAGGAATTCGGCGCCGAGATTTTGTGGCGGCCGATTTTAGTGGGCGGCATCTTCAACACCATCAATCTGAGCGTCTATGCCTCGCGCGAACAGCCGGTGCAGGCCAAGGTGGATTACCAGAAGAAAGATATGGCGGACTGGGCGCGCTCGGCGGGGCTCACGATCAAGATGCGGCCGACAGTGTTTCCGGTGAACAGCGTCAAGGCGATGCGCGGCTGCGTCTGGCTGGGCAAGCAGATGGTGCCGTTCGCACGCGCAGTGTTTGAAACCTATTGGGGCGAGGACAAGGACATTTCGCAGGATGCCGTGCTGGCGGAAGTCTGCCAACGCGTCGGCGTCGATCCAACGAAATTCTTTGCGGGCATCGGCGAGCAGGCGATCAAGGATCAGCTCAAGGCCAACACCGATGAAGTGATGGCGCGCGGCGGCTTCGGTTCGCCGACTATCTTCATCGACAAGACCGACATGTATTTCGGCAACGACCGGATGCCGCTGATCCGCGAAGCGTTGCAACGCCGCAGGACGAACGCGGCGTCGAGCGCGGCCTGATGCCGAAGGCGGTCGTCTGCCGCGAACTCGGGCCGCCCGAGAGTTTGCGTCTCGAAACGTTTGTCTCTGCGCCACTGGCGCCGGGACAGGTTCGCGTTGCCATTCACGCCGCCGGGATCAACTTTCCCGACATATTGATGGCGGCGGGCGAATATCAGCTCAAGCCGCCTTTGCCATTCACGCCCGGGGTGGAAGCGGCGGGCGACGTGATCGAAGTGGACGGCGCTGCGAGCGGCGTCGCCGTCGGCGACAAGGTCATTCTCAAGCTGCGGCATGGGGCGTATGCCGATGAGGCTGTCGTGATGCCGTCGCAACTCACGCCATTGCCGTCGACCTTCGATTATGCCGAGGGTGCGACTTTTCTCGCCGCCCACGGCACCGCGTATCACGCGCTGATCGATCGCGGTCAGCTTCAGCCGGGCGAAATGCTGCTGGTGCATGGCGCCGGCGGCGGCGTCGGGCTTGCCGCGGTCGAGATCGGCAAGATGCTCGGCGCCACCGTGATCGCGGCGGCGTCGTCGGAGGAAAAACTCGCCGTCGCGCAGGAGCGTGGCGCCAATCACCTCGTGCTGTATGGCCGCGAACCTTTCCGCGACGCCGTCAAGCGTATCACGGAAGGGCGCGGCGCCGATGTGGTGTTCGATCCCGTCGGCGGCGAGATCTTCGAGAACAGCCTGCGCTGCATCGCCTGGGGCGCGCGCATCCTCGTGATCGGCTTCACCGGCGGCATCGGGCTTGCCCGCACCAATCTGCTGCTGATCAAAGGCGCCAGCGTGCTCGGCGTCCGCGCCGGTGAAGCCGTGCGGAAAAATCCGGCGCTTGGAGAGGCGCGGATCAAGGCGTTATCGGAGTGGGCGGAAGCGGGAAAAATCCGGCCGAACATCTCGCATCGGCTGCCGCTCGAGGATTACGCGCAAGCGATGCGGCTGTTGATGGATCGTAAGGCGATCGGGCGCGTGGCGCTGATGACGCGCTAAATCTCTGCGACCCGTCATGGCCGGGCTCGTCCCGGCCATCCACGTCTTTAGAGCCTCACATCAAGAAAGACGTGGATGCCCGGCACGAGGCCGGGCATGACGAAACATAAGACGGCCCTCACTCATACTCCCGCTCATCCCACCACGGAAAATAATCCGGCATGTCCGTCGACACCTTGTTCTTGAAATCCGCCGGGCGTTTTTCCAGGAACGACACCACACCTTCCTTCACATCTTCCGAGCGCCCGCGGGCGTAGATGCCGCGGCTGTCGACCTTATGCGCTTCCATCGGATCATCGGCACCCAGCATGCGCCACATCATCTGCCGGATCAGCGCCACCGATACCGGCGCGGTCTTGGCGGCGATTTCTCGGGCCAACGCGCGCGCGGCGAGCAACAATTCATCGGCCGGCACCACCTTGCTGACGAGGCGTCCGGCGAGTGCTTCCTGCGCCGGAAACACGCGGCCGGTGTAGCACCACTCCAGCGCCTGCGAGATGCCGACGATGCGCGGCAGGAACCAGCTCGACGCGGCTTCCGGCACAATGCCACGCTGGGAGAACACGAAGCCGAACCGTGCATCCTCGGATGCGATGCGGATATCCATCGCAAGCTGCATGGTGACGCCGATGCCGACCGCCGGGCCGTTCACCGCCGCGATGACGGGCTTCAGGCATTTGAAGATGCGCAGCGTCACCTGTCCGCCGCCGTCGCGCACATTGGGATCGCTGTAATCGACGTTGCCATTGGCAAGGCGTTTCACCGGTCCGCGTTTTGCGTCGCGATCGAAGGTGTCGGCGCCGGAAGACAGATCGGCGCCGGCGCAGAAGGCGCGCCCTGCGCCGGTAATGATGACGGCTCTGACGTTATCGTCCGCGTCGGCCTGGTCAAAGGCGTCGATCAACTCCTTCTGCATGGTGGCATTGAAGGCGTTGAGCTTGTCGGGCCGGTTCAGCGTGATGGTCAGGATCTGCTCGGCAACCTCGTATTTGATCGTCTCGTACGCCATGGGGGTTTCCTCTGTTTTGTTGGTTTTTATGATCTTATAACTTGTCATTCCGGGGCGCGAGCGAGCCCGGAATCCATAACCACGACAGGGAGTATGGAGTCCGGGCCAGCGCCAAGAGGCGCATCCCGGAATGACGAAAGATGTTATTTTGCTGGCGGCTTCGGCCACGGCTTCTGTGGGCCGCGCAGGCCCTCGAACGCCTTGGCCATTGCGAGCACGCCGAGATCGTCGAAGCGGCGGCCGATGATCTGCACGCCGATCGGAAAACCTTTTTTGTCATAACCACCGTTGATCGAGGCGGCCGGATTTTCCGACATATTCCACGGCACGGTGTAGCAGATATGCTCGAACGGCTTGTCGGGATCGTTGATCGGCGACGCCAGTTCGGCTGCGAAATTCACCACCGGCGACACCGGCGAAATCACGTAGTCGATATCGGTGAACAGTTTTGCCGCCGCCGCGCGGATCGCCATGGTGGCGTTGAAGCCTCTGACGACGTCGACGCCTGACAGCCTGGCGCCGGCTTCCGCCCATTTATAAATATAGGGGAGGGTCTTGCTGCGTTCGCTCTCGGTGAGCTTCGAAAGATCGTCCCACATCCGCGCGCGCCAGAAATTGTCGAGGCCCTGGAGCATCTCGCGCGTCAGCACATCAGGCACTTCGGTGACGGTGGCGCCGGCAGCCTCAAATGCGCGCGCGGCTTTGACAACCACATCGCGTACATCCTGCTCAAGCGCCTGCCCGACGCCGAGGTCGAGCATCAGGCCGATGCGCTGTTTGCGCGGCGATTTATCGAGCGCCTTCCAGTTGATGTCGTGAGCGGGCAGGCTCATGCCGTCGCGACGGTCAGGTTTTGACAACACCGCCATCATCAGCGCGGCATCATCGGCGGTACGGGTCATCGGTCCGGCAACACGGCCGACGTAAGGTGGATCGATCGGAATTCGCCCCAGGCTGGGCTTTAGCGCCACAAGACCGCACCAGCAGGCCGGCAGCCGCACCGAGCCGCCGATGTCGGTGCCGAGATGCAGCGGGCCGTAACCGGCCGCGCCCGCGGCACCGGCGCCGGCGCTGGAGCCACCAGGATTTTTGCTGAGGTCCCAGGGATTGCGTGTGAGGCGATGAAAGCTCGACAGGCCCGACGACAGCATGCCGTAATCCGGTATCGTGGTCTTGGAGAAAATCACCGCGCCTGCCTCACGCAACCGCGCTGCCGGCGGTGCATCCAGGGTTGCCGGCACGAGCTTGGTGGTGGCAGCTCCGAGCGGCACCGGCACGCCCTTGGTGGCGATGTTTTCCTTGATCGTCACGGGGACGCCATCCAGCGTGCCCATCGGCTCGCCGTTCTGCCAGCGTTCGGTCGAGGTTTTCGCAACCGCCCGCGCGCCATCCGGATCGAATGCGTAGAGCGCCTTGATGTGCGGCTCCCACAGCGCGACATGCGCCAATATGTCCTCCAGCACTTCGGAGGGCGAAAATTGCTTGGCGCGAAAGCCCGCAATCAGGTCGACGGCGCTGAGATCGTGCAGCGGCGTGACAGCTTCTTCCGATGCTTCATTATGCATGGGCACCTACCGGCAACCGGGCCTCAATAATGCGCGCGAACATGCTGGCGCCGATCGGCAGGATCTTGTCGTCGAGGACATAGCCGGGATTGTGCACCGGCACCGAGCCTTCGTGACCGACCCAGAAATAGGCGCCGGGCACCGCGTGCAGCATGTCGGCGAAGTCTTCACTGCCCATCTTCGGTTGCGACCGGGTGATGACCTTGGCGGGATCGACCACCGTGCGGGCGACTTCCGCGACCACTTTGGACTGTTCTTCCTGGTTCACCAGCACGCTGAAGATGTCGCGGATATCGACTTTTATCTCGACCTGGAACGCGCTGGCGATGCCGGCGCAAAGCGCGCGCATCCGCTCGCGGATCAGCGCGCGCACCTCGTCGGAAAAGGCGCGGACCGTGCCACAGAGCTTTGCCTCGCCGGGGATCACGTTGTAGGCGGAGCCGGCGTGAATCTGGGTGATCGACAGCACCGCCGCTTCAGTCGGGCTGACATTGCGGCTGACGATGGTCTGCAGCGCCTGACCGAGCGTCATCGCGATGACCACCGGGTCTTTGGAGCGTTCGGGCATCGCGCCATGCGCGCCATAACCATTGATGGTGATGTCGAAGAAATCTGCGCCGGCCATGGCTGGTCCCGGCAGGATCGCAAGCTCGCCATGGTTCAGGTCGGGTGCGTTGTGCAGCCCGTAAATCTCGTCGCAGGGAAATTTCTCGAACAACCCGTCCTTGATCATCGCGCGCGCGCCGCCGAGGCCTTCTTCGGCCGGCTGAAAGATGAAATGCACGGTGCCATGGAAATTTTTGGTCTCCGCGAGGTAACGCGCGGTGCCGAGCAGCATGGTGGTGTGGCCGTCATGGCCGCAGCCGTGGAAGCGGCCGGGAATCGTCGAACGCCATTTCAGATTGGTATTCTCTTCCATCGGCAACGCGTCCATATCGGCGCGCAGGCCGATGCGCTTGCCGCCGCCGCCTTTGCCCTTGAGCACGCCGACCACGCCGGTGCCGCCGAGGCCGCGATGCACCTCGATGCCCCATTGCGTCAGCTTGTCGGCAACGATCCCGGAGGTGCGGACTTCCTCAAAGCCGATCTCGGGATGCGCGTGCAGATCCCGGCGGATCGCGGTGAGTTCGTCGGCAAAGCCTTCGATGCGGTCGATGTTGGGCATGTCTGTTATCCGATGGCGGGGGAGGGTGAACGTGATGTGAGTGCTGGAGCGAAAGCGGGGCCGTTCGGCTTGATACGAATTCCCGGACGCAACCGCGTCCACGGCAATGCCGCAGTGTCGGCAGGCATCGCGCCGGGCGCGGCGCAGATCAGAAGCTTTTCGGCGATCGGCTCGAAATCAGCGCGGAAATGCACCGAGCTTTTGTTGACCAGGATGGATTGCTCTGATGGTTCGATGCCGACATAGCGATACATCGACTGATCCGCGAGCTGCGCCTTGTGCGAGCTGACGACCACCCTGATATCACCGATCCGCAAACACGCCGACGGTCCCATGTCCATGTCACGGCCGCCATAATACGGGCCGGGTGCGACGAATTGTCCGTCGGATAGCTTTTCGACGATGAAGCTCTCACGGTAGGGCGCATCACCCGGTATGCCCGACTTGCCGCCGATCGCAAGCGTGACGGTTGCGCCAACGCCCGCGGCATGCGCGGCCCTGGCCGACTGCGGATCATAGATCACCCCGATGGCGGCGCGGGTGGCGCTGTTGCGCACCAGCGCGCGCAACATGCCCGTGGTGTCGGAATCGCCGCCGGCGCCCGGATTGTCCTGGGTGTCGGCGATGATAATCGGCTTGCTTGCGCGTGTCGCCAGCTCCATCGCGTAGCGCACGCCCTCGTCCGGCGTGAAGATGCGGCCGTCGAAATCGTTTTCGTGGCTGGCGATCAGCGCGGCGATGTCGTCCGCCGCGGCATCGGCATCGGCTTGGGTCCGGCCATAGGCGAACACGCTCGGTCCGCAATCGGGAAAGTCCGCGGCCGGAAAGCCCGGCGCAAACGACAGCGTCGGCACCGCGTCGCTCTCCAGCGCCGCTAGCTTCTGATAGATGCCTTTGGTCGGTTGATCGTTGGTGCATTGCCAGCTGATGGCAATCAGGAACGGCAATTGCCGGAACGCCTTCGCAAAGCGCTGCCCGGTGCGCAGCAGCAGCGCGAGATGTTTCGCGGCGGCGCGGCCGGTGTCGGCCATGTCGACATGCGGATAGGTGCGATAGGCGATCAGCGCGTCGGCGTGCTCGACCATCTGCGGCGTGACATTGGCGTGCAGGTCGAGGCTGACCACGAGAGGCAGGTCCTCGCCGATCACCTGGCGCACGCGCGCCAGAATTTCGCCTTCGCCGTCGTCGAGATGTTCCGTGACCATGGCGCCGTGCAGATCGAGATAGACGGCGTCCAGCGGCCCAGCCGATGCGATACCGTCGACCATCACCTTGACGATCCGCTCGAACGCATCCTTGGTCACATGCGCGGAAGGGCTGGCGCCGCACGAGATGGTCGGCACCATTTCCCAGCCATTGGCTTCCGCCTGCTCGACAAAGCCTGCCAATCCGACGTTGATGTTGCGCATGACCTCGAGCACATCGGCGCCCTGCGCCATCGACGGCCAGCCGCCGCCATGGACAAAATCGTCATAGGTTGCCTTCGTCGGGGCGAAGGTGTTGGTCTCATGCAGGAAGCCGCCGACGGCGATACGGGTCATGGATGGCATCTCAACTGAATTTCGCCGGAGAAGTCAAAGAGGCGAGGCGGCAGCCTTTAAGCCCGATGCAACCGGCCGGAAGTTGGCGAAATCCCACTCCCGCCCGGGGGCGGCGTCAAGCAGCGCCCGGGTATAGGCTACTTGCGGATTTGTGAGGACTTCCGCCGCCGGTCCCTGTTCGACGATGCGGCCATGTTGCATCACAGCGACGTCGTCGCAGATTTGCGCGGCGACGCGTAGATCGTGGGTGATGAACAATAGCGCGATGCCGAGCCGGTTCTGGATTTCATCGAGTAGTTCCAAAACCTGCGCCTGCACCGAGACATCGAGGGCCGAGACCGCCTCGTCCGCCACCAGCACGTCGGGATCGAGCGCCAGTGCGCGGGCGATGGCGATGCGCTGGCGCTGCCCGCCGGAGAACTGGTGCGGATAGCGCGAGATGGCGTCGGCGGGAAGATCGACCAGTTCAAGCAGTTCGCGCGCCTTTGTCAGAGCTTCCTTGCGCGGCATGCCGTAATTGATCGGCCCTTCAGCGATGGTTTCGCCGATGGTCACGCGCGGATTGAGCGAGCGGTAGGGATCCTGGAAAATGATCTGGATGCGCTTGCGATGCGGTTGCAGCAGCCGGCGCGATAACTCGGAGATTTCGCGGCCTACAAGCCGGATGCCACCGGAGGTCGGATCGATGAGCCGGACGATGCAGCGCGCCACCGTCGATTTGCCGGACCCGCTTTCGCCGACAATGCCGAGCGTGCGGCCCTTGCGCAGGGTCAGCGTGACATCCTGGGCCGCCGCCACTTCGCGAACGCGCCCGAACAGCGAGCGTTCGCGATAGACCTTGCCGAGTTCGTTGGCCTCCAGCACCACCGGTTCGGTGGACTTTGGGCGCGGCGCACGCGGCACCAGGCTCGGCACCGCCGAGAGCAGGTTGCGGGTGTATTCCATGGTTGGTGCGCGCAGGATGGTGTCGAGCGTTCCGGTCTCGACCAGCCGTCCGTGACGCATCACCGCGACGCGGTCGGCAATTTCGGCGACCACGCCCATGTCATGGGTGATGAAGAGCACGGCAGTGCCACGATCTCTTTGCAGTTCGCGGATCAAGGTCAGGATCTGCTTCTGGGTGGTGACGTCGAGCGCCGTGGTCGGCTCATCTGCGATCAAGAGTTTCGGCTCAAGCACCAGCGCCATCGCGATCATGATGCGCTGGCGCTGGCCGCCCGAAAGGCGGTGCGGGTAGGACGCAAAGATGCGTTCGACTTCGGGCAGCCGCACCTGCTCCATCATCTCGAGGATGCGCTTGCGGCGCGCGCGCGCATCGAGATCGGTATGAACGCGCAGCACCTCGTCGATCTGGCGCCCGACTGGCACGACCGGATTGAGCGCCGTCATCGGCTCCTGAAAGATCATCGCCATGGTGGTGGCGCGTAATTGCCGCAGCCGCCGGTCGCTGGCGGTGAGAAGCTCTTCACCGACCAGCTTGACGCTGCCGCCGGAAGGCACCAGCGAGCCCTTTTGCAATAGTCCCATCACGGTGAGCGACGTGACGGATTTTCCCGATCCGCTTTCGCCGACCAGGCACAGCGTCTCGCCTTCGCGAACTTGTATCGAGACGCCGTCGATGATCCGTGGCGCTTGCGGATTCTTGCCAAGGCCGACCACGAGGTTGTCGATATCGAGAACGATGTTAGTCATCGTCATCACTCCCCGCCGTCATTGCGAGGAGCGGAGCGACGAAGCAATCCAACCTTCTTCGCGGTGCCGCTGCTCTGGATTGCTTCGCTTCGCTCACAATGACGAATTTTCATTTTCAGTGCGTTCACTTACTGCCCTCCCGCTGTTTCATGCGGGGATCGAGCGCGTCACGCGCGGCATCGCCGATCAAATTGACGCTGAGGATCGCGATCGACAGCAGCAGCCCCGGCCAGAAGATCAGCGACGGCTTGATCTGAAAATACTGGCGCCCCTCAGCCATGATATTGCCCCAGGTCGGCGTCTCCGGGCTGATGCCGGCTCCGAGGAAGGACAGGATCGCTTCGGTGAGGATCGCGGAGGCGCAAACATAGGTGCCCTGCACGATCAACGGCGCGATCGTGTTCGGCATCAGATGCCGCCACATGATCTTCGGCAGGCTGGAGCCGACGGAGATCGCGGCTTCCACATAGGGTTCCTCGCGCGCCGACAGCACCACCGAGCGTACCAGACGCGCCACGCGCGGAATCTCGGGAATGGTGATGGCGATGAGAACCGTCATCAGGCTCGCACCCGACAGCGAGACCACGGCAATCGCGAGCAGGATGCTCGGGATCGCCATCAACCCATCCATCACGCGCATCATGACGGCGTCGATCCATTTGAAGAAGCCGGAGACGAGGCCGATCACAAGCCCGATGCCAATGCTGACGACGGCTGAGCCGAGGCCGATCAACAGTGAAATCCGTCCGCCATAGAGAATTCGCGACAGCACGTCGCGGCCATAGGCGTCGGTGCCGAGCAGGAACTGCGCGCTTGCGGGCTTCAGCCGTTGCGCCGGCGCCAGCAGCAAGGGATCGTGTGGCGAGAGCCAGGGCGCCAGCACCGCGGACGCGATCACCAGCGCAAGGCAGATCGTGGCAGCGGCGATGATCGGCGTCGCCGTCAGGAATCCAAGCCGCGGCCGGAACGGCGTGGTGATTGGAATCGACGGTTCGGGAAGGGTTTCGATCGCCATCAGGTGCGCACCTTTAGTACCGGATTCTGGGATCGAGCAGGGTATAGGCGACGTCGATGAGCAGATTGACCGCCACATAGATGCCTGACGTCAGAAGGATCATCGCCTGGATCACCGGGTAGTCGTGCGCCAGCACGGCATCGACGGTGAGGCGCCCGATACCCGGCAGGTTGAACACGCTTTCGGTGACGACGACGCCGGAGATCAGCAGCGCAAAACCCGTCCCGATCACGGTGATGACGGGGACGGCGGCGTTACGCAACGCGTGGCGCAGCAGCACGCCGCTCTCGTTGATGCCTTTCGCGCGCGCGGTGCGCACATAATCCTCGCCAAGCACGTCCAGCATTGCCGCACGGGTCATGCGTGCGATCAGCGCGATATAGATGAACGACAGCGTGACGGTCGGCAGGATGATACGCTCAAGAAATGGCCCGAAGCCGGCGGTGATGCTGCGAAAGCCCTGTACCGGCAGCCAGCGCAGGTCGATGGCGAAAATCTGGATCAGGACGTAGCCGATCACGAATACAGGCACTGAGAAGCCGATCACCGACAATCCCATCACGAAGCGGTCGATCCAGGTGCCTTGCTTCCACGCCGCGATCACGCCGAGCGGCACCGCGACCACAATGGCAAGAATGATGGTCGACACCGCAATGCTGATCGAGGGCTCGACGCGCTGGCTGATCATTTTCAGCACCGGCACATTCGAAATCAGGGATACGCCGAGATCGCCATGCAGGAGCTTGCCGATCCAGGTGAAGAACTGGGTGTAAAGCGGTTCTTTCAGACCGAGCGAAGCGCGGATGCGCTCAAGCTGCTCCGGCGTTGCGTTGTCGCCGGCCAGAATGGCGGCGGGATCGCCCGGCGTCAGCCGCAGTAGCAGAAACACGAATAAAGCCACCACGCCCATCACGGGAATGGCGGCGAGAACACGGCGAAGCAGGTATCCGAGCATCGTTATCCATCATGTCGTGCGCCAACCGTCACTCGGTTGTCGCGGATTTTTATTTCCCGCCCGTATGCTTCAGGCGAGCAAATCCTGTGCCATCGGGGCCATTTTGCAAGCGGCCAATTTAAAAGGCGCTTGCCGAGGCACAACCTCGTCATGCCCGGCCTTGTGCCGGGCATCCACGTCTTTCTTGGTGTTGAAATCAAGAAGACATGGATGGCCGGGACGAACCCCGCCATGATGGCGTCGGGTTGTTCGCGTACCTCACTCAAGCGTCGCCAGCAATCCGGCCATCAGGCGACCGCGCTCGGCAAGACTGTCGACTTCGATATGTTCGTTGAGCGTATGCGCATCGGCGCCGCGGACGCCGAGGCCGTCGAGCGTGGGAATGCCCATCGCGCCGGTAAAATTGCCGTCGGAGCCGCCACCGGCACTGCCGTGGGGAAGCTCGATGCCCATGTCCCTGGCCACACCGCGCGCCTTTTCATACAGCGCCATGGTTCCCGCATCGGGCTCCCACACCGGCCGTGTCACGCCGCGTGTTACTTTAAAGGTGACATCATTGGCCGTGCCTGACAGCGCCAGCATCCGCTCGACGCCGCGATCGAGGTCGGCCTGGCGCTTCGCCATGCTCAGCGCTTCGCCCGAACAAGTCGTGGCAACACAGTTGACCCATTGGCCGCCATGCACGATACCGACGCTAAAGGTGCAATCGTCTGACGTCATGCCGTCGATGGCGAGGATCTGGCGCGCCATCTCGCGGATCGCAGAACGGCCCGAGGACAGCGTGGCGCCGGCATGGCTCGGCTTGCCGATGGCTTCGAGGTTGAACCGCGCGATCGCATAACGCCCGGTGACGACGCCGTTATTGGGACGACCCGGCTCGGGCACCAGGACGTATTTATTGCGTGCGGCTTCGGCTTCGATGATGTCGCGGGTCGAGGGTGTGCCGACTTCCTCGTCCGGCGTGAACAATACCGTGATCGGCAGCGGTGTCGTGAACGCCGCGCGAGCCAATTGCCGGATCGCTTCCAGCGTGAGGTAATTGCCGCCCTTCATGTCGAAGATGCCAGGGCCGAAACATTTGTTGCCTTCGCGGCGCCACGCCAGCTTTTCCAGCGTGCCGACGGGATGAACGGTGTCGAGATGCCCTGCGATCAGGATTCCGGGCTCGCCCTGTTTGGGGTGCGGAAAGTGCGCGCGGACGCAACCGCCAAAACCTTGCCGCCCGGCGATGCGTTCGATCGATGCACCCATGATCGCCATGTCGCGCGCGGCGAGGTCGAGCATGCGATTGACCGCGCCCGAATCCCAGGTCGGACTTTCGCATTCCACCCAGCCGCGCAGGCCCTGCAGCATGGCTTCGGAATCAAACGGAAGGTTGGCGGGGTTCATTGCAATTCTCTCATGTTTCGAACGGGATGTTTGATTGACGCGCATGCATCGACGAGGCGCTGCAGGCATCGACGAGGCGCTTACGAGAATGATCGGCGATGAATTTGTAAAGTGAAACCTCTGCGAGGTGTCAGCTTGCGTTCGCTGCCGGGCAATAAGCAAAAACACGATTGACGCACCGCACGCTTGGTGCAAGTCTCAAATGTCCAATTTTTACAGCGTGTTAGTGCGCCTAAATAACGGACCACATGCATAACTAATGATCGGCGTTTGACCAGTTTCACGTCAGGAGAGATCGAATGTTCCACAGCTCGCGTTGGAAGCGTTCCACGATAGCATCGGCCGTAGCACTTTCAGTCGCGCTGGTGTTGCCCTCGCTGGCCGACGCCAAGACCATTACAGCGGTGATGCATTCCGATTTACGCGTGATCGACCCGGGCATGACGACGGCGTATATCACGCGCGATCACGGCTATATGGTTTATGACACGCTGCTGGCGGAGGACGCCAACTTCAAGATCCAGCCGCAGATGGCGGACTGGAAAGTTTCTGACGACAAACTCACCTATACATTCACGCTGCGCGACGGCCTGAAGTGGCACGACGGCGCGCCGGTCACGGCGGAAGATTGCGTCGCATCGCTGAAGCGCTGGGGCAAGACCGACGGTATGGGCCAGAAGCTGATGGACTTCACCGCGAGCCTGGAGGCCACCGACGCCAAGACCATCACGCTGAAACTGAAAGAGCCCTACGGCCTGGTGCTGGAGTCGATCGGCAAGCCATCGTCGCTGGTGCCGTTCATGATGCCGAAGCGATTGGCGGAAACGCCGCCCGGTACGCCGATTCCCGAACAGATCGGATCCGGTCCGTTCAAGTTCGTGCAGGCCGAATTTCAGCCCGGCGTGAAGGCGGTCTACGAGAAAAACAAGGATTATGTGCCGCGCAAGGAGCCGGCGAGCTGGACCGCCGGCGGCAAGGTGGTGAAGGTCGATCGCGTCGAATGGGTGACGATGGCGGACGCGCAGACCGCGGTGAACGCGCTGCAATCCGGCGATATCGATTTCCTGGAAAACCCGACATTCGATATTCTTCCCGCGCTGGCCACCGACAAGGACCTGCACCTCGAAATCCTGAACAAGCTCGGCTTGCAGACGCTCGGGCGAATGAACTTCCTCTATCCGCCCTTCGATAACGTCAAGGTGCGCCGCGCCGCCTTCATGGCGATGAACCAGAAGGACGTTCTGGATGCGCTGGTCGGCAACCCCGAATATTACAAGATCTGCGGCGCGGTTTTCGTTTGCGGCACGCCGCTCGCGACCGATGTCGGTTCGGAATCGCTGGTGAAGGGCAACGGCATGGCGGAAGCGAAAAAGCTGCTCGCCGAATCCGGCTATGACGGCACGCCCGTCGTCATCATGGCGCCCGGCGATGTCGTCACGCTGAAGGCGCAGCCGATCGTCGTCGCACAACAGCTACGCGACGCCGGCTTCAAGGTGGATGTGCAGGCCACCGACTGGCAAACCATGGTTCAGCGTCGCGCCAGCCAGAAGCCGCCGAAGGATGGCGGCTGGAACATGTTCTTCACCAACTGGGTCGGCGCCGATGTAGTGAACCCGGTTGTCAATGTGTCGGTCGGCGGCCGGGGCAAGAACGGCGGCTGGTTCGGCTGGGCGGATGACCCCAAGGTAGAGGCGATGCGCGATGCCTTCGCGCGTTCGACCTCGCTTGAAGAGCAGAAGAAGATCGCCGCCGATATCCAGAAGGAAGTCTACGATCAGGTGCTTTACATTCCGCTCGGACAATATTTCGGGCCGAGCGCGTGGCGGAAATCGCTTTCCGGCGTGCTCGACGGTCCGGCGACGCCGATATTCTGGAATATCGACAAGTCGGAGTGAGGGCAGGGACGTCAGGCCCAGTCAGCAGTGGCTGCTTCTTGGCGATTCCAGTCCGTCGTTCGAAACCGGCGGGCCGCTTTGCGGGGACGGCCGCGTCGATAAACGCAAACCTTTGAGGTTTTGGGGCGCGGGTGCCGCGCGCTGATCGGGACTGTTCTCGCTGGCCATGGTGTCTTGCTCCATTTGCTGCAGGACAACATTTTCGAGGCGGCGAAGTTCCCGAACGCTTTTTCTTCGATACGTCACGCCGGATAGGCTGCCACGTGTTGAAGTAACAATTCGTTGACGCGATCCGGCGCCTGGTCGGCTGCGAAGTGGCCGACGCCGGCGAGAATTTCGAAGCGATAAGGTGCTGCGATAAAATCTTCCGTGCCCTCGGCCGCCGCGCGCCCGACGGTGTCGTCGGCATCGCGCCAGATGTAGAGCGTCGGCACCCGGATCGGCCCGAGCGGTGTGCGTATCGCGCCACGGGCGCGATACCAGGTGAGCGCGGCTTCCATTGCTTCTTTGTTACCGATAACCGAAAGGTGCTCTTCCATGGCGGCAGCCGGCACACCGGCAGCAGCCCACCGTTCGCGTAGCCATTTGGCGTCTTCGGCAAGAACGACATCGGCCGCATCAGATTCGAGGAAGGTCTTGTGGTGCCGCGACCGGTGCGCTTGATCGCCGTCGGCCATTTGCAGTGCGCGATTGAAGGCGTTGGGATGCGGCCGCGACAGCACGGTGAGGGAAGCCAGCCGCTGCGGATAGCGGTCGGCCAGCGCCCAGGCAATGCTGCCGCCCCAATCGTGGCCGACGAGACGAAAGCGGCTTTCGCCATAGCCGCACGCGGCTGATATCGCCATCGCATCGTCCATCAGCCGCTCGATGAAGTAGTTGGCGGGGTCGCCGGTGTCCGGCCGCGCGCCGGGCGAATAGCCGCGCTGGCTCGGCGCCACCGCGCGATAGCCGGCGGCCGCAAGCGCACTAAGTTGCGCGCGCCAGCAATGCATCGATTCCGCAAAGCCGTGCAGCAGCAGCACCAGCGGCGCACCTGCGTCGCCGACCATTAACACGTTGAAGGTGAGGCGGGGTGCGATGGTGATTGTTTCGAGCTGTGTCATGGGGATGATTTCCAATGAGGAGCCGGTTGGAAGTTAGTGGCTGCCGCGGGACTCGAATCTACCCAACGTTGCATTGAGCGAGCTTAAGTCCCTTGTGTCCACCGGTTTGCCAAACCGCTCCCCACCGGAAGATGCCCATCTTGACATATACGTAAGCCATGACTTACCGTTAGTCATGGCTTACGGAAGTGCCCTCACTGTGCTTGCTGATCCGACCCGGCGGAAGGTGTTCGAGCGCCTGCGCGCCGGGCCGCGTCCGGTGAATCTGCTCGCGGCGGGGCTGCCGGTGTCCCGGCCGGCGGTGTCGCAACACCTCAAGGCTTTGAAAGACGCCGGCCTTGTCGAAGAGCGCAGCGAAGGCGTGCGCCGGATTTATTCGCTGCGGCGCGAAGGCCTGACCGAATTGCGCGAGTGGCTGGACAGCTTCTGGGACGATGCCCTGGAGGCGTTCAAGCTGGAAGCGGAAAGATCCCACAAAACCCGAGGGAATAAATGAATGAATGACGAGGCCGTCATCGCACCCGTGCGCAAAACCGTTCACGTCAAGGCGCCCCTTGCGCATGCGTTCGAAGTTTTCACCGGCGGTCTCACGCGCTGGTGGCCGTACGACCATGGCGTCGGCAAGAAACCGATCCAGAAGGTTCTGATGGAGCCGCGCCTTGGCGGACGCTGGCTTGAGATATCGGAAGACGGCACGGAGACCAGCGTTGCCACGATCACGCTTTGGGAGCCGCCGCATCGGTTGGTGATGGTCTGGCAGATCAACGCGCAATGGAAGCCGGATCATACGATGAAATCGGAAGTCGACGTGCGCTTTGCCGCCGACGGACCGGACGCGACACTGGTCGAACTGTTGCACCACAAGTTTGAAACCATGGGTGCGGAGGCGGGCGCTTCGATGCGCAGGGATGTCGATGGCGGCTGGCCGGGCCTGATCGAACGCTACGTGCAGGAAGCCGAACGGAATGCCGGGGCGTAACGATAATTTTCGATGCGCCTGACGCAGATGACCGCGGCTTCCGCTTTGCTGCGGCGGCGTCGATAACAACAACCTTAAGCCAAGGAGATCGTCATGTCGGATTTCGTCGTTTATTCCATCCCCGGCAGTCCGTTCGGCCGCGCTGTCCTGGCGACCCTGGAAGAGAAGGGCGCGCCCTATCGCTTGTCGCCGGTGGCGCCGGGCACGTTCCGCTCGCCTGAACACCTCGCCCGTCATCCCTTTGGCCGCGTGCCGGTGATGGAGCATAACGGTTTCAGGCTTTATGAGACCCAGGCGATCCTGCGCTACCTCGACCGCGTGCGGCCGAACCCCGTTTTTACGCCGGTTGATCCGGAGCGCGCCGCGCGAATGGACCAGGCGATGAATGTGAACGACTGGTATCTCTTTCAAGGCGTCGGCAATGTCATCGGCTTTCACCGCGTAATAGGGCCGCGGCTGATGGGCCTGATGCCGGACGAAGCGGCGATCGAAGCCGCGATGCCCAAGGCGCGCGCCGTGTTTGAAGAACTGTCGAGGCTTTTGGGCGCACAAGCCTACTTCGCCGGCGAAGCCGTATCGCTGGCCGACCTTATGATCGCGCCGCAGATCGGCTTCTTCACCCAGACGCCGGAATGGTCGGTGCTGGGCGCGCCGCACGCCAACCTCGTCGCGTGGCTGGCACGGATGGAAGCCCGCCCGAGTCTCAAGGCAACCACGTGGGAGCGCGTGTCGGAGATGGCGAAGGCGGCGTGATCGGAACGGGCGAAGAGTAAATCTTTAAAGCGCACGCCGCGGGCGATGGCTACCAGCGGCGCTTGCCGTCAGCGCTTTCGAAGAGCCTTTTTTACAGCTCGTTTTTGACTTTTCTTGGCGGCCGGTCGCCGCTTAGCGCGAGGTTTGGCCTTTTTTGATGATTGTTTCGCAGCAATCGGGTTTGCGTCGCTTTTCCAAGCATTGATCCCGGCGCATTTCACGGCAATTTGGCCGACGGCGTTTTCCGTAATCGTCGCAGCGATTCCGGACAGCCACGCAATGAGGTCCGCGAAAGAGATCGGCTTGTTGTCACTGACACGCAACCAGCGGCGGTCGCGATGGTGAGTGATAACGAGGACGCCATGACGCCGGTTCTCGGGCTTGAGGTAGTCCTCCGCGAGTTGCGTTCGCAAAGCGCCAACAAGGTCGCGTGCGGTCCAACCCTTGCCGCCATGCTTGACTTCAATCGCCACTTCGCAAGGTGCGGAGGTCGAGGCGATAATCACGTCCGGCTTATCGCCTATGGCGACCTCGGCTTCACGGAAAGCATGGAAGCGGCCACGGGCACGCGCATTCATCTGTTCGACGAGCCAGTGCTGGACTTCGTCTTCATCTTTTGCGCGTTCCAGCAGCGGGCGCGACGTCACATCGCCGTGTATGAGGTTCTGTGCGATGTCGGCAAGGACGCCCATGACGACGCGGAGCAAATCCGCACCTGTTTTCGCTGGAGCGGTGAATTGACGCTGAAACGTGAGAACCTCGGCCGCGTTCCAAGCCGGGCTTTCAGCGTCGCGCTCCGCTTTCCCGCGCGCAAGCTCGCGGAATCGGTGCGAATGCAGTGCAAAGACGGGGTCTTCCGCAAGCCGCTTCATGGCTTGGTAAGCGTCGGCGCCGGGCCGCGCCAAGAGCGCTGATAAAATGGCGTCGCGTGCGTTTTGCGCGTGATCCCGGGTGTCCGGCGTATAGGAACCGTGTCGAACGGTGTCATCCTTCGGACGAATGTGGCTATAGGCGATGTGCAGGAGTGCTTCCAAGGATTTGGTCGATGCGCTCGTGAGCGCGCCGGATACGAGCGGGTCATGGCGGTCGAACAGAGTGGTGAGTGTCGTTTCTGCCCGTGCCTGCCGGGCAGCCTTGGGAGGCCCATCGAGCCATTTTTCAAGGATCGGCAAGGCTGCGTCGGGATCGACGATCAGCAGGAGCGCCAAGTACGATCGCGCGAAGTCGTCTTTCTGGGCTTTGACATGCGCGGCATAGCGCGTTTTTGCCATCGCAAACAACTGCGCGCGCTGGGTGGCCCCCAGTTCGAGATTGCGGACGATCCTCAAAAAGCTTCTGACGATCGCGACCGCGTTCGCCTCGGATTTGAGGATAGCCGAGACAATAAGGCGTTGTACGGGTTGCTGGATGGTGTAGGTGGGCGCGCCGTACCGGTACAGGAAGATCGTTGAAGTCTCGGAAGGCGCCGACCATTCCCGGTCAATCTGCTCTTTCACGACCGGCAGCACTGCCTTCGGCCACGATATGATCAGCGCATCCAGCCATTCCGGGTAGCTTTGCTCGGCGCGGCATCCATGACGCGCGGCGATGGCGGCTTCTTTCTCGGTCAGATGAAGCGCCCAATCCGGGTCTTCGGCGGCTTCAATGCCGAGACCGGAGAATGCTAGGACGGATGGATATTTTATGTTGATAACGCCGCCGGGTTTGCGGACCGGCCGGACGGGAGGCACCAACCGCCAAAGGCGTTTCATCCCGTCGCGATAGGCTTCCGCAACCGCGCGATTGAAGCCTTCCTCAAGCAAGCGCCATTCGAGCGCGGCTTTAGGGGTGTCGGTACCCGTTCGTTTCTGAAGCCAGTTAGAAACGTAATGCAGCCTAAATTGTCCGGCCTTCCATGAGGATAGATTTGACGGGTCGGAAAGCAGCGAGGGGTTTTTCAACAATTCGTCCCGGAATTTGATCCAGGATTCCTTATCCGCAGCTTTGCGCTTCTTGTTCTTAAGCTCATGGATCGCGCTTCTCAGGCGGTGCGCCCGCATCAGGGGATCTTCGGGCGGCGGTACGAGCGCCACGCCCAACGCGGCGACAAGCACCGGTTCCGATCCGATGGCCGCCCGGACGGTGGCTTCCTCGGCCGCAAGCCGTCCAGCCCGCTGAAGGATGTTCAAAATAGCGCTCAGCGCGATTTGTTTGTCTTCAATATCGGAACGTGCTGCAAGGTCGGCATAAAGCCAGCGGACGTCGGCTTCGGAAAAGCCCCAGAGCGAGGCGTTGCCGCTAAAATATATCTGCCAATACTGGAGAACAGGGCCGTGCGTGCCGTTTGCGCGTTGCTCGGCGGCATCGGCCCAGAAAAGCGCGCGGTTAAGTTGCGGGTTGTTGCGTACCAGTTCATGGAGTTTGGGTGTCTCCTGCTTGGTGAAACCCTCGCGGCCTGCGCGTTCGACCACCATCAATAAGCGAACAAAGTAGGGCGGCGGGGTATTGCTGCCCAACCGCAAGGCCTCGTCGCGGGCCGGGTCGTGCAGATGCTTGGCGATATCTTTGAAGCGCTTCGCAAGCCGGTGGAAGTCGTCGGTGAATGGCTTCGAGAGGCAAAGGTCAGCAAGGCCGCTCAGCAACACCACACGCGCGGCGTTGTCCGGGGCTTTGTCGTAAAACTGCTCGAGCTGATATCCAAATCCCTCGGCCGAAAACTCTTTCGGCGGCTCGGACTTCTCGATCACACTGAGCAAATCGCGCGTGGAGAGATACTTGGGATAAAGAACCAGCGCTACGGACCCGGCAAGTCGGGGACCTGCCATTTCAGGCTTTGTGACCAGCGCTTTTGCGACCGCCGACAAGGTGGTGCTATCGCCGCAAGCTTCGGCAGCCTGAATAGCGACCACCCGATGGTATTCGTCCGCCGCTTTATTGAGTGCGACGGATTTTGCGAGCGGCGCAGCACCCTTGATGCTGCCTTCGCGAATGAGCCGCAGCAGGTCGAAGCGGAAGTCTTGGCGCGCATTCATCTGCCACGCTCTGCGGACTGCCGTTGCTAGCTGTTGGTCGGCGAACATCCATAGCGCGCGTGCATCAAGGCGGTCTTCGGAAATCTCGGCCGCCGCCTGTTTCGACGCGAACGCTAACAGGAGCTGTTCCCGGACGGGAATCGGCAGCGAACCCGGATCGCCGTAAGTGACAAGCGTAAGCGGTTCGCGGCGAATGACCTCACTTCGAATATCTGGGTGCCAGAGCGATAACCAGGCGGCTTCGGCCCGCAACGACGGGACGACGGTTTCGACGCCGTAGCGTTCGGCAAAAAGAAGCTGGGCTATTTCGGTGCGAGGGCAGCCAGTTTGGATCAGGCGGTCGAGCCACTTCGCGGCAAGGTATTCCTGCGTCGAGCGATGATGGAACCGGATGCGGCCATAGGTAGCTGGCGCAAATATGCCACGCCGTAACAGGGCGTTGCGCCGCGCATCGCTCCAATCGGGAAGTATGTCGGCTGGATCGAGCGCGCCTGCCGCGAGGCTGGGGTCCGGATCGTGGCCCGGCGCGCGGAGAGTGAACGACTTACCAAGCGTGAGGGCGCCTGCCAAGCGCTCGGCTCCCTCGCGGGCATCTTCAGGCGAGATGGTTTCATTATCCGGCCGATGCGGGTCGCGCTCGGCCAATTTGCGCGCGATGCTGTGTTCGAGCATTTCGGAAAAGGAGCCAAATTTGGCGTGACTCTTCCAATAATCGGCGAGGTCGAGCAGATCGCCGGGGCGCTCAGTCAGTGCCTCCAGCCCATGTTTGGTAATAGCTTGGACAAACGGACCGACGTCGGCGACGCCTGCGGCGGTCGCGAGTGTGCGGTACTGGTCGGCCGAGAGCGGTACGAGTTGCACGACCAGAAGTTCATTTAAGCGTTCCTCACTCTCGTCGGGCTTAGCCTCGGAAGGTGAGTCCTTTTTCTCAAACAGGGGATCGAGCAGGGCACTGTAATCGTCCGGTTTGGCGATAGGTGCTACGACCGGTTTTTTCCAGGCGGGCAGGTAACGTGAATAAGTCGCCCGATCGTCCGCGCCCTTCCAGTCGGTGACCCTGCAGGACACATAGACGTGGGCGCGTTCGCGGCCGTCTCCGATATCTCGCGCGAAACGTTTGAGGGCCGTATCGAAGCTTTTACGGTTGAGGCGGGCTTCATCGATGGAGTCGAGAAAAAACCAGCCTTCGCCGGATCCGGCCAACCAGGCCTCGAACAGTTTTGCACTTTCGCTATCGAGCGCGGTTTCCGTGCCTTGCTCGGCCAGCTCCTCGATGCGCAGGAAAAAAGACGGCCTGTCCGCAGCTCTGAGAACCTCGCACTGATACCGGAATTCTTCGGTTTTTCCGCTTGCTGCTTCGGCGAGTAAGATCACGCGGCGGCGCCGTCTCAACTCTTCCCAACCAAGCCAGCCGCTTACGCGCGGCCCCCAAAAGCGGCCGATGTCGAGGCCGGGCTCCTGATCTTTTGTCAAAGGAAAAAAGTATCGGTCGAGGTTGATAAAATTCATGGCTCTCGGTATCCGGAGCGAAAAGGTTGTTCGCTGACAATTAAAATTAGTGCGGGTGGGCGAGGGGCGAACCGACAGCTCTTTCGAGCAGAGGGATTTTCTTGTCACTTCGGGTTTGGCCGCCTCGCCTGCGCGCGTTTCGCGCTTTTGGCTCGCTTGTGTCTAGACTATACCTTCACCGTAGCGCACTCGCGAAAGCCCGGAGCGATCGTGTCGAGCTCGCCATGCACAATGCTTCGAATCGCATGAGGCCAGCCATTGGTGCGGGCGGTGGGACTCGAACCCACACGACGTTGCCATCGAGGGATTTTAAGTCCCTTGCGTCTACCAGTTCCGCCACGTCCGCTTGTTTGATTTCCATAGCCTTTTCGCTTTGTACCTGCAAATGTTAGACAGCCAATCCGTCGCGTTAGACACTTTCGATGGAAAACCTGTTCACGTCTTGTCCTGAACGCGCTTAAAGGCGCGGTTGATGTTGATCTCGGATTCGACGTGGCGGGTGTAGTGCCTGCCCATTCGTTCCGACAGGTCGCCGATCAGGTCGGTCACCTCCGCAACGGTGGCGCCGTTGCGCAGCCACCATGCGGCGTAGGATACCCGGAGGCCGTGCAGCGTCGTTCCCTTTCCGACATGCCCAGCCCGTTCCTGGTCGCGCAGCCAATGGCTCACTCGGGTCTGCATCTCCTTCTCGCTAGGCCAGAGCGCGCCGTCGTCTCTGACGGTGATCATGCCGTCGGCCCTCTGCACCTTGAGTTCGGCCAGGAAATCCTGCAGCTCCTGCATCATCGGGAGGGTAACGATCTTCTTGTTCTTGCGCGCGTAATAGCGCATGGCTTTGCCGGTCAGGTCGTGATCAACGATCTGCTTCCGATTGACGTTCACGACTGTCTGTCCGCGCAGGCCGCAATGCCGTGCGAGCATCATCGGGATCAGCACCTCTAACGGCGCTTTCTCGCGGACGAAGCTCCATTCTTCCTGGAACCATTCGCGGTTGGAGTTGGGGTCCGCTTTGTGGGCATCGTCCATGCCGGTGCAAGGGTTGAAGGGCATCTTGCCGCGTTTGACCGCCTGCCGAAACATAGAGGACAGCGCTGCGATCATCTGGTCGGCAAAGCGCGGCCACTTCCAGTGGGCGCACTTGTCCCGCACGTCATAGAGATCGGGCTGCGTGATGTCCTTCAAGACCATATCGAACTCTGGCCGCAGATATTCGAATGCATCGAGGTAGTCCTCGCGCGTAGCATCCGCGAGTGTTGGCCATTTCGGATAGCAGCCCTCGATCTTGCTGGGGCTGTCCTTCCGCTCCTTGGGCGGACGGTCGATGTCGCCGTTGGTGTACCAGTGGATGAAGCCGCCCAGCGTCTCGATTGGGAAACTGGCAGCCAGCTGCTTCTGGAGCCGTGGCCGGTTGTAGGTCTGCATAAATTCTGGTTCGGCCAGCTTCTTCAGCACATCCTGGCGTGAGCCATCGAACCCCTTGATCAGTGGATCGCCGCCCCCTCGAGGATAGACGGTCAGGACTTCGCGGACATTGAGACCTCGGGACGGACACAAGAGGAACTAGCAGCGATTATCCAGAACGCGCTTCGAACCCTCGACCGATGTCCTGAACGCGGCTTTGAAGTGACGGTGTATGGTACCAACCCCTGGACCGCGATGCTGATGATCAAGCCCGAAGCCGGTCCAGTAGCCGATGCCGCCCTATGGCGCGAACGCGTCAGGGCAATGGCGGTGCGTCTAAGGCAGGACTACGACCTCATCGAGAGCTAGGGTGGCCATCCGCCGCGCTTTCACGCCTCTCGAATTCCCCATAGCGTACCCCCGTCAATTCAGAACGGGAGGCCGCGATGCCGGAACTATCGCCCGAAGGGGAAGCCATCGCCGCGTACGGCGCCGCGACCATGGCGGCTTTGAAGATCTTGGTGGTTTGCCTACAAGCCAATGGCGCTCTTGAGCACGGTCAATTCCCTACATGGAGGCGGCGAAAGACGATGCCGACGACATGACGCTGTCGATCCTGCATGACTTGAGGACGTCCATTCTGGAGTGAGCGTTCAGTGAAATCGGGCGTTGCCTCACCAAACCAGACGACGTCAGAGACCTGGCGTGGCGGCGCCAAGGGATGCCGAGGATACCCAAGCCGGTCTCTTTCATTTCGTGCAGTTGCCGCCGCGAAATTATATCGGCCGCGGCGATCGTCGGACCGCCAGCCTGATCAAACAGCGCGGGAGCGAGATAACCCCTTACGTCTGGGTGCTCCGGACGAGGAGCGGCGAGGGTGCCGCGCTGTTGGTTTGCTGACATAGGAACGTCGCGCCACGGCAATTCTTGGTGACCGGCAAATCGGCGATAGTAGGCTTGTTTCTCTCGGGACATTACTGGTCTCAACCGTAGTGGCCATGATACCAGGGCGCTCGATTGCGTCACCGTGGTCAAGCAGAGTGTAACAGCCTCGTGCAGTTTGTGGTCCACGCGGTTGTCTGCCGCCGAACTACTTCGCTGGGCGCCCTTACGGATCAACGCTACCGCATTACTTTGGCGGGTATACGCGGCCTCACTACTTCGGTGGCTAAGCCCGGTCGCGACCCCATCAGTGCGGGTATACCCATCCATATTACTTCGGTACTTGGTGAATTGTGTAGTTAGGCGCGAGCGGCACGCGCTGCCTAGGGCTCACTGCAGATCAACGGCGACCATTAGCATGCGATCTGCCGCGTGCTCAGATCCCACCGCAATGTCCACGGTCTCGATTTCCTGATTGTGGATATGCGCCAGCAATTGGCCAAGGTCGCGCATATCGACCAGCGCGCCGCAAACCAGGCCATTGCCGAAATGGTCGATTTCGGTCCGCGCCACACAGTCAATATCGATCCCCGGCTTAGTTATCCAGTACCTCATATTCGAACGCGACGCCTTCAGGGTCGTTTTCCTCCAACCATTCGTTTGCGACGCCGGAATTCGCAAAAACCTTGAGGTAGTCAATGTCGCCAACCTGCTTGCTTGTATCGATGTAAATCCAAACCGTTTTCATAGATCCTCCTGGATCCCCCGGTGCGGCAATTAGCTTGTGCTGCACAGGAACGAAGGGTCGTATTGATCGTTCACTGGGCGCTGCAACATTTCTCTGGGATACTCGGGATTTCGTGCACGCCCAACGAGCGCAATCATGAACGTAGCACGCCCTAAAGCACACCCTGCGGCAGTCATAATCGATCAAGGCCGAGGGGCGGCTCGCACACATCCCTATATAGCAGCCACAGCAGCAACGATTGGCGCTTTGGCATTATCCGCCTTGGCGAACCGACATCTCGCTCAGAAAGCTATGCGCGACAACCCTCCGCAGGGTCAGTTCTTGGAGATAAACGGTATCCGGTTGCACTACATCGAGCGTGGAGCCGGCGAACCACTGGTCCTTCTTCATGGCAACGGGAGCATGATCCAGGATTTTGAGTCGAGCGGATTGGTCGATTTGGCCGCCAAGAACCATCGCGTCATCGTTTTCGACCGTCCCGGTTTTGGCCACAGTGATCGCCCCCGTAAAGTGATTTGGACGCCCCCAGCGCAAGCCGAATTGATTAACAATGCACTTCGGCGGCTTGGCGTCTCACAAGCGCTGGTGCTGGGACACTCCTGGGGCGCTTCTGTCGCGGTTGCCTTGGCGCTCTTACATCCGGAGCTTGTCCGCGGTCTGGTTTTGGCCTCGGGATACTACTATCCAACGGCACGGGGAGACGTAGTGGCACTATCAGCGCCAGCTGTGCCTTTGGCGGGCGACGTGATCAGCCATACCCTTTCGCCGATTGTGAGCCGCGTAATGTGGCCCCTCTTGATGGCCAAAATCTTCGGTCCTCAGTCCGTGCCGAAAAAGTTCGATGGATTTCCAAAAGAGATGGCGGTACGCCCGTCTCAAATTCGCGCAACGGCGGCGGAATCTGCCCTTATGATTCCGGACGCCTTCAACTTCCAGGACCAGTATAAGAATTTAGAGATGCCTGTCAGCATCATCGCGGGCGAAGACGACCGGTTGATCGACATCGACGAACAGTCGAGCCGCCTTCATGCCGACGTTGTCCAAAGTAGGTTTCACCGCGTTCCGGCCACCGGCCATATGGTGCATCAGACGGCGACAGGCACAGTAATGTCGGCAATTAACGAAGTCGCCCGAGATGCCGCAGGAACCGGCCGGGGCTAGACAGAGGAGGTCGTCATCCGACAGCCATTCAAAGCGCGCACCTCGGAAGAACTTATTGCGCTGCTAAGTGCGGTTGCAACAGCGATCCTTGCTGTCATTATTATAATGCTGCTCTATTTTGGTCGTGAGATTATTATACCCGTAGCCTTGGCGATTTTATTAAGTTTCGTGCTGGCACCTCTCGTTGGACTCCTCCAACGCATACGCATCCCACGCGGGTTAGCCGTCGTGAGTGTGGTTATAATCGCCTTTGCACTCTTATTCGCGATGGGAAGTCTACTCGCCACCCAACTGACGCAACTGGCCGGCGATCTGCCACGGTATCAATCCACGATAACCGAGAAGATCCAGTCGTTTCGCGATACCACGGCCGGTCGGGGCACGCTTGAACGCGCGTCCGGTATGTTGAAGGACCTAAGCAAAGAACTGGACAAGCCGAAGGACGCAGCGTCCGCGCTAGGTGCGGTCGCAAGCCCGAAAGCGGCGGCTCTCCTCACACCCGTTCCTGTGGAAGTCCGTCAACCTGATCCAGGCGCTCTGGAGAGTTTGCAAAGCCTTATTTCTCCACTGCTTCATCCGCTGGCAACAACGGGCATCATCATCATTTTTGTCATCTTCATTTTGCTTCAACGCGAGGATCTTCGTAATAGGCTGATCCGGTTGGCAGGCTCGCATGACCTGCAGCGGACCACAGCCGCCCTAGACGACGCAGCGAGCCGCCTCAGCCGGCTTTTTCTAATTCAACTCCTTCTAAACGGAAGCTTTGGCGTCATTATCGGAACGGGCCTATGGCTGATTGGCGTCCCCAGCGCGATCTTGTGGGGCATTTTGGCAGCAGTGTTGCGCTTCGTGCCTTATATCGGCGCGGCTATCGCTGCCGCCTTTCCTCTGGTTCTTGCTGTCGCCGTCGATCCAACCTGGTCCATGCTGCTTTGGACACTCGCCCTGTTTCTTGTCGTCGAGCCGATCGTTGGGCATGTAATTGAACCGATGGTCTACGGACATAGCACGGGACTCTCACCTCTCGCAGTCGTTGCATCAGCAACATTTTGGACTGCGCTCTGGGGTCCGATTGGCCTTGTGCTGGCGACGCCACTGACGGTCTGTCTGGTCGTGCTTGGGCGGCATGTCGAACGCCTGGAGTTCCTTGACGTCATGTTCGGGGACCGACCTGCGCTCTCTCCTCCCGAGATATTTTATCAGCGGATGCTCGCTGGTGATCCAACTGAAGCCTCCGAAAAGGCCGAGGAATTCTTGAAGGAGCGATCTCTTGCTTCTTATTACGACGAGGTCGCCTTAAAGGGATTGCAATTGGCTCAAGCTGATGCCGAACGTGGCGCGCTCGATCATGAACGTCTTACAAAGATCAGGGACGCTGTGAGCGAATTTGCAAATAACATTTCGGACCCGGACGACCGTCCGTTGCCGAAGGTCAATTCAACCACTGATGCAGAAGCAACGTCTGCGGTAGAGACCGTGACCGAAGATGCTCCTTATGAAAATTTACCAATTCTCAGTAAAATAGATTTGCCTCCCGAATGGCAGGGCGAGTATCCCGTCCTCTGTGTGGCTGGGCGTAGTCTCATCGATGAAGCCGCCGCCATCATGCTCGCTCAGCTCTCGACTTCACATGGTCTAGCAGCCCGCGTCGAGGCGGCCGAAGCTTTGTCTACCGCCAACGTCTTCCGGCTTGAGACAACTGGAGTTGAGATCGTCTGTTTAATCTATATGGATGCAGGTGGCCCAGCTCACATGCGTTACTCCGTTCGACGTCTTCGTCGTAAATTACCGAAGGCAACAATTATTTTGGGTTGCTGGATCAAGGATATGGCCCCCGGGGCGTTAGAAGAACTCCGAGATAGTGCGAAAGCAGACCTCGCTGCTGCGAGCCTGGGCGAGGCGCTTAAATTGTGCATTGAGGCGACGGGTCTAGAAGGCCCTGCGCAGACAACGACGGAAGATCAACTTTCGGGCACGGCGGTGGCGTAGGAGACGCAGCAGAGTAATCCCAAAGCACGTTCACATGGGTTAGAGCTTCCCGAGGAAACACGAATGGCAACCACAAAGGATCAACTAAACAGATACTTCGCGATGATTGATCGGCGAGTCCCGACGAGAGTTTCGCGTTCATCCGATGGCTGCGTAAGCCGTCCTCTTTCACAGTTCGTCCCCTCGTTGCATTGCTGCTGATTGTTGGAGGCTTCTTTAGTTTCTTACCTATTTTTGGGTCTGTGGATGCTGCCTCTCGGCCTGCTGTTCATTGCGCAAGATGCGCCCTTGCTGCAAAAACCCTTAGTCAGAGCGCTAACGTGGGTTGAAGCGAGGTGGGAGTTGCTAAAAGTGAAGTGGCGAAGCCGGTAACGGTCCTTCGCTATCTATAACGAGCGCGATCGCTCTTGCGTTGGGGGCGTCATTTCAGCTCGCCGATCATTATCGGCTGTCCAGAAAATTGAGGTTGATCCCGGGCCCCGAGGGTCATTTCCACAGCGGCCATGTCGAAGGGACGTTGGTCGACAGCTGCCAAGGACATTGCAATCCTGGCGGCGCTTCAGGCTCTTTACGGCATGGACGTTCACGACATGCTTTTGAAGACGAGTCTGGGCGAGCGGCGGTAAGCCAGATTGAAGGCGCAAGGCGAGCGCGTGAAGCACATCCAGCCGAGGGCATCCGAGACACGATCAAGGCCTACGCACCGAAAGCTGAGAATTGCACTCGCGTCCCCTGGCGGTAACTTTATAGCGGCACCAGGAGCGGGAACCGCTTCAGCTGCTCTTGAAAAGATAACTCTGGTATTCTCCGATTGTGCCCTTTGTGCCATGCGCAGCCTGCCGACATACCGTTGCCGACATCTTTTTTGAAGGGACGTCCTAACTTTTGTTGGGAACCGAGAAAATCCGTCGCAGTTTCCTCGTCATCCTCTTGCAGTGTTGGAGCTCTGCCCTGACCAACGAATCCATAACGAACGCGCTTATCACACGACTTCGGACAACATCGGCGTTGGACGACCAGGATGTCCAGACGGTTCGGTCCTTGCCGGTTGTGGTGAAGCACTATCAGTCGGGTCAGGCCATTGTTCGAGATGGTGACAGGCCGGTCGAGTGCTGTCTCCTTTCTCAAGGGTTTTGCATTCGGTCCAAGACGACGTCAAATGGGAGGCGGCAAATTCTCTCGATCCACGTACCCGGCGATATACCCGACCTACAGAGCCTGCATTTGCAGGTACTGGATCATGATCTCACGACGCTCACCGAATGCACCTTGGGCTTCATCAGCCACGTTTCCCTTCGGGAGATTACCCGCCGAAGACCGAACGTCGCAGAAGTCTTCTGGCGAGACACCCTGATCGACGCCGCCATGTTTCGGGAGTGGATTGTCAATGTGGGACAGCGCGCGGCCCCAAACCGGGTTGCTCATATTATCGTCGAACTCCGAGAGCGCTTGAAACTCATCGGCATGGTTCAGGCTGCCCGATTCGAGATGCCGTTGACTCAGGAACAGCTTGGGGAAGCCATGGGAATTACCTCGGTCCACGTCAATCGGATTGTGAAACAACTCGTGACGAAAACGTGCTTGAGTTTCACCGCGGCTCCGTCACAGTGATCGACGAGCAAAAGGTTCTGGAATTAGCCGACTTTGACGGTCGTTATTTGCATCAGAGGCCATCTCTCTAGGGCAAACGAATGCCACGCTTTCACTTCCACATCGTAGAGGACGAGCGCGTTGTCAAAGACGAAGAGGGGCAAGAATTTTCCGAAAATGAGGCTGTTCGCAGAGAAGCGGTAGAAACAGGCGCCTCAATCGCCAGGGATGCATTCATTCGAGGGAGCGCGAGCCGAGTTATCGTTGACGTGCGAAGTCGGGACCAACAGTTCTTGAAAGTGACCATCTCCCTCACAGTCGAGGAGTGAAACGAACTTCAGGCCCTAACGCGCTTGCACGAACTGTATCGCGACCAATTGTCCGGGCGGCGTGGGCGCTCCAGAAGCATGGCGCTGCACGCTTAGTAGCCGGCGGCCCCGCCTATTATGCTCCATCAATCGTTGCCTGCTCAATCGCTGCCGGCATCTTGGCGACCGACATGAGCGACCGAGCGACTTGGTTGAGAAGCTGATCGGCGTTTTCTTCCTCCGCAAGGGATTTGGACAGCAGCACTACGATCGCTCTCTGCCTGAGCTGCTGCGCGAGATTCCGGGCGGTGGTGTAGCCCGAGATCTCATAATGCTCCACCCGTTGCGCCGCGCCGATAAGGGCGAGATCGGCGGCCGCGTCTTCTTTCTTTTCGCCTTCCTCCATAACCGCTTGGCCTTCCTCGACAAGGCCCATCCTCCCCCGACAGGGCTTTGCGCGCGCCGTCTTGCCGAGCAGGTCAAAACATTCGTTCAGGCGCTCGATTTGCGTTTCGGTTTCCGCGAGATGTCGCTCGAATAGTTCGCGGAGCTGGTCGAAGCGCGCAGCTTCCGCCATCTTTGGAAGCGCCTTAATCAACTGCTTTTCGGCGTGGAGGATATCGCGCAGCTCTTCGATCAGCAGTTCATCCAGACCTTCCGGAGTCTCCACAGGCGAACTCTCGGTCACAACGGCGGAAGCCGCGCCAGGTTCGCCGCTCTGGATTGCGGGAGATTCAACAAAAGCCCACTCCTCGCCCTCGTTCCAGGGACCGCGTGTGTCGATCTCGCCGTGATCGCCGGCGCCTGTCGGGTCGTTGAAGTATTGATTGACGAGACCGGGTGTGGGCGCGACGCGGCCGATGCTAAAGGCCGGCTTGCCCATGCTCTCTAGCGCCAGCGCGAACGCCTTCATATGCGTGATTTCCCGCGTCATCAGAAATTGCAGGGCATCTTTAGTGCCCGCGTCATCGCAGAAATTGATGAGCCGCTCATAGACGATCTTGGCACGCGCTTCCGCGACGATATTGCTGCGAAGATCAACATCAAGTTCACCAGTGATCTTCAAGTAATCGGCGGTCCAGGGATTGCCCTGCGAATTGAAGAGGTTCACCCCGCCGCCGCCTGCGATCGCGATCAAGGGGTCGGCCTCGGCGGCCTGACGGTCGAATTTGGATGGTTTGAGATGCATCCGCGCCAGGCATCCCACGATCTCGAGATGGCTAAGTTCCTCGGTGCCGATATCCATCAGGAGATCCTTGCGGTCAGGGTCTTCGCAATTGAGGCCCTGGATCGAATATTGCATCGCGGCTGCGAGTTCACCGTTCGCGCCCCCGAACTGTTCAAGGAGCATATTTCCAAAACGCGGGTCCGGTTCGTCGACGCGGACGGTGAACATGAGCTTCTTGACGTGATGATACATGGCCGGCCTCGCTTGAGTTTGGCAGGAAGATGAAGTTGCAACCCGAGCCGACGACTAACGTTCCTGATTGTTCTCAGAAATCGCTGACGGCCCAAATTCCTTAGCGCACGGAAGCTCCCGACGGGGCATTAACGCGGCTGTTCTGGGACGGCTTGTCCGTTGGCTTTTTTCAATTGCCGTTCTGCCTGATGATAGAATTCCGGATCTCAGCCGTCAGGCTTTCCCGCTTGCTCCCAAAGTTCATAAGCGCGGCGAACGATATCCATTTCAGCGGGTCTCTGCATTTCAACTTCCTTAACATTCGCTTCGGAAGCATCCGCCGGCCGCGAACTTGGGGATTGCCACGCCACTCGATAGCGCGATTTAGCCACAGCACAGCTTGATCAAATCAATCGTCGTATCGCTCTGGCGGGTTGAGCGTTCTCGCAACCGATAGATGCAAGTTTGAGGAAGCCCTGGCCCGGGTACATCTCACTGCGGCGTTTGCAGGCCCGGAGACGATAGCCATTCGTTGATGTGCGAGGCGGTCTCTAACTGGCGAGCTTTGCGCAAAAGGCTCTCGCGCTCTTTGCCGACCGGTAACGTGCGAGCGTTTTGTCTTAGCCGCTCTGCCTCATGAGCTAGGCGATCGCCCAATGTAATAGTCTGTGTGAAACGGTTTCTTTGCATGGCGCTGCTGCCTATTTTGTTGGGGGGCGCTATCAGCGTTCTCATCACGGATAAAAGCGACGGGATAACCCGATGATCGAGACAGGGTGCGCCCTGAATCACAGGGTGCGCCCGAAATCATGCAAGGCGCTACAACAAAAGTTAAGTAGTTACCGGACCAATGCTGAACAGCACGAGGCGCGGGCACCGTGGGATCGCCTGAAAAGAAGGGCGATGCGACAACTCCCGGCGGCACGATGAAGAAGTAGTCGCGAAGTTGTCATAGAAAGCGCGCGGTACTTGCTCCGGAGTATGGAGTTGCCGCGCGCTCGCTGCTAGACGGAGTTTCCTTCAATCTGGCACGTGCTATTCTTGGGTTTTGTCGATGACGGTATCGGTTACTTTGTCGCAGCTTCCGCGCTTCGATCGAAAATCCCGCTTGGCCGGGTCGCCCACTAAGGCGCAGGCTATGCATTTGAAGAGCCTGGGCGAAGAAGTCTATTAAACGGTAGCTTGAAGGGTGCCTTACCCAGGCGGCCGGGCGAGGATTGAGGCTAATTCATTCCGGCGTTGGGCGCAGAGCAACATCCGGCGACCCTGGAATTTCACGCCGCGACCGGCGTAAGCCGGACGCACATTAATTCAGGAAGACAGGAACATCTTTGGAAAGAGAGGGTTACAGGCGAAGTTTCCAATTTGCAGAAGGCGTGTCCAAATGGCTTATTCACCCGAAGTGGCTCGTCCAAACGACCACCGAAATCCTCCGCAAGTGAGTGCAGTTGCTCCCGCTGACGACGTACGCACGATAATGTTGAATCAAGTCTCTTGGGGTGCCGTGTTCGCCGGTGCCACGATTGCCCTTGTAATGCAGATAATCCTCAACATGGTTGGAGTCGGCGTCGGTCTCTCGACCGTCGACGTAGCCGCGGGGGATACGCCGAGTGCCGGATCCCTCTCGGTAGGTGCCGGTATCTGGTGGGTTATCTCCGGAATAGTTGCGGCTGCGGTTGGTGGCTACATCGCTGGGCGGCTCTCAGGAAAGGCATCTCAATCGACAACCGCCTATCACGGTTTGATTGCGTGGGCGGTTTCGACCCTCATCGTCGTGTACCTCCTCTCGTCGGCTGCCTCGGGTCTGATTGGCGGCGCCGTGAGCACGGCATCGTCAGCGCTTGGAGGAGCCGGCAAAGCCATGGGCGGGTCCGTTCAAACTGCGGTCCAGACCGCAGCGCCTTCTTTGAACAATATCAGTGATCCAATGGCTACCATCGAGAATAAGGTTCGCAGCGCCTCGGGCGGCCAAGATCCTGCAGCGCTTCGGGACGCCGCAGCAACAGCTGTTCGTGCGGCGCTCTCGGGCGAGCCCGCTCAAAAGGCCGCTGTAACCGATAAAGCTGCTGATGCTCTGGCCAAGGCGCAGAATATCCCTCCCGATCAGGCCAAGGCTCAGGTGGAGCAGTATCAACAGCAGTACCAAGAAACGGTTGCCAAAGCCAAAGAACAAGCAAAGCAAGCGGCGGATACAACAGCCAAGACGGTGTCGCGGGGGGCTCTGTTCGGTGCTCTGGCTCTTTTACTGGGCGCTCTGGCCGCGTTTTTTGCGGGCCACGCGAGCGCAGTAACACCGACTGTAACGGGGGGATCACAACGGTCATTTGCTTGAGCTGGTAAGTTCAAAGCGAGCTGCCTCCTTCGTCGGTGCAGCTCGCGTTCCTGGCCGATGAAAATGTCGGATGTGCCATGGTATCCTTGGCCCTTTGGCGAGTTCAATAGCGTGATGGACGACGCGCGCTTAACGTCGCGATGGACTATCTCACTCGCACCGGGCCGGCTGTTAAGTTCCCGGAAGCGCAGGAGACTGCGGCTCAAGCGATAGAAGTCGCGTGCGCTCGGGCGTCAGGAACCGGTTGCGGCTTTCCAACTTGGCCATTCGAGCCGTGAAAGAAGGTTTCTGAAGAGCGGTTAGCCTCGCTTTGATGAGGATGGGCCTTGGCAGAGGCCCGCTCGATCGTTTCGTACGTTGAAGTCATGCTCCGGCAGGCTTCCGTGAGGGCAGCCCCAATGTTTGCGACGGTGCGGGACTTTGATTCTGTTTCTCTTGCTGCAAGGGCGGATTTCTCTGGAACGGAACGGTTCCACTTTGGTTGTGCGATCATGAGGCGGTTCTTCTTTGATTTAGTCGGAGACATTCGCGCCCACGATTTTATGGGGCATGAATGCTCGTCCAGAAAGGAAGCCAAAAAGCACGCGTCCTTCATTGCACATCGCATCGGAACTGAACGGCCAAGCTTCGCCAGACCAGGGAACTTTATCGCTGTCCGCGATGAACGTGGCGCAAAGATATTCGCGGCACCAATAACTTCGACCGTCCGGCAACTCTAACTAACCTTTTACTGTGGCGCAGGTCGATCGGCTCGGGTTTGAGCCGCGTCGCCCGCTTAAGATGTTTTTCGACGGGTTGTGTGTACCGAAAACCTTATCCGAGTTGATGGCGTGATGGAATCGCCTAAGCTCGCGGAATGATCGGGCTGTTCTGTTTCGTTGTGACCGAGCTGGGCTCGCCGTTCAAGTCGAAGTTGCGGCTCGAAGCGGAGAACGCGGTGCTGCGACATCAGCTAATCGTCTTGCGCCGTAAGCTGAAAGGTCGGGCTCGGCTCACAAATAACGACCGCGAAAAATATTGACGGAACCAACGTCGATTGCGATGCTTAGCATCCAATGGAAAGGCGTATCGCGTGCTTCAATTTGAAAGAGAGCGTCCCGTCGTCCTAACTGTTGAGGACGAGTTGCTTATTTGCATGGACGCAGTTGATATGATTTTTTAGGACCGCTGGTTTCGAGGTCGTTGAGGCTGAAAGAGTCGACGAGGCTATCGTGATCCTTGAACGCCGCCTCGACATCAAGGTCGTTTTCACTGATGTGCATATGCCGGTTCCATGGATGGCCTTAAACTGGCTGCAGCCCTTCAGAGGCCGTTGGCCGCCTATCAAAATCGTGGCGACATCGGGGTTGCTCGGGACCGGATTGGCGTAATGTGATTTGAAGGGTTTGGCAGTTGAACGTTTTGGCTAGAAACAATGTTCACGTGAGTGGACGCGGCGACCGGACTATGATTTTCGCCCACGGCTTCGGCTGCGATCAGAACATGTGGCGCTTCGTTGCGCCCGAGTTCGAAAACGACTTCAAGGTGGTGCTTTTCGACCACGTCGGCGCCGGTGGTTCCGACCTTTCGGCATATGACCACTGCAAGTATTCGACGCTTTCCGGCTACGCCGAGGACATCATCGAGATCGGGCGTGAATTGAGCCTCAAGGACGCGGTGTTCGTCGGTCATTCCGTCAGCGCAATGATCGGCGTTCTGGCCTCCCTGAGGGCGCCCGGTGTGTTCGGGCAACTTATTCTGGTCGGCCCATCCGCACGCTACATCGACGACGGGGATTACGTCGGCGGGTTCAGTGGAAAGCAAATTGGAGAACTTCTCGAGTTCTTGGAGGACAACCACATGGGCTGGTCGGCCGCGATGGCGCCCTCCATCATGGGCAACCCCGACCGCCCGGAGCTCGGCGAGCAACTCACTAATAGCTTCTGCCGCACGGACCCGGAGATCGCGAAGGCGTTTGCCCGCGTCACCTTCACATCCGATAACCGAGCCGACCTGCCGAAGGTGTCCGTACCCACGCTGATCCTCCAGTGCAAAGAGGACATCATCGCCTCCATGGAAGTCGGCGAGTTCGTGCATCGCCAGATACCCGGAAGCAAGATGGTCGTCCTTGACGCTACTGGCCACTGCCCCAACCTTAGTGCACCGAAGGAAGTCGTCTCGGCGATGCAAGCCTTTGTCTGAATTGGGGACTGGCCCACGCCCCGAGTGCGCTCCGGAAGACTTCGAAGACCTGTTCGAGAACGCTCCCTGCGGCTATCTCACGCTGGCTTCGGACGGCCGCATCTCCAGGGTGAATCAAACGCTATGCGACTGGACGGGATATTCGCACGGTCACTTCGCTGGCAAGCGCGTCCACCAGTTTCTCAATATGGCGGGTCGCATCTACTATGAGACGCACATCGCGCCGCTGTTGCGGATGCAGGGCTTCTTCAATGAGTTCGCCCTCGACTTCGTGACCGAAAGCGGCGAAAGGATGCCTGTGATCGCCAACGCAGTCGAGCAGCGTACCCCTGAAGGGACTCTGTTATCCACGCGCTTGGTGGTGTTCAGGGCGACGGACCGGCGGCGCTACGAACGTGAACTTCTCGACGCCCGGTCAACAGCGACCGAATCCTTGAAGAGCGAACGCGAGACCGCGGAGCTTCGAGAACAATTCATCGCTGTCTTGGGTCACGACCTCCGTAATCCGTTGGCAGCAATCAGCGCGGGCGCCAGGATCCTGCAGCGCTTGGGTGCGCTGCGAGACCCCAAAGAGCTTCGTGTCCTCGACATGATCAACACCACAGTCACCCGTATGTCTGATCTCATCGACAACGTTCTTGATTTTGCGCGCGGTCGGCTGGGCGGCGGCATCACTCTCAGCCGCAACGCAAACCGTCCGCTGGAGCCTGTGTTGGAACAGGTCGTCGACGAGCTGCGGACGGCGTCGCCTGGACGCATCATCGAAACCAGCATCGCAATGACGGAACCCGTTAATTGCGACCGAACGCGCATTGGCCAACTGGTTTCAAACTTGATCGGCAACGCCTTAACGCATGGCGCGCCCGGCAAGCCGGTGCGCGTCGGAGCCAGGACGGAAGGTGGCATCTTCGAGCTCTGGGTCGCAAACGAGGGCGACCCCATCCCCGAACCGGCGATGGACAAACTCTTCGAGCCGTTCTTCCGCGGCGATGTCCGCGATAGCCGGCAAGGTCTCGGACTGGGCCTTCACATCGCCTCGCAGATCGCCCAGGCGCACAGCGGCAGGATTACGGTGGCATCCACTCCCGAGGAAACGCGTTTCGTTTTCACGATGTCGCTGCGTGTGTGATGACTAGGTCCGCCGGTGGCGATACCATTTCTCGGTTCGCTCCTATGCGGCTGTGGTGCTGGCCCGTTTCCATCCCGAGTTAAATTCGAGTGGTCCCATTTGATTTTAGGAATGGCCTGTTTTAATTTCTGGTGATGTATCGCCAGCTCCAAGGAACCGGTCGTCCGCGCCCGCGTTTCAAGACATGCAGCGATTCCATTTTGATATTGTCAGTGCTACTGGCACCGATCGAGACGAGCATGGCGAGGTGTGTGCCGACCGCAACGCCGCCGAGGCCGAAGCAGTCAAAATTGCCATTGAGATGGTCCGACATGGGCTTGGAGGGCAGACCCATCTTAATCGAACAATTGAGGTACGTGACGAGTCGGACGAACCTTTTAGTCGTGTCCGCTTGGCCCTCAACATAGAGACGCAGCGGCTCAAGTAAGCCTCGATTATTCGGCGTCAGGTGTCCCCCGCTCGGAAGTGAAGTAAGGCCGCCTCATCTGGCGGCTTCTTTCATACTGGTGGCAGCGCGTGCGGATGTACCACGCGCGCCGTATAGGGTCGGGCCTCGGGAGTGATTCCGGGGCCTGAATTTTTGCATTGCGCAAGCCGCGCGGCTCCTGATCCAAGGCCCATTTGAAGTACAGGCACGTGACAAGGAACAACGGCCACGTGACCGAGTTGCGCGTACATCCCTCCGGACAGCGCCAAGGCAAACGCCGCGCGGTGAGGACGGAAACAAGGAGAGCCCCCATGATCGCGAAAGACAAGCTCGTTGTGGCAGCTTGTACATTGACGTTCCTAAGCATTGGCGTCGCAAATGCCGGTCCTTGCAATACTGGTCAAACCACAGGTGCCGCCTCGGCCGACACCCGTGAGCAGGCAGCCAACAAGGCCTCTCAAGAAGCTCAACGGGAAGAGCACGCGCAGCCCAGCGTCGCCGAGCAGCCGAAGAGCACTACACCCGCGCAGTCCAATGTCGCGGAGCAGTCGCAGAGTACGGTATCGTCAGGCAAGATGACCGACAGAGATCAATCGCCGTCTGCACCTTCCCAAGGATCGGGGCCTTCGGCAAAGATGGCTGATCAGGACTGCTGAATCGTCGCCGTCCGGCTGGTGTCAGGGGTTCCGGAAAATCCCGGACCCGCCTCAGTCGGTGAGGTCTTTTATCCGCCCCTTACCGCCGCATTCCTTACACGGCGCTGGATAGATTTTGCGGCTCGGCTGCACTGGCTGCGATAGCGTGGGAAATCCAGTGCCGTTGCATGCCGGACATTTCTGTTCGGTCGGTTTCGGGTCTGGCTTTTTCATTCTTCCTCAGGCGCGCTCGGGACATTGATCTGAATTCCTGCACCGTCACGAACAGCGAACGCTGCCGCTACAGCCGCACTTTCCAGAGCGGCTTCTTTTGATCCGTAAATTCCGCCGATCTTCACGCCATCGCAAGATATCGACCAGCCCGATGGGGCCTTGACGATGTTGTAGACGGATTGCGTCATCGATCCCGCGCCAGCTTCCGGCGTCCCCATTTGGTGTCTTTGCGCGACGGGTCGAATGCGCGCTCGACGTGACGATTGACGGCTTTAAGGATGCCGATCCGGGCCAATAACACCGGTCCACGACCTTCGGCAGCCTCGATCAGGGTCTGAATGGCAAGTTGCCAATCGGGGCTGTCATGCTCTGCTTTGGGAAGCTTCTTGATGTAGTTTGCGGCCTCGCGCAAGGTCGTCAGCTTCTTGCCGGTCGGTAGTTCAATCGGCTCGGCGAATTGGCGATCCCACAACATTACGCGACTGCCGGTCGGGACCGATGTAGCTCGCAACAAAGTCTCGGATATGCTCGGGAACGGCGGTGCCTTCGATATCGTATCGTGTCTGAATCTCGCGGGCGATTTCTCTGGAAACGTCCTCTGACCAATGCTCTAGCGTGTTAAAAGCGACAACGCGGACCGGGTCGCTAAATTGGCCCGACATGAGATCGACAATGATGGTTTCGAGGTCAGCCCGCTCGACTTCGGTTTCGCGGTAAACGCTGCCCAAACGACCTAAACGGTCGATAACTAAATAGGCCGTTTCATCGGCCCCCATAGGGCACGATTGCCGGGGTCGAGCCTGTTCTAGGCATACGCAACTCCCACGCAACAGAACCGGGATTCAAGCCCAAGTAAAGCAATTCGTTCCCGTGCCGGAACGAACGCGACGCGCCGAAATTGGACTTGTTTCTCGCGCGACGGAAAGGATAACGACCATGAAGCGTTCAGCAGTTGCACTAGCAATATTCTTTGCCCTCGGTTCAACGCTAGCCATCGCTCAGGGCGGTGGTGGGGGTGGCGGCGGAAGTGCTGGCGGTGGCGCAGCTGGAGGCGGTTCGGCGGCCGGTGGCGCGGCTGGCGGTTCGGCCGGTGGTGCGGCCAGTGGCCCTTCCGCGGGCACGGGCAGCGCGGTTGGATCGCCTAATGCCGGGTCAGCGGGCGCAGGAACAGCCGGCGTTAGCGGCGTGCCCAGCGGACCGGCGAACGTCGGTGGCCTTAACAACTCGGGCAACGACCCGAGCGGCGCGGGCAATTCCGCGAAATCTCCCGCACCTCCTGGCACCAACACCTTGGGAACTGCGAATTCGTCCGGATCGCCTGGCGCCGCAGCCGGTGTCACGACCGGAACTGCGAACAACGGGGCTCCGGCGGGAAACGGCGGACGTATAGACGGGACGGTGACGCCCGGTCCGTCCATGCCCGGCGACGCCGAGATCAAAGCCGAAAATCCGAAAGTCGATGCAAAAATAAAAAGCATCTGCAAGGGATGTTGATGTGGCAGCAGAAGCGCAAATGAAAGGCCGCGGAAGCAGCCAGTTTCCGGGGCCTTTTGCGCTCGCGGCGTACATCCGGCCGCGCGCTGTTTGGCGCCCGCCAAACACGCGCGTCGCTCAGTTGCGCTCGCAAGTGCAGCACATATGATGTACGCATGGCACGCATGCTCATGGGGCTTTTTGGTATCTTTTGTGCTCTAGTCGCGTCGCCGCTATCTGCGCAAGCGCGCAACCTGCGGGTTGCCATCTTCGATTTCGAATTGATTGACACGAGCCTTGAAGGGGCGACGAACGGCCCTCAGGCCGAAGAAACAGCCCGCTTGGTGCGGCTCGGTGAACAGTTGCGCACGCTCGTGACAAGCT
>JAQGKC010000437.1 GCA_028290305.1 Bradyrhizobium sp.
AGAATGATGATGAATATGCCGAGGGTGAAGTTCATCTCAGGTTCCCCGCCGGGAGAGTTCCGTCGCAGCCCTCGCCGCGAGTGGATCGAACTTGCCGGCAGCGATCCGCCCGTAGACGATCGCGAGCCCCCATGACAGCAGATAGTTGAGTGCGATCAGCGCGAAGCCCAGATTGACCGAGCCGACGATCTTCATGCCCATCAGGTCTTTGGCGAAACCGGCGAATACGGTCAGGCCGATATAACTGACCATGAAAACGATTGTCATCGGCACCAGATACTTCAGCTTTTCAGCGATCAACTCCTTGACCGAGGCGTGCGCAGCCTCAAGCGATGTCCCGTTGCGAGCCATCATTTCCTTCCCGCGCTTGTCGTCAAATCGCGGCCTTCACGCTTTCGGCATCGATCATGCGATGCGCGGAAGGCGCGAGGCGATTTGCGTCCCGCGTTGCAGCGGGTTGGCCAGTCCCTGCGCGTCTTCGTGCGCAAAGCGGGCACTACGTCTTTACGGGCGGTTTCTGAAGTGGCAAAATGAATAATAGCGATGATTGATATCGTATCTACCGATTATGGAGATCTCGATGAACTTCGATATCGACTGCCTGCGCTCGTTCCTAGTCATCGCCGACACCATGAGCTTTTCGCGCGCGGCGGAAACCGTCGGCCGCTCCCAATCGACGATCAGCCAGCAGATCGCGAAACTCGAAACACAGGTCGGCAAGGCTCTGTTGACGCGGCGCAAGGGCCGTGTGATCGAACTGACCTCGGAGGGCGGCAAGCTCGTGGAATATGCGCGGAAGATTCTGCAACTCAACGACGAGGCCTATGCTTCGATGTCCGATGATGTGCTGACAGGTTTTGTTCGAATTGCAATGTGGGGGTTTCCATCTTGCTCGAGGTGCCAGCAATGCCAAAGAAGCTGATTTCCGCTCTGTTAGCCGTTGTCGTCATGTCCGTACTCTCATTTGGAGCCCGCGCGGCGGAGGAGCTGAATTACTGATGCCAAGTCCTTCGCAGCAGCGCAGGCTGCCGGAAAACCTATTCTCGTTGAAATTCACGCAACGTGGTGTCCGACATGCAAGGCACAAGCACCGATCCTGAGTGATCTTGAAAAGCAGGATAAATTCAAGAATTTGATGATCTTTCGGGTGGACTTCGATTCCCAGAAAGATGCGGTCAAAGCTTTCGGAGCCCGAATGCAGAGCACGCTGATTACGTTCAAGGGCTCCCAGGAGACGGGCCGCTCAGTTAGAGATACGGACCCCAGTTCGATTGCAGCCCTGCTCGATAAGACGACTTGATGCACGGATGTCGATTGTTGGCTTGGGACTCGCGTTTCTAGCGGGCGTACTTTCAATCCTGTCACCCTGCGTGCTGCCGTTGCTGCCGATTGTACTAGGCGCGGCTGCTTCTGAGCACAGGTGGGGACCGATGACGCTTGCCGGCGGGGTCTCCCTGTCCTTTATCGCCATAGGGTTGTTCGTTGCCACAATCGGCTTTGCGCTCGGGTATGATGCGGCTGGTTTCGAGACATTGCCGCTATCGGGATGATCTTGATTGGTGCCGTCCTGCTTTTGCCTCCACTTCAGTTGCGCGTCGCGCTTATTGGTGGACCCATTAGTGACTGGGTCGACCAGAGTTTTGGCGGCTTTTCGAAATCAGAGCTGGGTGGTCAGTTCGGCGTAGGTCTCCTTCTCGGGGCGGCATGGAGGCCCCTGCGTCGGACCAACACTTGGTGCAGCATCTGTTTTTGCGGCACAAGGTAAGAATCTTGGCGCTGTGGCTTTGACGATGCTGACTTTCGGTCTTGGCGCGGGGTTACCACTTGTGCTGCTTGGGCGATGTCTCGTGAGCTCCTGTTGCGGTGGCGTGGCGGCATGTCAGCTACCAGCAAAGCGATTAAGCAAGCCCTCGGACTGTTCTTGATCGCAATAGGGCTGTTGGTCGTAACGGGCCTCGACAGATCATTGGAAGCCGGGCTCGTTGACATTCTCCGCAGTGGTTGACGAACATTACGACTCGCCTTTGAGGGTGGCGGGGTATACCTCGCTGATGACCGATTGGTTTTCAGATCCAGCGGAATGGGAGAACAATAAGATGACAAAGATCTGATTCGTAGCGGCGATTGCGCTCGCGATACCTTCAGTTGCCGCGTCCGCGGACGATGGACTTGTCACGAAACCAAGCAAGCACTCGGTTGAGGAAACAATCGATCATTTTGAGGCTGCGATCAATGCACAGGCCGCTGGAGGTTGGGTCGTTTTTGGCCGGATCGATCATGCCGCCGTTGCCAAAAAGGCCGGGCTGGACATACGCCAGCGGACGGTCATCATGTTCGGCAACCCCAAGGCGGGCACGCCCCCGTTGGCAATCGATCTGCCGATGGAGGCCCTCGTCTGGCAGGACGATCAGGACAGGGTCTGGCTCACCTACAATACCAGTGAATACAACGCAAAGTATGTGTTCCCGCGCCACGGTGTTGCTACCTCCGGCGACGTATCCACAGCTCTTGAAACCTTCCTGACTAAGGTAACCGACCAGAGCACTCAATGATTCCTGCCTCAGTAATCCGGGCTCGAAGAGTCCGAACACGCCTTCAATCGATGGGGCACATCATCACGGCCGGAATTAAGGGGCGGACTCCGCAGATTTGCGATTGTCGTCTTGAACTGAAGCTCGATCTATCGCATGCAAAAGGGCACTCGTGGTGAGCAGCTCGGGAAGGGCTTCGCCCTGTGGCCGCCCCGGTCCGTAGACCACGTCGAAAGGAATACCGTATCGTCCGAAGCGACGAAGATAATTTGCGATCGCCGGATTCGGCCGGCTCCAGTCGGCGCGCATTCTAATGACGTGTGACTGTTGGAACCGCGAACGAACCTCCGCATTCTCCAGCACTCTCAACTCGTTGACCTTGCAGGTCAGGCACCATGTGGCGGTGACATCCACCAGTACGGTATTGCCGTTGGCGATGAGCCCCGGCAGTGCATCCAAATTGAACACCTGCCACTCGCGTTCCGCCGCGGGCTGCGAAACTGAAGCAACCGCGGACAAACTGAAGACGAGGGGCATGATAGCCAAGCCGGCGGTAATCCATCCGGATCCGCGCGACGCAAGGGCGGCAATGTGGCCTTTGACCGGGGCACTGATCGAGGCTCGATAACCGAGCAAGCACGCCAACAGAACGGTCGTGATTGCCGTCATCCACACACCCGCTATGCTCCAGAGCACGAAGATCAGCCAGACCGCCGTCCCCAACAGCAAGATGCCGAGAAATTTCCGTACAACAAGCATCCACGGGCCTGGACGTGGAAGCCAACGAACGCAGCCAGGAAACAACGCGGCAACCCAATAGGGCAGGGCCATTCCGACGCCGAGACACAGGAAAATTGCAAAGATTTCGGACGGCCCGCGCGCCAACGCAAAGCCGACCGCTGTTCCGACGAACGGCGCGGAGCAAGGCGTTGCCAGCAAAGTTGCGAACACGCCCGCAAGGAAAGCCTCGAGCATGGGCCCGCGGGCCCGCTTGGACGCAATACTCGTTATTGAACTTGGCAAACCGATTGGAAGCCATTCAAAAAAGCTCGCCGCGAACAAGACCGTCAGCACCGCCATTCCCGCCAGGAACCACGGCTGCTGAAACTGTATGCCCCAGCCCAGTGTTGCGCCCGACCATTTTAAGCCGACCAAGCAAGCGGCCAGCAGCAGGAAGCTAGTCATGATGCCGGAAGCCGTTACTGCCGACCCTAAACGAACATCGCGCAAACCACCGCCCGCCTGTCGGGTGAATGCAAAAAGCTTGATCGAAAGCACCGGAAGCACGCATGGCATAAGATTGAGGATGAGGCCTCCCAGTAAGGCTGAAAGTAGCGCGGCAAAAAATGCCGAACTATGCTCTGGGATCGTTGCGCCGGCGGGCCCCTTGAATTCGGCGGTCCGATTTTCGTCGACTAGTGTCAGCGTCAACGGACGGTCAGGAGGTGGCAACGTGGCGAGTCGAACAGTCAGACGCGCAGTCTTCCCAGCGTCCTGCAGCTCGACCTTCGGCGCCGGTGGAATTCCGTTCCCGGCGCCTTCGACAAACAGGTCGGGCCGGATAAAAGCCCCGGATTTGCTTTGAAGGTCGACCACCAGCGTTGGTTCTGATGCGGTGACCACGAAGCGGGTGCGGATGACGTCGATGCCGGCGGCATCCGGCGAACCCGGCACCTGCTTTTGAGCTGAGTTGATCAACACGGACTCCGCAGAAGGGCCTACGGCTCCGGTTGACAACGGCAGAGTGAGTTCAGCCTGAAGGGGCACGCAGATTTCCGAGCACGCGGCGTACTCAATCGACGCTTTGACCCGGACCGAGGTGTGAGCTTGTTTTAGATGTAGTTTGACCGGAAGAACCACGTCGTTTTCGTAGACGCTGTTCTGCAATTCCTCGATGACGAGACGATGTGGGGCGGGCCAGGAAATGTCAGCGCCTGAGATATTTTCTGAAGCAGACCAGTCGACCGTTGGTGGGATGCCCGCGTCTCCCGGGGTTCGCCAATAACCGTGCCACCCCTTGGCAAACCGGAATTCTAAGCCTGCTTCGAGGGTTGAATCGGCGGCGATATGATCCGTCGCTGTGATCAGGCGCACAGCCGCCCGGCTGTCCCCCACCCAATTGGTGGCGGCAGCATGGGCGGCGTTGCCGGTCCACATGATGAAGCCGACCGATAGCGCCACGAGAGTAGGGAAACGAGCGAGGGCCATGATGCGTCCAGGACAGTGTTGATGTTAATCTAAGATATTGTCGAATGACGGCCGGCAGGCTCCAGCAAGCGCGCGAACTTCACGTCTGCGATAGAGCTAGCCGGCTCGTACACCCATGTGCGTCAGGCGATCAGGTCGAGCCGTCCGACAGCCGGGAAGCTCCAATGATCTGACCATCGGCCGCTTCGAGCACAACGGCGACGTCCTGGCCTTCGGGAAATCGCTCGTTGATCTGAAGCGGGGCTCCCGACCATTGCCCGACCGAGCGGAACGATCTCACAATGTTCGCCTCTTCTAACGTCCTGCCGCCGTTCTCTCCGCGGCCGATCGCCGTCGTATGGTCGTGGTCAAAGCCGATGAGAAGGATCTTGCCGGTGCCGGTGCCGGAGCCGACCTGGATGGAAACCTGCCCCCCGCCGCCCTTCGTGACGCTCACGGACGCGGCGGTGCGGCTTTCGCGTTTCGCTTTTTCGATCACTGATCCGACATCGTGGCGATGCGAGCCGACCAGCCCCGTGGCGCCATCGACGACGATCTCCGGCGTATAGGATCCATCGCCAAAACGGTGGCCATATTGGTCCTGACGATCCGTGGCGGCTTGCAGCGAATACGGATCCTTCCACCCTAGACGGTCCCAGTAAGTGACGTGGAATGCGAGCGGCAAGACGTCTCGTCGATCCCTGGATAGTTCGTTCAGGTAAGCGTTTGCCGGCGGGCACGACGAGCATCCTTGTGAAGTGTACAGCTCGACGACGACAGGTCGTTCTGCGGCAATGGCAGCGGCAGGATAAAGACCAGCGATAAGTCCAAGTGATGTGATCAGACGCGAAAGCATGACAATCCTCCTGTGTTGGGTTCATCCGTATTCGCAATCGCGGGCCGCTTTGTTACGCTTTGATTTGCCGTCGCGAGTGTCTCTTGAGCAGGAGCATCAGGTTTGGCTAAGCGCAGATTTCGGTCGGATTGGCCGAATTCGCTTGTTTGGAGGGCTGTCGGGTGCGTTCCGCAGGTGCGGGACAGGCTGCAGGGTGGGCTTCACACGAAATCTTGAAAATGCAGTGTCTCTAGGTTTTGTCAACGACGTCAAGATTCCGCAGAGGGTGACCCGCGCGCCCTTGAGCCGCGCAGAACATGCCTACGAACTCTTCTTGCCAAATTAGACCAACTGGTCTACTAAGCGGCATGAGAAGCAAAGAGTTTGATCCCGGCGATGTTCTGCAGGAAGCGCTGAAGACGTTCTGGCAGCAGGGCTTCGAAGGGACCAACATGCCTGAATTGCTTGGTTCGATGGGTGTCGGACGCGCCAGTTTTTACAACGCGTTCGGCTCCAAACGAGAGGTGTTTCTGCAAATCCTCGATTTGTATTTCGAGACGGTGCGCGCTCATCTCGAAGGCTTGATCTCGGATGTAAGAGATCCCCGGGCCGCCACCGCATTGCTGATCGACGGAATCCTTGCCGTTGCGAAAAGCCCGCAAGCCAATGCGACGGGTTGGCGCGGCTGTCTGATTGGAAATACCGCGCTGGAGCTCGGCGCCAGCGATGAGGAGATAGTCGCCAGATTAAAAATTGGTGTCGAGATTCTTCGGGCGTTGTTCAGGAACGCAATCTCCTTGCCCTCGAGCGCCGGCGTTAGACGTTCGAAGCGCGAGATCGATCAGCTTGCCCTGCAGCTTGTCGCCAATGTTCAGGGCCTGTTGGTTCTGGCGAAGTCCGGCCTATCGGATGCCGATATCAAGAGCGCGCGATCCGCGATACTTGCAATGATCAGGTAAATGCAGCCGTCACAAGGCTCACCGCTGCACTCAAACAGCTCGTCAAAGGGAGGAGAAAACATGAAAGTCTTTTCCGATACGGCGCATGGAATACTGGACTATTTGACTGTCGCGATTTTTGCCCTGGCGCCTAGCATTCTCGGTCTTACGGGCTTCGCTGCGCTCGTCTCATACGCGCTCGCTGCCATTCATCTTGTCATGACCCTTTTTACGAACATGCCGCTTGGCGTTTTCAAGATCATTCCAATGCGGCTCCACGCGCTGGTGGAAATGCTTGTCGGACCTGTTCTTTTGGTAGCCGCGCTGGCGTTGCCGACCATTCTCGGAGATAAGCGAGAATTCTTTTTAGTCATGGGACTTGTGATCCTGGCGGTCTGGTTGCTGTCAAGCTACGGTCGTCCAGTCGCCGCTCAGTCGACCTAACCGGCGGATATCGCAACTTCGCTCGCAATACGACCTTCGCTGGCTAGGCTTGGGCGGACTTAAGCACTACGGGTTCCGTCCGTGGCAGTGCGGATCAACGAGCAGATTCCAGTCATGCGCGAAATCGGATGATCGACAAAGCGACGGCAGGAGGCAAGTGCCTGCTGGAGCGAGTCTGGAGCAGTGGATGGCCTGAGGTGTTGACCGAGCCCGCTGCCGTGCGACCGCGCCAGGTCGCGAATTGAACGGGTCAATGTGTGCAGTTGGCCATTGGTCTCCAAGGGCACGAGCATCGTTCGCACCAGAGACAGGTATGTCGGCCAATAGCCGAGGTGCCGATACATGCTTGCGATCAATGATTTGTCCGTATCTTCGCCGAAGCCGTTAAGTTCTTCGATCAGACGCACCACTTCAGGCTTCAGTGATTGCATCGGTGGCAATTCTGGCAATTGTTTTCCAAGCGGTCGCGGTGAACCGTCCAAGGGACTAACCGTGTCCTGCTGAGTTGGTTCAAAATGCATGACCAGCGCGGAAAGCGCGACAAGAGCAAGGGCGTTGGTATAGTGGTAACTGTCCAGGATATCCCTGATCCTCGCTACATCGTCGTTGCTCAAGCCGGCAGCAGCGAGGGTGTCGCGGGAAAAGGGCGGCACCACGGGAAGGTCGATCGCGCGTCGTACGGCCTCAGCATAGCCAGGGGCCGGCCCTTGATAAAGCGGCTTTGCGGTAATCCACGTCCATTCGAGAGCGCCCGGTATCGTCGCGAGGTTGCGCCAGATCAGATTGACGATGCTTGTCCCGAGCACTTGGCGAATGTCGGCATAGATTTCAGCGACCTTGCCTGTCGCATCCGATTCGAGAATCGACGGCACGCTTTCTTTTCCTTGCATCGAGTCCTCTCAAGCTCATTTTGGCGGCGGCCACCTTCTTTACTCCATCGATGGATCACCGATATGGACAGGCAATAGCTCTCTCTTAACTACCAGCCGGCCCTTTTCTCTTGCGAGGACGTTTCGTTGGAATGGCATGATCAAGCAATGCAAACACCGGCCTCACCAGACCCTCCAGAAGCTTGCGGTCAGGTCGAACACGCGCAAGCACCCGGATGCCAAGTAGAACATTCAGAAGGAGTCTTGCGAGGTCCTCCGCCGATTGTGCTTTCGGAATGGTCCCGTCTCGCTGGCCCGAGGCGACGCATCGAAGAAAAAACGATTCCACCTCGCCTAGGAACGTGGCCACGATCTGCCGGAGTTCTCCGTCATGCGGCGCGCTTTCGAGCGCAGAGTTGACCAGCAAGCAACCCCGCCGCTGCCTGTCATTCAGGGATCGTTTGATGATTTCCTGTAGAAACGCGACGATCGCGTCCCGCGGGGGAAGGCTGTGCTCGAGGCGGTGTGTGCGCTCGCGGAAGGTCTGGTCGAGATAGCGATTGAGCGAGCGCTCGTAGAGAGTTCGCTTATCTCCGAACGTATTATACAAGCTAGCCCCGGCGATGCCCATCTCGTCGGCCAAGTCGCGCACGGAAGTTGCCTCATAACCGCGAAGCCAGAATTGCTGGATCGCCGCGTCCAGCACGGCTGCCTCATCAAACTCTCGCGGCCTGGCCATAATGTCTAATTCCCTTCCATTCACCACGTCGGCTTACCGGGAATAGCAATACCACCTGATGCGGCCGCTTCAAAAGTTCCGATGCCAGTCTGCAGCGTAGCCGAGTTTCCGATCACAAAAGCGTGCTGTTGCCAGAAATTTCCTCTGATGCAATATAGAGCGATTGATCTAAAACGCAAAGGGCAGGATCGTCCGATCTTGCTTATGACGCCTTCGCGAAAAACCTCGCTGAGGGCGACGGGAGAAAAGCGCATGATACGGTTCTACTTCCATCCAACACCCAATCCCGCAAAAGTAGCCCTGATGCTCGAAGAGACCGGCTTGGGCTACCAGCTGGTCCCGATCGACACCAGCAAGGGCGAACAGCATACGCCGGCATTTCGCGCCATCAATCCGAACGGCAAAGTCCCCGCCATCGTCGACACCGAGGGACCGGGCGGCAAGGAAGTGCGGGTATTCGATTCCAGCGCAATCCTGCTTTATCTCGGCGAGAAGACGGGACGCCTGATCGGCTCACCGTCCGACAGGACGGAATTGTTGTCGTGGCTGTTTTTCATCGCAACCGGCATCGGGCCGTTTTCTGGACAGGCCGTTCATTTCCAGCATGCAGCGCCGGAAAAGCTCGGCTATGCGGTGAACCGCTATCGCCGTGAAATCGAGCGTCATTATGAGGTACTCGACAAGCATCTCAAAGGACGAGAGTTTATCGTCGGGAAGGAGTATTCGATCGCCGACATTTCGGCGTGGGGCTGGCTCGATCGGGCACCGCGCGTGTTACCTGGCGACACAGATCCGATGAGGGCGTTTCCGAACCTTGAGCGCTGGTTCCGCGCGATCGATTCGCGGCCGGCAGCGGCGAAAACTCGCGCGGTCGGAAAGGACCATGCGTTCAAGAAGGAGGTAGACGAAGAGACCCGGCGTGCGCTGTTCCCGTCGAATTACCCGAAGGTCGCGAGCTGATCGATTCCGGTCTCAAGAAATATTCACAGCACCAAGCGAGTTCAACGATGAAACTTCAGGGAAAACGGGCCCTCATCACGGGAGGCTCCAGCGGAATCGGTTTTGCGATTGCGGAAGGCATGTCGGCCAAAGGCGCGCACATTGTCATCACCGGCCGGCGGCCGGACATTCTGGGCAAAGCGTCGGAAAAGCTTCGCGCAAGCGGCGGGCAGGTTGACTTTGTCGCCGCGGACGTCAGCACGGAAAAGGGCCGGGAAACGACGCTCAAATTTGCCCTCGAGAAGCTCGGCGGTCTCGACATTCTGGTCAACAATGCGGGCGGTGTCAGGGCCGGCCGCCTGGAGGATACAACCGAAGCCGAGATCCGAACCATGATCGAGGTCGACCTGGTGGCACCGATCCTGCTCACTCGCGCGGCGTTGCCGAATTTGCGGGCAAACACCGATGGTCTCGTCGTCAACATCACATCAGGTATCGCGCTCGTTGCCGCGCCATTCTACGCGACCTATGCCGGGGTCAAGGGTGGCCTTGCGAAGTTCGGCGAATCGCTCCGCCGCGAACTCAAAGGCGAGGGTGTGCACGTTATGACAGTCTACCCGGGAGCGACGGATACCCCCATGATGAGCTCGTCAAAGGCCGGCCCTGAGCTGGGTTTCACCCGTGAACCGGCCGCTGCGGTTGCCGATGCGGTTATCGCAGGCATCGAGGAAGACGCCTTTGAAGTCATTCGCGGCGGCGAAGCGCGCGCCAAGATGATCGTCTTGAATCGGGAGGATCCAGCAGCGCTCGACAAACGTTTCCTTGATCTCAAGCCTGCACTCCGCGAGGCGGTGCGCGATCATTCGGCGCTGTGAATGCTCAGGATTTGGGGACGAGCTAACTCGATCAACGTTCAAAAGGTGCTCTGGTGTTGCCACGAGCTCAGCCTGGATTATGAACGGATCGATGCCGGAATTGACTTCGGGGTGACCGACACTCCCGAGTATGTCGCCAAGAATCCGAACCGCCTCGTCCCCACCATTGACGATGGTGACATCCGGCTTTGGGAATCGAATGTAATCGTTCGATATCTCGCACAAAAGCACGACTTCGGCCGGCTCTGCCCGGCCGATATCGCAACGCGGTTCGACGCGGAGCGGTGGATGGATTCGCAGGCAACCATGCTCTGGCCCGCACTGCGCCCTTTGTTCATCGCCTTGATAAGGGCGCCGCCGCAGCAACGTGAAGCCGCTGTCATTTCAAAAGGCGAAAATCTTTCCCTGTCCGCTCTGCGTATACTCGATGCCAGGCTCTCCGACCGTACCTTCCTTGCCGGTGACGCCTTTTCCATGGGCGATATTCCGGCCGCAGCGACAGTTCATCGTTGGTATGCGCTCGCCATCCACCATCCTGACCTGCCGAACGTATTGCGCTGGTATAATTTGATGAGAGCGCGGCCTCCTTTTCAGCGGATCGTCATGACGCCGCTAAGCTGAAACCCGACCGGATTCAGCTGTCAATTGGCCTAGCGCGGTTGCCTCGCGACGCTACGATTGCGCGAAGTTGCAAGGCGGAATCAAGAGATTCGGCACTCCACGTATTTGCGATCATCGACCAGAACGATTACGTGGTCACCAGGCTTTACCGGGTTCAACCCAAGCGGCGTTCCTGCCAATACGAGGTCACCCGGTTTCAATGCGGCGCCGAAGCGACCGAGATCGCCGCGGAGCCATTCGATCGCTTCGGCAGCGCCGCCTCGCATCGCCCACAGCGCTCCGGTATCGATCGTTATGCCGTTGACTACGACGGACAAGGTGCGGGAGGCCGTCCAATCCTTGAGCATCAGAGCTGTGTGGCGGCTCGAAATCACCGCGCCGGCGTTGATCCCATTGTTAGCGACGAGTTCTGCAAGCGTCTTCCGCGGTGCTCGAAAGACGAAGTGATGCAGTTCAATGACTGGGAAAGCCGCCTCGATTCCCCCACTAGGGCCGATACGAACGGCCATCTCGCCTTCGATCGCGAGATTGGCGTACGCATCGTACTGCAGCATTTCTCCGGAATTCCTGATTTCACTGCGGAAAAGACGGGCGTGGATCGGACCGCTCATACCGAATTGCTCGACCACGCCGGACCCGATGCAGCCGACTTTGTATCCCACGACGGCGTCGCCGGCCGCGCAGCGCAGACGCGCAACTTCCATCTGAACGGCGTAGGCCTCGTCCAGCGTCAGCGAATCCCGTGCCTCGCCAAAATAGGTTCCAGGCGTGCGCCTCTGGTACTCCTGCCATTGCCGGGCAGCCAAAGTCTCGAGTACGGAACGGGATTGTGCGTTCGCCATCGCTTAGACCATTCGATCCGATCCGCTAACTCGGGATCGACGCCAGTATTTCGACCAGCGCGGAGAGCCCGTTGACGCGATAGTCCGGCTCAAAACCCAGCTCATCCATCTGCATCCGGAGTGCCCTGAACATAGTCAGCGGTGCGACGAGATCGCTTTTCCGGCAGGCCTCGGCCATGGCTACGGGCGTCACCCGCTCGATCCAGGCTACCTTTAGTCCGAAGGCCTTGGCGCCGCAGGCGTCGAACGGGTTTGAAGACACGAACAGCACGTGGGCAGGCGCGACGCCGAGATTCGATTCGATCAGCGTGTAGGCATCCGGGGCCGGCTTGAAGATTTTTTTGGAATCGACGCTGATCGTGGCATCCAGGATGCGGTCCAGCCCCGTATTGCCAACAAGCGAATTGAGCATATCGGTGCTGCCGTTCGACAGTATCGCGAGCTTGCGGCCCTTCATCGCGGCGAGCGTTGCCATCGCATCGGAATAAAGATCGAGATGAACGTATTTTCCCATAATGCGTTCGAACGCCCCAGGGTCGTTCTTCAGCCCAAGGCATCGCAACGTATAGGCTAACGACTCACGTGTGATGATCGAGAAGTCCTCATAGCGCTGCATCAGTGATCGCAGCCAGGTGTATTCCAACTGCTTCAGGCGCCAGATCTGGGTGATTATCTCGCCATATCCGGGGAAGGCTTCATCAGTGATCGCGGCTACCGATTGGACATCGTAGAGAGTACCATAGGCATCGAAAACAACAGCTTTGATCGTCACAGAGCGCACTCATTATCTCACAGGTTGTAGGGTAAACCGATCAGCCGCGGTGAACCGCGCTGATTTCATTCAGCAACCGCAACTGCCCATCAACCCGGCGCGACACCGGTGTGAACCTGCAGCAGGAATGCGTCGAAGCGTTTTTCGTTCTCCGCGTCGCGCCCCGAGATCAACGTGCCCAACACGGCGCCGAGGAAGCCCAGAGGCAACGAGACGACTGTCGGATTGACTAAAGGCCATAGCGCGTCGGCACCGCGCATCGCCGGTCCGATCATTGCTAGCGCGACGGAGGAGATGAGGCCAACCGTCATGCCGCCGACTACGCCACCGGTATTGAACCTCCGCCAGAACAGCGACAGGATCAACACCGGGAAATTGGCGCTTGCGGCCACGCAGATTGCAAGTATCACCAGCACCGCAACATTGACTCCTTGCGCAAGAATCCCGAGCGCAATTGCAAGCACGCCGATGACGACCGCAGCGATGCGTGCAATCCAGACTTCCTGTTTGCCGTCGACCTGCCCGCGTTTGACCCAGTTGACGTAGAAGTCGTGGGCAATGGCGCCTGACGTTGACAGCGTCAGTGCCGAGACCACGGCGAGGATCGTGGCGACCGCGACCGCAGAGACAAAACCGAGCATCAGGTTTCCTCCAAGGGTACCTCTGCCGCCGCCAAGATATTGCGCCAACAGCGGCAGCGCCAGGTTGCCGCCCTTGTCGGCGGTGCTGATTGCGTCTTGACCGACGTAATTCGCCGCAGCCAATCCGAACAGCGTCGTACCTGCGAAGAATGCGCCGGCGAGAAACATCACCCAGACCACGGAACGGCGGGCCGTCTTGGCGTCGGGCACCGTGTAGAACCGCGTCATGACATGCGGTAGTCCCGCCAGTCCGAGCGTATAGCCTAGTCCGAGCGATATCTGGTCGAACGGGTTTTTCAGATAGTTCCCGGGCAGCAGATATTTGGCGGTGTATTTCTGTTCGGCGTCGGCGAACAACGTTAGCGGATTGAAGTGCACCAGCGACAGGATCATCATCAGGATGATCGCGCCTGCGCTCAGCATCAGCACCGCCTTGACGATCTGCACCCAGGTCGTCGCCAGCATACCGCCGAAAGAAACATAGACGATCATGCTGACGCCGACCAAAATCACTGCCCAGTCATAGGAAATGCCGGTCAGCAATCGCACCAGCACCCCGGCTCCTGCCATCTGGGGCATCAGATAGGCGAAGTTAACAACCACCGTCCCTGCAATGGCCGCCAGCAGGGAGGTTCGCGTCTGCATCCGGCTGCGGATGACATCGCCGAGAGTATATTTTCCGGTATTGCGCATCGGCTCCGCGATCAAAAACAGCACCGTGCAAAAGGCGACCAGCGGGCCGACTGCATAGAAAGCGCCGTCCATGCCGTAAAGCGCAGTGAGCCCCGTGAACCCCAGGAAGGCCGCGGCGCTACACCAGTCGCCCGCCAGTGCAAATCCATTTTGCGCCGCGGTGAGCTGGCTGTCGGCGGCGTAGAAATCGCTTGTGGTATGCGTGCGCCTTGCCGCCCAGTAAGTGATGCCGAGGGTAATCAGTAGAATGATGATGAATATGCCGAGGGTGAAGTTCATCTCAGGTTCCCCGCCGGGAGAGTTCCGTCGCAGCCCTCGCCGCGAGTGGATCGAACTTGCCGGCAGCGATCCGCCCGTAGACGATCGCGAGC
>JAQGKC010000497.1 GCA_028290305.1 Bradyrhizobium sp.
GAATATGTTTCACCAGCGATAAACCGAGCCCGGTTCCACCCTGCGCACGGCTGTCGCCGACGTCCACCCGATAGAAGCGCTCGGTCAGCCGCGGCAGATGCTCCGGCGCGATCCCCGGACCGAAATCACGCACCATGACGCGAACTTCCGGCGTGCCCTCCCCGGATAGCGCCGAATTCAGGGAAACGATGATCTTGCCGCCGGACGCGCCGTATTTCAGCGCGTTCTCGACCAGGTTTTCGAACAGCCGCAGCAGCTCTTCGCGGTCGCCGGCGATCACGACGGGCGTTTCCGGCAGATCAGTATCGATCGAGACCTGACGCTCCCGGGCTAGCGGTTCCAGGCCATCGGCGACCTGCCGGATGATCGGGACGATATCCACCAGCGTATCCGGGCGGACATGGGCCGAGAGCTCGACCCGCGACAGCGACAAGAGATCGTCGATCAGCCGCGCCATGCGCGTCGCCTGGGTGTGCATGATGCCGAGGAAGCGTTCGCGGGCCTTGGCATCGTCCTTGGCCGGCCCCTGCAACGTATCGATGAAGCCCGACAGCGCCGCCAGCGGGGTGCGCAATTCATGGCTGGCATTGGCGACGAAATCGGCGCGCATTTCCTCGACCCGACGCAGCGGCGTCTGATCGTGGAACGTCATCAGCATGCATTTGTCGGTGCCGCCGAACAGGGTCGGCACCGGCACCGGCGTGACGATCAGTTCCATCCAGCGATCGACCGGCACGTGATCGAGATAGGTCGCGCGCCGGGTTTCGGTGGTCGCGATGGCCTCGCGCAGCGCGGTGATGATTTCGGGGGAGCGCAACGCGAACTGGGCGAGTTCGTTCTTGCGCAGCGCCGGCGCAAGCTGTGCCGCGGCCGCGTTGAGGTGGATGACCCGGCCAGCGCGGTCGAGCAGCACCGCCGGATCCGGCATGCCGGCAACGACGGCGCTGACCGCCGCGGTCTCGACCGGGTTGACCCCGCGGACATCTTCTCGCGACGCAACCGCGTTGTGCAATCGCCACGGCACCAGTGCGGCCGCGCCGATGCAGACAAAAACCGTGGCGGCGCGAAGCAGCGACAGTTCGCCGAGCGCGACCAGAACGGCCAGGGCCAGACCGGCGGCCAGCAGGATGATGGCCGAATGCCGCAACCGGTCCGGCCACGGTGAGTAGAAGGAAGAAGAGGTAGGAGCGTCTATTGCCATCAGGGCGGCTCTCCCGTTCGGGTTCGCATCGTCAGGCGCCGGTGTCCCCACGCTCTCGCACGTAAGCGGCTTCGCGGTGCGGCTCGGCGTCGAGCGCCCGCGTCGCCTGACGCAGGCGCTTCGATCTTGCCCCCAGGATAACCTCTCGAAACGTCAGCAAGATTACAGATATGACAAATGGCGCGAGATAATAGAGGACGCGAAACAGCAGCATCCCGGCCAGCAGGTCTTCCCTGTCCATCTGCCACAGCCCGACCAGCATCGCGGCGTCGAACACGCCGAGCCCGCCTGGTGAATGGCTGGCAAAGCCCAGCAGGGTCGCCGAGACAAAAATGACCGCGACCACGACGAAGCCAAGGTTGGGTTCGTCCGGCACCAGCACATACATCGCCAGCGCGCAAAACCCGAGATCTACAATCCCGATCACGATCTGCAGCAGCGTCAGCGCACCGCCCGGCAGCACCACGGTCCAGGGCCCGCGACCGACACTCCTCGGCCGCACCGAGACCCACACTACATACGCCAGCAGCCCCAGGATGATGGCAAACGCGGCCACCCGGTTCAGCCAGGGCGGAAGCTGATCGATCGCAGCTGCCGCTTCCGGATGACAGACGATACCTAGTCCCAATACCGCGGCATTGCCGAGCCAGAAGGTCAGGCCGGCCAGGAAACAGATCTTGGCGACGTCGATCGCATTCAATCCCCACGCGGAATAAATGCGGTAGCGCACCGCGCCCCCGGTAAAGACGCTGGCGCCGACATTGTGTCCGATCGAATAACTGGTGAAGGCCGCAAGCGCGTTCACGCGGTAGGGAATATCGGCGCGGCCGATCGCGCGAACCGCAAACAGATCATAGAACGTCAGCGTGAAATAGCCTGCGGCCACGAACAGCCCGGCCAGGGCGATCGAGCGGGGCTCGGTATCCTTCATGGCCTCGACGACGTCCCCGACATCGATGCCCCGCAGCATATGGTAAAGAACGAAGCACGCGATTCCGATGACCGCGATGCTGACCGCAACACCTAACTTATGCAGGATTTGCTTCTGGCGCAGCAACGAGATCGCCCTGCGTATTGCTTCCAGCATCTAGACCTCGAATTGCGATCCCACGACCGGCTGGCGGGCAAACCTTGCCGCCGCCAGCGCCGCGCTTGCTCCTGACACGATGTCGTAGCGCGTTTTAAGCCGGAGTGGAATTCGCTTGGCGTGAATAAAACGCGCTTCTTCAATATATTAGGCGCAATTGATGACGCTAGGTGCACAGTTTTGCTGCATTCGCTCCCGGAGGGGCAAAGCCGCTTGCCCGCAACCATGCGCGCGAGACGGTGAAGTTTTCGTGATGCCGGGCCGCGGGTTTTGCCGACATCCGCCGCACGGCCGGAAAAATCTCAAGCCGCCGGCAAGTGGCGCGAAAGCACCCAGTCGCGCAGCCAAGATCCAACCGCGCAACCGGCCAGATACAGTGCAAACATCATGAGGCCGAGGTCGAGCCAGTAGCCTGCGCGGCCGGGGACGACGCGTGCCAGCGCCGCCGCGACCAGCGCCGCCACCAACACCGCAAGCCACCGCGACGTCACCTTCGAAACGCCACGACCGCGATGGACCACCGCGATCCAGCCCACCGCAAGGCCCAGCAATAGCGACGCCAGCAGCCAGCCCCAATGAAATATCGCCAGATATGCCATCCCGTTACCTTACCAAGAAATCGATGCGGCGATTCTGCGCCTTGCCTTCGTCGGTGTCGTTGGTGGCGACCGGCTGCGTGCCGCCGTAGCCCGTCGCCGTAAAACGATCGGCGGGCAACCCGGCTTTGACGAGATAATCTGTCACCGCCTGCGCGCGCTTTTCGGACAGCGTCTGGTTGAAGGCATCCTCGCCGTCGCCGTCGGTATGTCCTGCAATTTCGACGTTGGCGGCCGGACAGCGCAGCGCGGTTTCGATCAGCCGGTCAAGCAGGCCCGCCGAATCCGGATCGATGGTGGCGCTTCCGGATTCGAAGCGGATTTTCCCCTTGCCCAGCAAGTCCGAAAACAGCTGCTGACACACCGTGGCATCCACCGGCGCGGCCGCGGGCTTGACCGAGATGTCGGCTTTGAGCTGCCAGTCTTTAGGGAAATCCTTGCCGAGACCGGAGCGGATCTGAACCGCGGCCGCGTCATAGAATGCGTCGCCGGAAAGCTTCACCTCCCGGTCGGACACCACCAGCGTCCCCGTCGATAGCCGCGACAGCGCGCCCAGCGCCGGAACCACCGCGCTTGCGAATCCGGGAGGTGCGCCGACGCTCGCCTTGAGATTGTCGACCACCTTTTCGCTGAAGAATTTGCGTCCCGCCGCCGCCACAAGCGCGGCGTGGACATTGTTGTCCGGCACATAACCGGTCAGCGTCAGCGTCACCGCGACGGGATCCTTGTAGGCCTGAAAGATATAAGGCGGCGCCGCGATCTCATTGGCGGCGACCGAAAAACCCTCGGGTAGATTTTTCAGTGCGGCGGCGATCGCTTCACGCCCGCCGAGGTCGCGCGCCATGCCGGAAAGGCTGACCTTGCTGTCCGAGATCGTGATCTTGCCGGTTTTCAATTTTCCGATCTGATCGATCAGCAACAACGCGGCATTGTCGAAACGCGGCGGCGCGCCGCGCGACAAATTCATCTGATCGACGACCTCGACGCCGCCAAGACTTGCGCGGGCCGCCTCGAGCAACTTGCCTTTGCTCGCCGGCAAGGGCGAATTGCCGCCCAGCGTGACCCTCACCACGTCCCGCTCAGCCGACCAGACGAACGGCTTGGCTTCGGGAACAAGGCGGGTTTCGTCGTTGACCAGCCGCACCCCCGGCACCGCTTCCACCGAAGCCACCGCGCTGCGGCGGCCATCTTCCGAGAATGCATCCGCCGCAAACGTGACGTCGCGGCCAGCGACCTCAATTCTGCTCTTGTCGAGCACGGTATCCTTCAGCGCGGCGGTAGAACGTGTGGCCAGATCGGATTCCAGCGGCAGCGTATTTGTCCAGGCCGCAAACGCCCAAAAGACGACCAAAGGAATCACGCCTGGCCACCATTTTCTGCTCCACCTGAAAAGTCCGTGCATTCGACGTCCTGCGGGTCTGGGAACCGAGAGAAAACAAACCCTTGCGAGGCTGTCAAACTGGAAATAACACGGAACGGTCCGCTCGACGGACAGCCTTTGACTAACCGTTTCTTCAGCGGTCCCCCGCTAGCTTCAAAATCGCATCCCAACCGGCCACCACTCCTGATGAAGCAGTTACGCAACAACGTCATCCGCGCCGGGCTGGGGGCGCTTTATTTTACCGGCGCACATTATCTGCTGCGACCAATCTTCGCAGGCGTCGGCGCCATTTTCATGCTGCACCACGTCCGCCCGCCCCGCAACGCCGAGTTCCAGCCCAATCGTCACCTTGAGATCACGCCGGAGTTCTTGCGCGCCATGCTGTCGCACCTTCGGGAGCGTGACGTCGACATCGTCACCATGGACGAGGTACATCGGCGATTGATCGAACGCAATTTCTCGCGCCGCTTTGCCTGCTTCACCCTCGACGATGGTTATCGCGACAACAGGGATTTCGCGCTGCCGGTGCTGCGTGATTTTGACGCGCCTTCTACCGTCTATGTCGCCAGCGATTTCGCACAGGGCACCGGCCGGCTGTGGTGGATCGCGCTGGAGATGGTGATTGCCAGGGCTTCTTCGATCGAAGTCAAGATCGGCGACCTGGCGACACGCTTCGATACCAGCACGCCAGCCACCAAGCAGGCCGCGTTCGACCGTCTCCACGACTGGCTGCGCGGGTTGCCGGGCGAGCATGATATTCCGCGCGAAGTCGGCGCACTGTGCGCGCGCCACGGTGTCGATGAAGCCGCGATTGTGCGCGAGCTCTGTATGTCCTGGGATGAGTTGAAACCGTTCGCGGACGATCCCTTGATTTCCATCGGCGCGCATTCGATCACGCATTGCAATCTCGCCAGGCAGACCGAGGAGCTCGCCCGCCACGAGATGGCGGATAGCCGCGCGCGGATTGAAGGCGCATTGCAGCATCCTGTCGCCCATCTCGCCTACCCCTATGGCGACAAGAACGCGGCCGGCAGCCGTGAATTCGCGCTGGCGCGCGCGACCGGCTTCAAGACCGCGGTGACGACGCGGCCAGGCATGATCTTTCCGGAGAATGCGGGACATTTGACGGCGCTGCCGCGGGTTTCGCTCAACGGTAATTATCAGGATGCGCGTATTTTGCCGGTGCTGACCTCCGGCGCCGCCACCGCGATGTGGAATGGTTTTCGGCGTGTTGACGCGGCGTAGCTACGTTCGACGCTTCTTCACTTCCCTTCGCCCCTTGTGGGAGAAGGTGGCCATAGGCGGCCTCTGGCCGCCGTTTTTTATAGAACGCCGATGCTTTGCATCGGCTGTGCGAAGTCCGCGTCGGATGAGGGGTTGCGGTTATCGATAGACCGGAACCCCTCACCCGTCTTCGCTTCGCGAAGCCACCCTCTCCCACAAGGGGAGAGGGGAAAAGTCCCTTCCTTGACTCATTGAACCTCCGCGCCCAAAACCGCTGGCAAAATTCAACGGGAGGTATGCATGTTCAAGGATCTGTTTTCGCTGAACGGGCGCATCGCGCTGGTGACGGGCGGATCGCGCGGCATTGGCAGGATGATCGCGGCCGGATTCCTCAGCCAGGGCGCGGCGAAGGTCTACATCACGGCGCGCAAGGCCGGACCGTGCGAGGCGACCGCCAAAGAACTCACGGCCGAATATGGCGGCGAATGCATCGCGCTGCCGATTGATATTTCCACCATGGCGGGGATCGATTTGCTTGCGGCCGAAATCAGGAAGCGTGAGCCGAAGCTTGATATTCTGGTCAACAATGCCGGCGCGGCGTGGGGCGCGGACTTCGACGAGTTTCCGGAAAGCGGCTGGGACAAGGTGATGAACCTCAACGTCAAGACGCCGTTCTTTCTGACCAAGGCGCTGGCCGCTCCGCTGCGCGCCGCCGCAACCGCGGAGAAACCCGCCAAGGTCATCAACATCGCTTCGATCGACGGCATCTTCGTCAACCCGATGGAGACCTATTCCTATGCCGCGAGCAAATCGGGCCTCATTCATCTGACCCGCCGGATGGCGGTGAAGCTGATCTCCGACCACATCGTGGTGTCGGCGATCGCGCCGGGACCGTTCAAGTCCGACATGAACAAGGCAGCGCGCGACAACGCCGACCAGGTGTCGAAGCGCGTGCCGTCAGGGCGCATCGGCACCGATGAAGACATGGCGGGTGCCGCGATCTATCTCGCCTCGCGCGCCGGCGATTACGTGGTCGGCGCCACCATCGCCGTCGACGGCGGTATCGTCTACGCCAATCCCGGCATCAAGGGCGATGGCTGGGATTAAGGGCGAGCATCGCGTCATCGGATGTGCGCTCCCTCGCCCCGCTCTTGCGGGGTCGAGACGAGCGAAGCTCGCTCTTAGAGGGTCGGGTGAGCGACTATCTGAAGAGTCAAGTTGCATTGGCGTATTGGGCACGCGCATCGCGTGCTTTTGCGTTGAGGCGGACGAGCAGTTTACGGGCCAAGGCGATGCGGACGACCATTTTTTCTTTGC
>JAQGKC010000451.1 GCA_028290305.1 Bradyrhizobium sp.
AGATGATAGCGGTCATGGGTCCATCCGCGCGGGCGATGCCGATGCCAACACGAACACCCGTGCGGCACTCTACGTCCAAGGCGTCTTGCCACGCGACTATAATCTGATGACGGATTGATTGCACGGCCATCGCGGCGGCGCGATCCAAATTTGTTTGGATATCAGCACTCTCCTCGTCCGGATGCACCCAAACATAGGCCGCGATCTCCCGCTCTTGCGTCAGCTTCACCATGTGCACGGGCGGCGCGTATAGCCCTTTCTTGTATGACCGGCATTTCAGCGCTGCCTCAATTTCCAGATCGGCGTATCGCGCGGGCGGCGGACATCGAGTCGAGCGGTAGACTGGCGCGGGTCTCGCAGCGATGGCAAATGACCTTAAGCCAGCCGTAGCCGCCATTGAGGCATTGCGCGATGGTCGGCGACGGCTGCGCCGGTCCGCCCATAGGCAAGCCTTCTGTGCGGCTTCGCATGCGCCTTCCGCGCGTATCTTGGCCCCGATGATCCGGCCGCGGTAAATCACCTGTCGGGATTTGGTGCTCATGGCGGCATTACAGCGGCCCTTGCGGGCGCGGGCAACGCCACTAGGATTTGAGGTCAGGAACGGGCTTGCCTACCGGTTCGGTCAACATCCCGCCCCTCGAATCAGGCGGCGTGGACCGCATCCCAAGGCAACCATTTTGCCCCGCGCGGAACTTTTCCTAACACGTGGCATTAGGAACATCGCTTTGATCTGGCGGCCAACCCCCAGGAGCGTAGCGATGGCAACCCAAATCCTCATGGACCACAACGGCGATACCCGGCACAATTTCGATGCGAAGGACGCGAAGGCCCTCTTGAAGGCCGAGCGCCGCTTCAAAGCACTAACGGGCGCTGGCTTCACGGCGGCAACCCGCACCCGATCGTGACGCGCACGTTTGATCCGACCGCAGAAGAGACTCTGTTTTTTCCGCGGCTAGTCGGCGGCTAATTCGGTTCGTGTTGGTGAAGCTGCTGCGCATCGCGGACGAACAGCTCCGGTGGCTCCTAGCGGCCTGCTCACGCTGGGCGCGAGCGTTGCGCGATTGGCATCAGCGCCCAAGTACAAGCGAGCTGCGCGGCCGCAAGCTCTTGAGGGAATGGCTGTCGCCCGACCAGCTGGCGCAGTACGATGCGCACAACTATTTCGACGTCACCGGCTGCCACACCGGAAAGCGATACCGGATACGCCACGGCATGGGAACGAATGTCTACGAGCTAGACGACGCTGGCCGACCGCGGGCTGGCTGGTGCTTCGTACCCAAGGATCATCTCGTTGCGGGCGACGTCATGTTGGCCCAAAAGATTGCGTTGGAAACCGACGAGCGGGGCGCGCTGGTGGTGGCAAATGACTTTTAATTCGGGCACCACGATTTGCGCCTGACGAGAGCCGACCGTTCGCCGGGATATGGATCGAATGGAATGGCGTTCGCGGCACCAAGGCAAACCCGGTTGAAGGCCGCCATCTGCACGGCTCCTGACCACGAAGAATGCGACGTGTGGATGCGCGCGCCGTGGGATGAAGCAGGTCAGCTACAGCGACCGCTGCCCAACACCATGCTCAGAATCGTAGCCAGCGGCGAGCGCGAGGATCCCGCCGCCAGATAGGGCACTGACCCAACCGTCATTGCCGCTCCGAGCCAGCATAGCAGCCGCTACGTTTTCGCGGGCCTGCGAAAGTTTTTCCACCCTAAGGTTGTCCTAAGATTTGTGAACTAGTTCATCGACACCGCCACCGAGCTATTCAGAGGGTGACTGCGAGGAGGTACCGATGCCGACGTCGCTCAACATTAAGAATAAAAAAAGCCCGAGCATTTACTGGCCGGGGATCGCTGTAATCCTTGTCGTGCAAGCTATCGTTTTTCTGTCTGTGTCTGGTGTGGTGCTCAAGCATCCCAATGTCGCAGCTTCAACCAACGCGATTCAAACTGAGAAAGCCGATTAACGGCTTGTCGCGACCACGCCCGTTCGACTAACGGATTCGCTGACGCAGCGAAAAGCCGCCGCCGGGGTTGAGAGATCGGCGACGCATCTGCCTGGTTGCGCGATCGAGGTCGCCAAAGCGATCAGCCTGGATCCGGTAGGCAGTCGCGGCGAACAATAAATGTCGCGTCAAATGAGGCGGAGCCCGCCTTTGAAACACACTTTGCCAGCGAGCGCGTAGCCCATTGAGATCGAGACCGCGCAGATGCGCGATCTCGTCGCCAATAGACGTCTTGGTCGAAGCAAGACTATTGGGACGTTTCTTTTGCATCGCATCAGGCTGCCTGTTTAGACTGGTGAGCAGCTACACTCGGGGCTTTGCCATCCTTGATGCGATAGACTCGACCCTTGTCGGTCTGTTCTGACACAAGATTAAGCCGAAGCTTCTTGCGGACGACACCGGCCAGAAAGCCGCGAACCGAATGCTGCTGCCAATCCGTTGCAGTCATGATGGAGGCGATCGTTGCACCGGCGGGCGTCCGCAGCATCGCAGGATGCGGGCGTGCTTGGTATCGGGTCCAGCGACCGATCTGGATGCTGAAGGCGCTGATCGCTTGCGCGACGCGGGCCTGGCGGTCTTTCGAGAGGCCGGGCGGTTGGCAGTCTTTGGCTTGGATTTGGGTTTGCTCATGGGATCCTCTGAGGTTTGCGCGACGCCATCCGCCGCACCACCTCGGCCCCGCCCGGGTAAAAGCGCGCGGCAGGGCAGGACCCCAAAGCGGGCCGCCGCCGCTTCAAGTCACCACAGCAACGCTCCGATCAGGCCCGAAAGCCAGTCAATTCTGAGCAAGATTGTTGCTCGTCGAACCTAGACAATGCGTCGTTCGCCCGGCATGGCGAAAATTGTCTGGAGCGCCGTTGGCGAGTTGAGAATCGCTAAAGTCTCGCGCGCCGTAAGATAACCCAACACCTCGTCGAAATCCTCGGCATCCTCGATCTTTGCGCGCGCAATGGCGAGGTGTTGATCGATCTGGCCGCGATTGTGACGCTTTTCTTTGGGTAGAGTCGCAAGATGCTGTTCCAGCAATCTCCGGTCGTCACGGAGCGCAATCAGAGCAGGAACGACAATCTGACCGGAGGCGTTCGCCAATTCGTTCGCGCGAACTAGAACATCGGGCGGGGATGTCTGCTCCGGCGTAATCAATAATCTCGATTGCGGAAAGATCGCCGATGACAGCAGTGCTATCGGAATGCACAGCAGAAGGCCCGCAATGACTGGCGCCATCCAGAACAGCAAGGGCAGCGATACCGCGTAGGCGATGGCGGCCATCGCGATCCCGAAGAGCGTCGGCAGCGTATATCGGCGGATCAATTCGGAGCGAGGCAATCCGCCGTCGTCGCGACGCTGCACCTGCCAACCTGCATCCCGCCCGAGCAGTATTTCCCCTACCGCGGTGGATTGGAAAATCATCATGACCGGGGCAATTAGGCCTGACAGAAAAGTCTCGATCAGGAGACCCGCCAGCATCCGAAAGCCGCCGCCGAATTGGCGGCGCACGCGGGTTTGCGTCCCGACCAGAGTGCAGGCGAGAAGTTTCGGTGCAATCAGCAATCCCATGGTGCTGACGAAAACCCACGCGGCGAGAACCGGATCTTGCGCGGGCCATTTTGGAAACAGTGAAAAGCCTTTTGGGAAATATTCGGGCCGAACAAATTGCGCCTGCAACGAGATCAGAATTCCAAGAACTAAAAACAGGAGCCAGAGCGGGGCGGTGATATAGGAGCCGATTCCGGTGAGCAAATGAATCCGCGAAACCCAATGCAGCCCACGTGCCGGCAGCACCGCCAGATGTTGAAGGTTGCCTTGGCACCAGCGGCGGTCGCGCGCGGCAAAATCCAGCAGCGACGGCGGGCATTCCTCAAAACTGCCGCCGAGAGCCGTCGCCATCCGAATTTCCCATCCGCCTCGCCGCATTAGTGCCGCCTCCACGAAATCGTGGCTGAGGATATGTCCGCCGAAAGGCTTGCGACCCTTTAAATCCGGTAGACCCGCATCCTGCGCGAACGCCCGCACGCGGATGATGGCGTTATGCCCCCAATAGTTGCCTTCAGCGCCGTGCCACCATGCAATGCCAGCAGCTATCAGGGGGCCGTATAGCCGGCCTGAAAACTGCTGCAGCCTAGCGAACAACGTTCTGGCATTGACGACGATTGGAAGCGTCTGGATAAGGGCGACCGTGGGATGGTTTTCCATCGCCGACGCGAGCCGGACGATGGTATCTGTGGTCATCAGGCTGTCGGCATCTAGTATGATCATATGATCATATCCCGCGCCGAACCGCTTGATCCAGTCTTCAATGTTTCCAGATTTCCGGGCGGTGTTTTCCCGGCGGTGACGGTAGTAGATGTTCGCTGTCCGGCTGTCCTGGCGAAGCTCCAAGAAGCATTTCTCTTCTGCAACCCATATCGCGGGATCGGTGGTATCGCTCAGCACGAACCAGTCAAAGCTTGCCCAATATCCGAATTGATCGACCGATTCGTACATTGCCTGAAGGCGGGCCATGATGCGGTAGGGATCCTCGTTGTAGGTCGGCAATAGCATGGCATTTCTACTAACGATCGACGGAAGAGGCTTCGCAGTATCGATGCCGAGCGGGTCTCGACACGCAAACAGCAGCACCGCGAAGCCAGCCAGAGCAGAGCAGAAGGACAACGCGATCCACGCGAAGAGCACCACGAACAAAACAAGCACCATCCATTCCAGGATCGTGACGCCGCCGACCTGGACGACCTCATACATCTCGTAGCAGCCGGCCACGGTCAGCACGGCGGTGCTTATAAATATGAA
>JAQGKC010000452.1 GCA_028290305.1 Bradyrhizobium sp.
GTGGATGATGGCGCCGATTCTGTAGCATGCGGCCGATCATTCGACCGACTGCGATTTCAACCGAGCCGCTCCGCACCCAGCTGACCCCATCAAGTGCCGCATGAGCACGCAGAGAACACAGGCACCCGACGACGTCGTACAACGCTCAAAACCGAGCTGCCGCCCTTGACCCCATTAGAGAACTGTATCGGTGGTTTCCGTCGATCCTGCAGGTTCTCACAATCATCCGGCCCGAGACACTCGTGCGTTGGCACAGGGCCGGCTTTCGTTCCTACTGGCGTTGGAAGTCGTGCCCACAGGGAGGGCGACCGCAGATCGAAACGAAGCTGTGCGCGTTGATCCGGCGGATGAGCATGGAGAATCCGCTTTGGGGTGCGCCACGCATTCACGGCGAACTGCTCAAGCTCGGGTTTGAGGTCGCGCAGTCGAGCGTCGCCAAGTACATGGTCAAACGACGGCGACCGCCCAGCCAGGGATGGCGCTCGACTCGTCACGTACCTCAATTGTTCGATTAAGATGGGTCTGCCCTCCAAGCCCATGTCGGACCATCTCAATGGCAATTTTGAGGGTCGGGCCTCGGAGCAATCCGGGGCCTGATTTTTTGTGGGTCGGTCAGCGCCCGACAGGAACTAAAAACCGCCGCTAGAATTGGTGAGAAAATTCTATCAAACACGGAGGAACATCATGGCGCAATCACCGAAGCATCCCTCTCAAGAGCATCATCACAACGCTGCCGCTCATCATCATGCTGCCGCGCACCATCATCATCAAGCCGAGCACCATCACTCGCGCGGCGAGCATGAGGACGCTAAGCATCACGCGAGTGCGGCTCAAGAGCATAGCGAACAAGCTCACAAACATACGACGACAGCGCACTCTCATTCCCAGAAATAGATCGCTTATACCATTCCGGGACGTGCGGCCGGGACCGACAGACAAGGAACTAATGGCCTCACGACCGAGTTGCGCGTATATCCTTTGGACAGCTCAAAAAGACGCAAACGCCTGGGTTAGGACGAAACCAAGGAGAGCCCCATGACCGCGAAACATAAGCTCGTTGTCGCTGCTTGCGCATTGACGTTCCTGGGCATTGGCGTCGCGAATGCGGGTCCTTGCAACACTGGTCAAACCACGGGTGCCGCCTCGGCAGATACCCGTGAGCAGGCGACCAACAAGGCCTCTCAACAAGCTCAACGGGAAGAGCACGCGCAGCCCAGCGTTGCCGAGCAGCCGAAGAGCACTACACCCACGCAGTCCAGCGCCGCGGAGCAGTCGCAGAGCACGGTATCGTCAGGCAAGATGACCGACAGAGATCAGTCACCGGGTGCACCGTCCCAAGGATCGGAGCCTTCGGCAAAGATGGCTGATCAGGGCTGCTGAACCTCTTGACCCAGCACCGGCTAAGATGTCAGCGGTCAGCTCTGGTTGCGGTTGCCGCGGCTTGCTGGACTTGCTTCCTGAGGCGCTGCAATTGCACATAGGATCGCTCAATATCGCTTTCGTCTTGAGCGTCCTCGATTTCCGTCAGTGCGGCTATTCTCAATTGTATCGGATCGCGCTCGCCTCTCGCCGCAGCCGAGAGAATGCGCGACGCCAGCCTTACTTTCATGGCATTTGTTCGCTTGGCCGAAGGCAGGATAGTCGCCGCCTCATCAAGTGCGGTTTTCATCAATTCGATTAATTCAGGTTGATAGATCGCTCCAGTCTTCACCATGTTCGTCTCCATCAACGCTACAGCAGAGACGCCGCAAACCTAATTTGGCGGCAAGTCAAACAATAGCGCGACCTAATGCACCGGCCCGCCTGATGGTTCCGGACTCTCGCATAGCTCGATAGGAATCGCTCGCGCACCAGCTTGCGGGTCTCCAAGTGGCAGGCCCGGCAATCACTCAGTGCCGCCCACGCCTCAATCGCATCGTCGTGGCGCGCTTTCGCGCGACTATTGATGTCGTCTCTTCGATTGGTGGGCGGTCCATTCGGAGTGGATTAGAGCCCCACCATCCGCAATGAACGCAGACGTGTATAAAGCGGTCGTTTTCATAATCTGAAATCGGAACTACCGCTCGATCTACGTCGCAATGACTGCAAGACGCACCTTTTGGCATGGAGCCGGACTTTCGCGCACTTCGACGAAGCTATTTGTAGCTTCTAATATTTTTAGGTCTCGCTGGTTCCGCCAATTTGGAGGGGTAAACCGATTAAATCCAAAAATTAAACGACATTAAATGTTATTTGACTCTTTAAATATTTAAATCAATCTCGGTCTATTCAGGACTAGGTTTGACCTGTTCCCTCCAGCTCAAAGGATAGTTCCATGTCCCATCCAGAAAGCGAAACCGCTTCCGGTGCTGATCGGCGGAAATTCCTAGCCGCCTGCGGAAAATTCGCAGTAGTCAAGCCCCCGGCGATGACGATGCTGTTGTCGACATCGTTGACGTCCACCGCCTTAGCGCAATCTGGCGGCAATAGCAGCATAGGAAACAACGGCTTTGGAAACGGTGGCGGGGACGGAAGTCCGAACGGCAAGGAAGACACCAACCGTTAGAGAATCCGCGCCAGCAACATCAGGAACCGAGCAGGCAGGCGAGGGCCGGTTACCCATCGTGGAACGATTTTTTGACGTCGTAGTTACATGTGCAGTGCGTCTTAATTGCCCGGCGCACTTTGACTGACGAAACGGCCCCAGCGCATGACGCTGCGGCCGTTTCGATTAGATCTACCTCGATCAACAGCATCAAGCAGCGTATCGAGATTTTCAAGCCGCCAGATGGCGGCGAAGCGCTTTTCGTTGTCAGTTTGGATTGAATTCGATCCACTTGATATTGATCGGCTGTCCCTCTGGCCCCTCGGCGAGATAGATGCAGGAGCGGCCCTCGGCGTCAGTCGCCCGGATCACCCGAGGAAAAGTCATCTCATCGTGTTCCAAGCGTCTCGAATGTCCAGTCCTCGCCAGTGTGGCTGTCATCCTGCGGCCGATCCTCTGGCGCTAATTCGTCGTACTCGATGATCGCTTTCATCACAGGTCCTCCCGCAGTCCCTTAAAGAATGGATGTCTGACCTTGCCCTCGGCGGACTTCGCCCGATATTCGATTTCCGCCAGCAATGACGGCTCGACACAAATTCCCCGGTGCGCAATCTTCTTGCTGTAGGGCTGTGTCTGGCGGATCAGCGGCTTGAGCCGCGCCTGTAGGTCTTTCGCTGATGCCGTGTCGAAGCCATGGTCCACCTTTCCGGCATAGATCAGGTCCTTGCCCTTACGCCTACCGAGGTAGAGCCTATCCCATTTCCTGCCGTTTGGCCGGGGTAGGGCATGGCTCAGGCGAGCCGCAGCGCGAGCTGCCGGTCGGGGCCGATGTAGCTCGCAACAAAGTCTCGGATATGCTCGGGGACGGCGGTGCCTTCGATGTCATATCGCGTCTGAATCTCGCGGGCGATATTTCTGGAAACGTCCTCCGACCAATGTTCAAGGGTGTTGAAAGCGACAACGCGGACCGGGTCGCTAAATTGACCCGACATGAGATCGACAATGATGGTTTCAAGGTCAGCCCGCTCGACTTCGGCTTCGCGGTAAACGCTGCCCAAACGACCTAAACGGTCGATAACTAAATAGGCCGTTTCATCGGCCCCATAGGGCACGATTGTCGGGGTCCAGCCTGTTCTGGGCATACGCAACTCCCACGCAACAACCTGGGATTCAAGCGTCCGCCGACCATTTCGTTCCGTGGCGCGGAACTTTTCTGTATGCCCGGCATTTTGATTTTTTCAGTGGGTTTTTCGACATGTGCGGTTGGACCGACGAGGAATGCGAACGCCTGGTCCAGTTTGTTAACACTGGCGCATCGGTAGCACGTGCCTCCGTGGCGTTGCGACGAACCATGAAATCCGTGCAATGTCAGGCAAGGAAGTTAGGCAAACCGTTTCCAACCCTCCAAGCCGCTAAGCGGCAGCGACAGGCCAAAATTGCAGCCGCTATGCGAACAGGTCCGACCGCGACTGCGTGAACGTCAGACACAGACGCATTCGGCACCGGCGCGGGAGCGCTAGAAGGGTAAGGTTTTGATTGTCAGCATCGTGATCTGGGTCGTCTTGCTCATAGGGCTGGCAGCGTTCGTCATTCAGATAGAACTAAGCGCCATCCCTTAACGGGATGGACCCGCCGCCTTCGCGCGACCGTGCGCTATCGTAGCAGCATCGTGCGCATCCAAAAGATACCTGCGCGCCTCTCGTTTGGCGTCGGGGTTCGGCTCGACACGCGAGCCATGCAGGCTCACTGTGCCGTTGGGTAAGATCGGGAACCGAAAACGTGGCCGTCCGCAATATGGTTGACCACGACTTCGGTTTCCAAGATTGAAACAGCGAAGTCTTTCTCAGGCATGTTGAATCACTCTCTCAATCGTCCTCGATCAACGCGGTATCTGGTTTTATCGGATGAGGCAAACGGACCCCGGTACTGCAATATGGACCAACACGACGAGAATACCGCCTGATCACCGGCCGGGGCGGCACCAACCGCCGTTTTATCGGCGTGGCCGCCCGTTCAATTTCTTTTCGGCCATCTTGATTGCGGCCTGACGGCTGCCCGCCGTGACGCCGGACTTGGTATGGCCGTCCAGATCAATCGACCATTTCCAGCGGCCGTCAATCGCTTGAACGACGCTGTATTGTTTTCCTCGATGTTCCATCCTCAAATGGGTCGCGATACCTGAATATAGCTGACCTATAGCAGCGGACAATCTGATGGGAGTTCAAACATGACGGAAGGCCAGCAACTCGGCATCGACATAGCAAACAACTTTATGCTGATGACGCTATTTACCATCTTGGCCGATACGGCGGAAAATCCGGAAGGCTTTCGGGCCGACGTAAAAAAGGCGCTGCTGAATTTAGTCGACGATTATAATCTCTCCAGCATCCCGCCAGAGACTGCGCGGGAAGTCCGCGACGCCGCGAAACAGATTATCAGTGGAATCCTCGCGAGCGGGAAGCCGATCAAACAGCACTGATCTGTTCATCAGAGCGGCAATGAAGGCTGAGCTTGATCCTTTTCAGGGGGCGGATCCTCGCGCTCACCGCTGGCGACAACCCTGAGCATGGTGTTGGGCAACGGTCGCTGTAGCTGGCTCGCTTCCTCCCACGGCGCGCGCATCCACACGTCGCGTTCCTCCTCGGTGGTCAGGATCACCGGCATCGCGTTCGGATGGATCGGCACGACGACGCCGTTCGGCTCGGTCGTCAGGAAGCCGTAGAGCAGATGTTTACCCTCGATCGGGTTTGCTTTCGTGCCGCGCACGCCGGTCCATTCGGTCCATATCCCTGCGAACGCGACGAGCCGCCGTCTCGCCAAGGCGCGGCTATAATCGCGCTGCGAAGTCGAAATCGTGGTGGCCCAATTATCTGGGCGTAAAGTGATTCGCCACTGCCAACGCGCCCCGCTCGTCGGTTTCCAAGGCAATCTTCTGGGCCAACATGACGTCGCCCGCGACGAGATGATCCTTGGGCACGAAGCACCAACCAGTCCCCGGTCGGCCAGCGTCGTCTAGCTCGTAGACGTTCGTTCCCATGCCGTGGCGTATCCGGTATCGCTTTCCGGTGTGGCAGCCGGTGACCTCGAAATAGTTGTGCGCGTCGTACTGCGCCAGCTGCTCGGGCGACAGCCATTCCCTCAAGAGCTTACGGCCGCGCAGTTCGCTTGTACTTGGGCGCTGATACCAATCGCGAACGGCTCGCGCCCAGCGTGAGCAGGCCGCCAGGAGCTGCCGGAGCTGATCATCTGCGATGCGCAGCAGCTTCATCAACACCAACCGGGTTTTAGCCGCCGACTAGCCGCGGAAAAAACAGGGTTTCTTCTGCGGTCGGATCAAACGTGCGCGTCACGACCGGCTCTCCATCAGCGGTGCGGGTTGCCGCCGTGAAGCCAGAACCCGTTAGTGCTTTGAAGCGGCGCTCGGCCTTCAAGAGGGCCTTCGCGTCCTTCGCATCGAAGTTGTGCCGGGTATCGCCGTTGTGGTCCATGATGATTTGGGTTGCCATCGCTACGCTCCTTGGGTTTGCCGCCAGATCAAAGCGATGTTGCTAATGCCACATGTTAGGAAAAGTTCCGCGCGGGGCAAATGGTTGCCTCAAGAGGCAGTCCCCGCAGCCCGAGAGGGGGATATTGACCGGACCTGTAGAGCGGCTCCAAGCTCGCCTCAGACCTCGATCGCGCCGCCGCGATGCCGTGCAATCAATCCGTCATCAGATTATAGTCGCGTGGCAAGACGCCTTGGACGTAGAGTGCCGCACGGGTGTTCGTGTTGGCATCGGCATCGCCCGCGCGGATGGACCCATGACCGCTATCATCT
>JAQGKC010000463.1 GCA_028290305.1 Bradyrhizobium sp.
CCGCGCGCGCGCCGGCATCACCGCGACAAAGCCAAGCCCGATCGCCAGCGATACCGCGAGCACGATCCAGTTCGCGGTCTTGAAATCGAGATCGAGCCAATTCATGTAGGCCGGCTGCTTGGCGGGATTGTCCTGGTTGTAATTCACCGGGCGCGTCAGTCGATGCGTCATGGCGATGATGGATTGATTGACCCACGACCAGTTCTGCTCGGCGCGCTGCCCAAAACCCTGCTCCGAGCTCGATCCAATCATGCCCTGATACCAGGTCTTCAGTTCGGAAATATTGTGCTGGAAACCGCGCACGGGAGCCGGCACCACGAACAGGAAAATTCCAGTGAAGACGACCATGCTCGCAGCCGACACCCATTGCCTTCGCCAAAGCAGATAGGGAAACACGGCCACGGGGAAGACCTTGATCGCGGTGGCCAGCGCAAACATGCTTCCCGCCATCCACGGGCGCTCATGCTGCAGTAACCAGAACCCGTACAGCATCATCGCAAGCAGAACGAGATTGGGCTGCCCGAGGTCGAACATATCGAAAACAAAGGTTATCGTGGCGAAGCTCGGCAGCGCCGCCAGCCATGGGCCGGGTATCCGCCCCGAACCCGTCATCGCATTCGAGAATTGAGCCGCCATCCACCACGCGGCGGCATTGAGAGCCGACAGGCATGTATAGAGAGGCAGCTTGCCGAAATAGCTGGGTATTGCGAGCAGAACTGCAGGCAATGGCGGGTAGATGAATTCGAAATAGACCTTAGGGTCTGCGGGATAGAGGTTCTTTCCCTGCAGCACCTGCTGCCCGGCCCAGAACCAGAGCGGATAGTCTTTTGTCTTTCCGCTACCCCAAATTTCCGGGACGAGAACGTCGGCGGTCAGTGCGATACAGCAGATCAAAAAAAGAATATCGAGCGGCGCTCGCAACGACGGATATCTCAGCACACGCTCGTTTCCGGAAATCAGAGGGAGATCACGTCGCAGCAAATGCAAATGAATGCAAGATTTTATCGTCGCAGCAACCCGCCGAGCGCGCCGCGCACCAGCGCGCGACCGACCGAACCGCCAATCGAGCCGCCCACCGATTTGCCGAGATCGGCGACGACGCCGCCGACCACCTTGTTGGTGACCGAGCGGGTAACGCTTCGCGCGATGACCTGACCGGTCGACATCCTGCCGCGCGACACATTGGTGCCGAAAATCGTTCCGACGATCGCGCCGATCTGGCCGAAAATCCCCCCGCCTCCGCCACCGGCAGATCCGTCGGCGCTCGCCGCGGTCCCGGCCACGCGCTTCTGCAATATCTCATAGGCGGATTCGGAATCGATCGATGTGTCGTATTTGCCCTTCACCGGGCTGTTGTCCATGATCGCCTTGCGCTCCTCGGGCGTGATCGGCCCGATCCGCGCCGAAGGCGGCCGGATCATGACGCGCTCGACCATCGCAGGCGTGCCGTTGCCTTCCAGGAATGACACCAGCGCTTCGCCCTTGCCCAGCTCCATGATGATCTGGGCGGTGTTGAGTTTCGGGTTGGGCCGGAATGTCTGTGCCGCCGCCGCGACGGCCTTCTGGTCACGCGGCGTGAAAGCCCGGAGCGCGTGCTGCACGCGGTTGCCCAACTGGCCAAGCACCTTGTCCGGTACGTCGATCGGGTTTTGCGTCACGAAATAAACGCCTACGCCCTTCGAGCGTATCAGCCGCACGACCTGCTCTATCTTGTCCATCAGCGCTTTGGGCGCATCGTTGAACAACAGATGCGCCTCGTCGAAGAAGAACACGAGCTTGGGCTTCGGTGGATCGCCGGCCTCCGGCAATACTTCAAACAGCTCGGAAAGCATCCACAGCAGGAAGGTTGCGTAAAGGCGCGGGCTCTGCATGAGTTTGTCGGCGACCAGAATATTGACCATGCCCCGGCCGTCGCGGCCGGTTCGCATGAAATCCTTCAGCGATAACGCCGGCTCGCCGAAAAATTTCGTCCCGCCCTGGTTTTCCAATACCAGAAGCTGGCGCTGAATGGTTCCGACCGTTGCCTTGGTCACGTTGCCGAAACCTTGCGCGGCCTTGCGGATCGGGGCCAGAGCATCGTCGTCGCCGTCAGCCCCTTTTTTGCTGGTATCCGGGACGATCGCATCCAGGAGCGCCCGGAGATCCTTCATGTCGATCAGCGCAAGACCGTTGTCATCGGCAACGCGGAACGCGACGTTCAACACGCCTTCCTGCACATCGTTCAGATCGAGCATCCGCGATAGCAGTAACGGTCCCATTTCGGTGACGGTCGCGCGCACCGGATGGCCCTGCTCGCCGAACACATCCCAAAAAATCGTCGAAAACTGGTCGGGCTGGAAGGCAAGACCCATGTCGCTGGCCCGCTTGACAAGAAAATCCTTCGCTTCACCCACTTCAGAGATGCCCGACAGGTCTCCCTTGATATCGGCCGCGAAAACCGGAACACCTGCCCGCGCAAACCCTTCCGCCATCACCTGCAGCGAGACGGTCTTTCCGGTTCCGGTCGCACCGGTGACGAGGCCATGGCGATTTCCAAGCGCAAGCGTCAGCCAGGCTGTCTGTTCACCCTTACCGATAAAAATTTTCTCGTCGGTATCGGCTATCTTGTTGTCGGACGTAGCCATTGCATCGCCTCTTCGCGCGCATCAAGGGTTTCGGTCGAAAGCGCCATGATCATACTGCATCTTGCAAGCCGATTGAAACCGGTCAACGGACTTAACGTATCCTTGTAGTTCCACGGACCAAGCTTCGAACCCGGCAAAACGCTGCGACAATATGCCGTGAATATCGTACCCACTCTTGCACAGCTGCAACACTCGTCACGCGATCGAAGCTGAATCGCGCTTTCGAATGCGGTGATCGCTTGTAATTCGTACCGCAGAAGATCAAGATAAATTCACAAGCAAGGATCCGGCAAGCAACCGGTTGAGGCGGGGCACTATGGACGAATTGATAGGGCGGCTGGCCGTAAAGGCCGGCATCGGTGATGCTGTCGCTGAAAAAACCATCGGCATCGTTCTGGGTTTCCTTCGTAACGAGGGCCCTAGCGACAAGGTTCAAGCCTTGATCGACAAGATTCCGGGCGCGGAAGCCGCGATCACAGCTTCAAGCAATAGCAGTAGTCTCGGCAGCTTGACGGGCGGCGGCCTGATGGCGCTCGGCACCAAGCTGATGGGACTTGGTTTGGGCATGGGCGAGATTCAGAACGTCGCTCGTGAACTTTTCAGGTTCGGCCGCGACAAAATTGGGGCCGATCAGATGGGCGAGATCATCGCAGGGACACCGGGCCTCAGCCAATTCGCTTAAAGCACCTTTTTCATATCGAGTATCATGACATATCCAATCTCCGAGATTGACGGCTTGACAGCCTTCACCGCTTCAAAACTGAAATCGCTTGGCATTCGCACCACCGACGGGCTGCTCGAGGCCGCCCGCACCGTCAAGGGGCGCAAAGCGCTCGCGGCGAAGACCGGCATCAGCGAACAGCAGCTACTCGAATGGGCCAATGTTTCCGACTACATGCGGATTCCCGGCATGGGCAAGGCGAAGGTCGGGCTGATGCGCGCGGCCGGCGTCACCACGGTTCGCGAGCTGGCGCTGCGCAACCCAGCGCGGCTGGCGCAGAACATGAAAGAGGTGAATACCAAGCGCAAACTCGTCCGGGTTTTGCCCTCGGAGAAGTCGGTCGAGCAACTGATCGCACAGGCCCGCAAGCTTCAGCCCAAAATCACCTATTAGACAAGATCACCTGTAAGACCGGATAGAGGCGGCTCGGCCGGCGCACGTTACCGCCGCGTGCCTGCATCTTGACTCCCATGCGCGGACCGCGCAAAGCGACCGCATGATCGCGACCACGTCCAGACCTGCGCCAGCGGCGACCCCGGCAGATCATCCGGTGCTGCGGGCACTTTTGTCCCGACCGTATCCAGCCGTGATGGGTATCCTGAACGTTACGCCGGATTCATTTTCCGATGGCGGGCAGTTTATAGCGCCGGAGCGCGCTCTGGCGCAGGCCCGGCGAATGATCGCCGAGGGCGCCGACATCATCGACATCGGCGCGGAATCCACCCGGCCCTATGGCGCGCAAGCTGTCTCGGCCGACGAAGAACTGAAACGTCTGCAGCCGATATTGGCCGACGTGGTTGCGCTCGGCGTTCCCGTATCCATCGACAGCATGAAATCGGCCGTCGTGGCCTGGGCGCTCGGTGCAGGTGCAGCCATCGCCAACGACGTCTGGGGTCTGCAGCGCGATCCCGACATGGCCCGGTTATTGGCAGCACGTCATTCGCCTGTGATCGTCATGCACAACCGCGACCACGCCGATGCGAATATCGACATCATGCAGGATATCGCCGGCTTCTTTACGCGCTCGCTCGATATCGCGGCGAAGGCAGGTATTTCGCCCGGTAATATCGTGCTCGATCCCGGCATCGGCTTTGGCAAAACCCAGGAGCAGAGCATGACGGTACTGGCCCGGCTGGATGAGCTTCGCGGTTTCGGCCTGCCGCTATTGGTCGGCGCTTCGCGCAAGCGCTTCATCAGCACGGTCGCGCCGTCGGAGCCGCATCAGCGCCTTGGCGGCTCGATTGCAGCGCATCTGGTGGCGGCAAAAGGCGGCGCCCGGATCATCCGGACCCATGATGTGTCGGAAACCGTACAAGCGCTGCGCGTGGCAGCGGCGATCGAGGACAACCGATGACCGACACGATCTTCATCACCGGCGTCGTGATCCATGCCCGCCATGGCGTCATGGAACATGAGACCGAGGTCGGACAGCGCTTCGTGATCGATCTCGAACTCTCCGCCGATCTGTCGGAATCCTCGCGCACCGATCGCCTCGCCGATACCGTATCCTATTCCAATGTGGTCGCGACGGCGACAGCGGCTTTTGCAAATGCCAATTACAAACTGCTGGAGCGCGCGGCCGGCGCCGTTGCCGACGCCGTGCTGGCGGCGTTTCCACGCATCAAGGCGATCAAGGTCACCGTTCACAAGCCGCACGCCCCGATCGCTGCGATCTTCGAGGATGTCGGCGTGGTCCTGACACGCACGCGGCAACAGTCGTCTCATGGCTGACGTCCTGATCGCGCTCGGCGGCAATGTCGGCGATGTCCGCGCGACATTTCAAAAGGCGATCGCCAATATCCTGGGCATGACGCAGGCGGCGCTGCTGGCGCGATCGTCGGATTATGCCACGCCACCCTGGGGCGATGAGCAGCAAGCCCGCTTCATCAATGCCTGCATCGACATCGAAACCAGTCTCGATCCCCATGCGCTGCTGTTTACGCTGCACAAGATCGAAAACAAGTTCGGCCGCGACCGGGCCAAGGAAACCCGCTGGGGTCCGCGCACCCTCGACCTCGACCTGATCGCCTATGACGATGTTTCGATTCAAAAGCCGGAATTGACGCTGCCGCATCCCAGGCTGTTCGAGCGTGCCTTCGTCCTGGTGCCGCTCGCGGAGATTGCCCCTCGACGTCTCATTGCGGGACGCAGCGTTACGGCAGCGCTGGCGCAGCTCTCGACCCAGGGAATCGAGCGGCTGCCCGACCTCGGCTGATCGAAAGGGCTAAAACAACCGTTTGGCTTGGCGGCCGCCACGTGGCAATTTCCGATCAACAGCTAAGAGCGGCTCGAAGGGAGCGACTTGCCGAATGACATCTGCGACCGACGATTTGCGGCTATCGGCGGATTTCGCGCCGGCGAGCTATGACGACTGGCGCAAGCTGGTCGACAGCGTGCTGAAGGGCGCGCCGTTCGAGAAGCTGGTCGGCAAGACCTATGACGGCCTTAGGATCGAACCGATTTATGCGCGCGCGCACGATGCCGCACCGGTCGCAGGCCGCGCGGCGGCCGCGCCCTGGCAGATCATGCAACGGGTCGATCATCCCGACGCGGCGCAGGCCAACGCGATGGCTCTGCACGACCTGGAGAACGGTGCGACCGGGCTGGAAATCGAATTTGCTGGCGGGCCGGGCGCGCGCGGGTTCGGCATCACTGACGTGACCCGGGAAACAGTGGCGCGGGTGTTCGATGGGGTGTTTTTCGATGCCGGGATCGCGATCGCGCTCAATCCGGTGCTTGGAGGTCAGAATGCGGGATTGAACCTCGCCGACCTCATCGAGTCCAAAGGTTTCGATCCGGCGAAAGTCGATGTCCGCTTCAACTATCAGCCGCTGAGCACCATGGCCGTGCGCGGCGCGACGCCGGCACCGTGGCCTGAAATGGAGAGGCCGTTCGCAAAGGCGATCGGCGACTTGATGGGCCGCGGTTTCAAGGGACCGTTTGCGCTGGCGGACGGCCGCCCCGTCCACGACGCCGGTGGATCGGAAGCCCAGGAACTTGCCTTCACGCTTGCGGTCGCGGTCGTCTATCTGCGCGCCCTGGAAGTCGGCGGCATCGCGCTGGATGTTGCCCCCGCGGCGCTGTCGTTCCGGCTCAGCGCCGATGCCGATCAGTTTCTCACCATGGCGAAATTCCGCGCGCTGCGGTTGTTGTGGGCGCGCGTCGAACAAGCCTGCGGTCTCGCGCCGAAGCCGATCTTCATCGCCGTCGAGACCGCATGGCGGATGCTGACCCAGCGCGACGCTTACGTGAACATGCTGCGCGCGACCATCGCGACATTTTCCGCAGGGCTCGGCGGCGCCAACGCCATCACCGTGCTGCCGCACACGCTGGCGCTGGGATTGCCCGATCCGTTCGCGCGGCGCGCGGCGCGCAATACCCAACTGGTGCTGCTGGAAGAATCCAATCTCGCCAAGGTGTCCGATCCCGCGGCCGGCTCCGGCGGCATCGAGGCCTTGACGCAACAGCTTTGCGAGGCGGCATGGTCATTGTTTCAGGAGATCGAAAAAGCCGGCGGCGTGTTCGCGGCCCTCGAGCAAGGCCTGATCCAGCGCAAGGTCGCGGCGACGCGGACAGTGCGCGAAGCCAACATCGCTCGGCGCAAGGAAGTGCTGACCGGCGCCAGCGAGTTCCCCAATCTCCACGAAGCTGACGTTGCCGTGTTGGATGCAAAGCCGGTCGCGCTCGCGCCCGCTGGCGAGGCCGAGATCAAATTCGACGCGCTCACGCCGATGCGGTTGGCGGAGCCATTCGAGCGCTTGCGCGACACGTCGGATGACCTGCTGAAGCGTACCGGCGCGCGGCCAAAGGTTTTTCTCGCCAACCTCGGCACGCCCGCCGACTTCACCGCGCGGGCAACATTTGCGAAGAGCTTCTTCGAGACCGGCGGGATTGAGGCTGTCGACTTCTTACCCTCTACTTCACCTCTCCCATCCGGGGAGAGGTCGACGCCGCAGGTGTCGGGTGAGGGGGTTCTTGCTTCAGATCGTAACCCCTCACCCACTGCTTCGCCTTCGGCGCAGGAGCGACCTCTCCCTATGGGAGAGGTGAAGGCCCTCACCGCCGCGTTCAAGACCTCCGGCGCGGCGCTGGCCTGCCTTTGCTCGTCCGACAAGATCTATGCCGGGCAGGCCATCGCTGCTGCGAAAGCCCTTCAAGCCGCCGGTGCAAAGCATATCTATCTGGCAGGGCGGCCGGGCGAACAGGAAACAGCGCTTCGTGCCGCGGGCGTTAACGATTTCATCTTCGCCGGCTGCGAAGCGCTGGCGACGCTGCAGGAAGCCTATCGGCTGATGGAGTAAACATGACCTCGGCGACCAAACCCGTTCTGACCGGCGGCTGCCAATGCGGCGCCGTTCGCTTTGCGATATCGGCGGCGCCCGTAAAGGTCAGCATCTGTCATTGCCGGATGTGCCAGAAGGCGGCCGGCGCGCCGTTCGCATCCTTTGCTGACATCGAACGCAACGATTTCGCCTGGACCCGCGGCAAGCCAGCCGCGTTCCGCTCCTCGTCGATTGCCGAGCGCGATTTCTGCGCCGACTGCGGCACACCGCTCAGCTTCCGCCGCATCGACGGCCCGAGGATCGAGATCATGACTGGCGCCTTCGACCGGCCGGATCGGATGGTGCCGACCCAGCAATTTGGAACCGAATCCCGGCTTGGCTGGGTGGTCGCCATCGCCAATCTGCCGAGCCAGACCACGTTGCAGAACTACGGTTCGGAGAAGGTAAATGACATCGTCAGCCACCAGCATCCGGACCATGATTGAGATGCCGAACCATAGAATGACGCTTATGACCGGCCATGATATGCTCGCCACTAAACGCGTCATGCCCGGGGCTCGTTCCGGCCATGACGAACGAGACCAATAAAATGAGCCGTATACCGAACTTTGCGAATATCGCATTTGAAAAGTCAGCCCGCGCCGAGTCCCCTGGCGGTGCCGAGCCATGGCTCACGCCCGAGGGCATCCTCGTCAAACCGGGCTACAGCGAAGCCGACCTCGAAGGCATCGATTTCCTCGAGACCTGGCCGGGCCTCGCGCCTTATCTGCGCGGCCCCTACCCCACCATGTATGTCAACCAGCCCTGGACCATCCGGCAATATGCCGGGTTCTCCACGGCCGAAGACTCCAACGCGTTCTACCGCCGCAATCTCGCCGCCGGACAAAAAGGCCTCTCGGTCGCGTTCGATCTCGCCACCCACCGCGGCTACGACTCGGATCACCCGCGCGTCACCGGCGACGTCGGCATGGCCGGCGTCGCGATCGATTCGATCTACGACATGCGCACGCTGTTCTCAGGCATTCCGCTCGACCAGATGAGCGTGTCGATGACCATGAACGGCGCGGTGCTGCCGATCCTCGCGCTGTTCGTCGCCGCCGCCGAGGAACGAGGCGTGCCGCCGGAAAAGCTCTCAGGGACGATTCAGAACGACATCCTGAAAGAGTTCATGGTGCGCAACACCTACATCTATCCGCCGGCGCCCTCGATGCGGATCATCTCCGACATCTTCGCCTACACCTCGCAGAAGATGCCGAAATACAATTCGATCTCGATTTCCGGCTATCACATGCAGGAAGCCGGCGCGACGCAGGACCTCGAACTGGCCTATACGCTCGCCGATGGCGTCGAATATCTGCGCGCCGGGCTCGCGGCAGGTCTTGATGTCGATCGCTTTGCGCCGCGACTGTCGTTTTTCTGGGCGATCGGCATGAACTTCTTCATGGAAGTCGCCAAGATGCGGGCGGCGCGGCTGCTGTGGGCCAAGCTCCTGACCCAGTTCAACCCGAAAGACCCGCGCTCCCTGAGCCTACGCACGCATTGCCAGACCTCGGGCTGGTCGCTGACCGCGCAGGACGTCTACAACAACGTGATGCGCACCACCATCGAGGCGATGGCGGCGACGCAGGGCCACACCCAATCGCTGCACACCAACGCGCTGGACGAGGCGCTGGCTCTGCCGACCGACTTCTCGGCTAGAATCGCGCGCAACACGCAATTGTTCCTGCAGCAGGAAAGCGGCACCACCCGCATCATCGATCCCTGGGGCGGCTCGTATTATGTCGAGCGCCTGACCTACGATCTCGCGGCAAAAGCCTGGAGCCATATCCAGGAGGTCGAGGCGCTCGGTGGCATGGCGAAAGCGATCGAGGCTGGCGTTCCAAAACTGCGGATCGAGGAAGCCTCCGCCAAGACGCAAGCCAGAATCGACGCCGGCAAGCAGGCGGTGATCGGCGTCAACAAATACAAGCCGGTCAATGAGGCGCCGATTGACGTGCTGAAGGTCGAAAACTCGACCGTGCGCCGGCTGCAGATCGACAAGCTGTCGCGGCTCAAGAAAGAGCGCAACCGGAAGGACGTCGATGCGGCACTGGCGGCCCTGACCCGCAGCGCCGGCGAAGGCAATGGCAACCTGTTGGCGCTGGCGATCGACGCTGCCCGCGCCAAAGCCACCGTCGGCGAAATTTCAGATGCGATGGAGAAGGTATTCGGGCGGCACCGCGCCGAAATCAAATCCATCACCGGCGTCTACAAGCGGGAGGCGTCCACCATGTCCAACCGGGTTGAAAAAGTGCAAGCGCTGATCGATGCGTTCGAGGACGCCGAAGGGCGTCGGCCGCGCATTCTCGTCGCCAAGATCGGCCAGGACGGCCACGACCGCGGCCAGAAGGTGATTGCGTCGGCGTTCGCCGACGTCGGGTTCGACGTCGATATCGGGCCGCTATTTGCCACCGCCGACGAAGCGGCGCGGCAGGCGGTCGAGAACGATGTGCATATTCTCGGGCTGTCATCGCTGGCGGCAGCGCATCTCACCGCGGTGCCGGAACTGAAAGCCGCGCTGAAGAAGCAGGGCCGCGACGACATCATGATCATCATCGGCGGCGTGGTGCCGCCGCAGGATTACGACGCGCTGTACAAGGCCGGTGCCGAGGCGATCTTCCCGCCGGGCACCGTCATTGCGGATGCCGCCGAAGAGCTGATCCACAAGCTCAACGCAAGGCTGGGCCATAGCGAGGCGGCGGAGTAACTCCGCGCGACGATTTCTCTCAAAGGATTTACCTTGCGCCCCGCTGCATTCACGTTCGCCCGCAGGATATGCTTCGTTGGCGCAGTCGCATGCTTCGCAACGCAGCCCGCGGCTTTTGCTGCCGATCCCAAGCCCGACGCCGCGATCAAGAACAAAATCGTCGAGGCCAGCGTCTTCCTCGACGACAAGATCAAGGCCGATGCCACGCTGGCAGCGGACTGCCTTGCCGAGGGCCAGAAGTGGATCGACAAGAACGCCGCGGAGGCCGAAGCCTCGCGCAAGCAGGACCCGGTCCTGTTTCGTAACGGTGCCTGGACCTTTGAACGCAAATACAACATCCGTTCCGTGGTCGCTGAACACTATGTCAGCGTCGTCAGGTCCGACTACATGGACACGGGTGGCGCGCATCCCAATTCGGACGTCGACACCATTCTGTGGGACACGGTCCCAAAGAAACGCATCAGCATTCGGCCCTTCTTCACCGAGACCGCCGATAACGGTCCGACCATGAAGGCAATGCTCAAGGGCGTGATCGCATCGCTGAACATCGAAAAGAAAAAACGCGACGCCGGTGAAACCGCAACCGCGGAGTGGTACAAAAGCCTCGAGCCCAAACTGCTCAAGGTCGGCGCGGTGACGCTGGCGCCCTCTGCTGTATCGGGCAAAAGCTCCGGCCTGACTTTTCATTATCCACCCTACGCGGTCGGACCCTATGCCGAGGGCCAATATGTCGCGTTCGTGCCATGGGAAACCCTGAAGCCGTATCTGACGCCGGAGGGCACGACAATTTTCGGCGGTGAACGGCTCAAGGACCATGATGACGATCAGCAATGACCGGCGGTAACACGCTCGACATCGGTAAACTGGCAGCGGATCTCCGTGCCGGCAGCCGCGCGGCGCTGGCGCGGGCGATTACGCTGATTGAAAGCAGGCGCAGCGATCACCAGGCCGCGGCCCGCGACCTGGTGCAGGCGCTGCTGCCCGACACCGGCAAGGCGATCCGGGTCGGCATCACCGGTTCGCCCGGGGTCGGCAAATCCACCACCATCGACGTGCTCGGGATGTTCCTGATCGAGCGCGGCCACAAGGTTGCAGTGCTCGCGGTGGACCCCTCCTCCGCCCGCACTGGCGGCTCGATCCTCGGCGACAAGACGCGGATGGCGCAGCTCTCCGCCTCTGATAACGCTTTCATCCGGCCCTCGCCGGCCTCCGGCACGCTGGGCGGCGTCGCGGCGAAAACCCGCGAGGCGATGCTGTTGTGCGAGGCAGCGGGCTTCGACGTGGTACTGGTGGAAACCGTCGGCATCGGCCAATCCGAGACTGCGGTGTGCGACATGACGGATTTTTTCCTGGCGCTGATGCTGCCCGGCGCCGGCGACGAATTGCAGGGCATCAAGAAGGGCCTGGTCGAACTCGCCGACATGATCGCGGTCAACAAGGCTGACGGCGACAATATCAAGCGCGCCAATCTCGCCGCTGCCGAATATCGCGGCGCGCTGCACATCCTCAGCCCCCGCTCGGAGCACTGGCATCCGCCGGTCCTGACTTATTCGGCGCTGACGGGCACGGGCATGGACGCGCTATGGCAGAAGATTCTCGATCACCGCACCGCGATGAAAGCCTCCGGCGAATTCGCCGCGCGGCGTCGGCAGCAGCAGGTGAAGTGGATGTGGTCGATGCTGGAGCAGCGGATGATGGCGCGGCTGCGCGCCGATCCCGCGATCCGTGCCAAAGTAAAGAAGACCGAAACCGAGGTAGCCGACGGCCGCATCACGCCGGCTCTGGCGGCGGAACAGATCGCGGAGATGCTGAGGTGAGCGTCTCGGCCGTGATGCCCGGCCTTGTGCCGGGCATCCACGTCTTTAAAAGTAACGAAAAGCAAGACGTGGATGGCATGGACGAGCCCGGCCAGGACGAAACAACTAAAGCTAGCATGACCCACCCCCTCCGCATCCTCATCACCGGTTTTGAGCCGTTTCCCGGCGCGCCGTTTAACCCGACGCAGCCGCTGGTGGCGCGGCTTTCGCGCCTGCGCCGTCCTGCGCTGGGCGATGTCGAACTGTCGGGCCACATCTTTCCGGTGATCTACAGCGCCGTCGATCGCGAATTGCCCGAGTTGCTCCGGCAGCACCGGCCACAGGCGCTGCTGATGTTCGGCCTCGCCACCCGCACGCCCTGGGTCCGGATCGAGACCCGCGCCCGCAACACCGTCACCACGCTATGGCCCGATGCCGATCACACGCGGGTGCGCAAGGGATCGATCGCCGACGGTGCCGACGCCATGATGTTCGGCCCGCACACCGCCAAACTGCTGCGCGCGGCAATTGGCACCGGCATCGATGCACGCCCCTCGCGCGATGCCGGCAGCTATCTCTGCAATTATCTGAGCTGGCGGGCGATCGAGGCTGTCAATGCCGACAACGGCCCCCGCCTTGCCGCGTTCGTCCATGTGCCGCCGCTTGCGCGTGACGGAGTTTCACAGCGTAAGAACGAAGCGCCCCGCATCACGCTGGAAGAACTGGTCGATGCCGGCGAAGCCATGCTGCTGGAGATGGTGAAGCTGACGCGGAGGGCCGTGCGAGAGAGGGTCGACTTGTAAGAACGCAGAGGTTGCAAAATCGCAAACTAACGACATGATGAGGCAAGCGACGCTTGCTGCATTTTAGATCGGGAAGGCGAGGCCGGGCCGATATGAAAAGAAAGATTGACGTCCAAAACGCACCCATTTCGTCCGGCTCTCGATATCCGGAGCCGTTCGCGGCGCCGTGTCAGGACAAATTTCGACGCCGCTTGGCGGTAGCGGCAGGGCTTAAGCACATTGGCATCAACCTCCTTGAATTGGCCCCAGGAGCTTGGTCTAGCCAACGTCATTGGCATACCCGGGCAGAAGAGTTCGTGTACGTTTTGGAGGGGGAGGTTGTGCTCGTTACTGAAGGCAGTGAGGAGATCCTGTACGCGGGAGATTGCGCTGCGTTTCTCCCCGGTGATGCCGATGGACATCATCTGCAAAATCGATCCGGCGACCGGGCGCGTATTCTAGAAATAGGACCGTCTGACCTCCGAAACGATGAGACACACTATCCAGACGTCGATCTCCGGGCAACTGCATCCGGCTATTCCCGCAAGGATGGAACACCGTACTAATTATCTCGTCTTCCGTTTCGCCTTCCGCATTAACCCTACCTTCAACAATCGCGCTCCTCCGCCCTCGCCTTCACAGCGCCAAGCCGCATTTTTGCGTTACTCCAGCATCGTGGATACGCATTTTCGCGGGTCCGCAGGAAGACGCGATCATGGACGTCAATCGCCGCCATCTCATCGGGGCATCCGCAGCCGGCGTTGCCGGCGCGCTCGCCATGTCGCCGGATGCCGCGCGAGCGGCGCCGCTGACATCCACGCTCGGACGCGACATCACGCAATATGGCGTCCGGCCCGGCAGCCCCGAGGATCAGACCCGGGCCTTGCAGCGCGCGATCGATGACGCCGGGCGCGCGCAGGTCCCGCTTGCGCTGCCGCCGGGCGTCTACCGCACCGGGATGCTTCGCTTGCAGAACGGCACCCAACTGATTGGCGTGCGCGGCGCCACCAAGCTCGTCTTCACCGGCGGCGCATCGATGCTTCTGGGCGAGGGCGCGGGAAGCGTCGGCCTGACCGGCATCACGCTTGACGGCGGCGGCATTCCCCTGCCAACGCGGCACGGCCTTGTGCACTGTCTCAGCGGACGCGACATCCGCATCGCCGATTGCGAAATCACGAGCAGCGGCGGGGCAGGCATCTGGTTCGAGCAGGTTTCCGGCGACATCAGCGGCAACATCATCACCAAGTCAGCCTCCACCGCTATTGTCTCATTCGACGCGCTGGGCTTGCTGGTTTCGCGCAACACCATTGCCGGCACCAACGACAATGGCATCGAAATTTTGCGCACCGCAATCGGCGATGACGGCACACAGGTGTTCGACAACCGCATCGAGGACATCAAGGGCGGCCCTGGCGGCTCCGGACAATACGGCAACGCCATCAACGCGTTTCGCGCCGGCAACGTCACCGTGCGCGGCAATCGCATCCACAATTGCGATTATTCCGCGGTGCGCGGCAATTCGGCGTCCAACATCCAGATCACAGGCAACAGCGTCAGCGACGTCCGCGAGGTCGCGCTGTATTCCGAATTCTCGTTCGAGGGCGCGGTGATCGCCAACAACACCGTGGACGGCGCGGCTTTGGGCGTCTCGGTCTGCAATTTCAACGAGGGCGGGCGCCTCGCGGTCGTGCAGGGCAACATCATCCGCAACCTCTTGCCGAAGCGGCCGATCGGCACCGCGCCGGACGACGACGCCGGAGTCGGCATCTATGTCGAAGCCGATAGCTCAGTCACCGGCAATGTGATCGAGAACGCGCCGTCGTTCGGGATCATCGCCGGCTGGGGCAAATATCTGCGCGACGTCGTCATCTCCGGCAACGTGATCCGCAATGCTTTCGTCGGCGTCGGCGTGTCGGTGGCGCCGGGCGCAGGCACGGCGCTGGTCAATAACAACATGATTTCGGAAACCCCACGCGGAGCCGTGGTCGGGCTCGATCGCGCGCGCCCGGTGACGTCAGATCTGTCCGCCGACGGCGCGCAACGTTTCGCGCAAGTGGTGATCGGAACCAACGCGGTGAGAAGGTAGCCCTTCGTCGTCCCCGCGAACACCTTCGCGGGGACGACGGACAGTGTGTTCCCTACAGCGCATTGCGCAGCAACGGATAGCGTTCCTGAATTACCGCGGCGATATCCAGCGTCAGTTCCGAAGCGTTGTCCAAGGCTGGGTTCAAGGCTGGGTCAAAACCCGGCTCTAAGGCCGGCGCATCCATCGCCAGCACGGAAGGCGCCTGGTCCGAGGAAACGTGAACGGCTTGCGCTGACATCGAGACGGCGCGCCGCGGCGGTTCGGCCGCGATCGGCGCTGGCTGCGGCGCAAACCGATGAACCTGACCGCGTAACGTATCGCCACGTGGCAGCGTCACCCTGGAGTGACCGGGCCAGGAGATGTCGATGGCGGAGTTGCCGAGGGAAGTCTCGTACATCAACAAATCGCGCCATATCTCCACGGCGGATTTGGCTTCCTGGATATTCTCGAGAAAGGCGCGTTCGCTGTGATAGCGGCGCCAGCGGCCGGTCTCGAACAGTTCAGTAAGGTGTTCCAGCCGTCGCTCGGCCAAAGCGCACCAGCGCGCGACGATGTCGCGGCCCCGTGCCACGTTGTGTAGGTGTGTCATGAACCTGCCCGTAAGGAGAAAAACGGACGCCGACGCAACGCGGACGAATCAATTGGATGTGACAGGGATATTCTGTGGAAAACTTTTACTTTGTCCAGCGAGCGTCTCTACTGCGCGCCAGTCGCGGACAAAAAGCCGGAGAAATACGGGGTTGTTCCCTTATTCACCGTCAAGCCGCTTGGCGGCATGGCGGGTCTGCAGAGGTAGCCAACTAAGAAAGTGCCCGAAATACAGACACAAAACGAAAGACCCGTCCGGGGGGACAACCGGACGGGTCAAGCTATATGGGCGCTTGGGTGGATGGGCGCTCGCGCCGAATACAGCCTCGACGGGGAGGGATTACCGCTCCCACCTATATTGGTCGCTGAGGGTCGCGGTACGTTCAAAGCGGCCTGCGATTTTTTTTGACTTTTTGACGGGTATTTCCGTACGGAAAATTATTGCGCAGCGGGACGATTGGCTTCGCCAGCGGCGGACTTTTCGGACGTCACCGCGGCCGCAGGCTCGTTCAAGGCCCTGGTCGCGGGAACATCCTGCTGGTCCGAAGCTTTTTCAGCGGCAGGCGTATTCGAAGCCGCCGCGACAGGCATTGCTGGCGCCGTGCTGACGGCCGTGACCGCTGCAAAAGCATCCGCTTCGCCGGCGCCAAACAGATCATCACGGCCCGGGGTTCCGAGATCGCGGGCGGTTTTCATCAGCACCGCGCGAACGTCATCCGGCTTCAAGGCAGGATTACGTTCCAGTACCAGGGCTGCGAGACCGCTGATGTAGGCGGCGGAAAACGAGGTACCGGACGTCATCTGATATTTACCGTCCGGCGCCGGCAGGAAGATATCGACGCCCGGAGCGGCAACAGCGATATAGCCGCCGCGGTTCGATGCCGTAAACAGCCTGTCCTGGGCATCGGTAGCGCTGACCGCAATCACGTTTGCGTTGGCAGCAGGATATAGCGGCGGCGATTTCGGTCCGGCATTGCCGCTCGCCGCAACCATCACAATGCCCTTCGCGGCTAACGCGGCGATACCGCGTTCGATCAACCCATCTTTCGGACCGGCAAAGCTCATATTGATGATCTGCGCGCCGTGCGCCGACGCGTAATCGAGTCCTTTCAGGATGACGAACGACGTGCTTTCCGCGCCGTTCCGCGCCACGCCGAACGCGCGGATCGCCAAAATCCTCGCCGCCGGCGCACTCCCCATCAGCCGCGCATGCGCCACGATCGCGCCGGCCACACCGGTGCCGTGGACATGCGGACCTTCCTTGCTGCCGAGTGCATCGAAGCTATCTGCAATCGCGTTTACGAGTTCCGGATGCTTCGCGTCGATACCGGAATCGATCACGGCGATGGTGACGTTGGCGCCGTGGGCCAGCGTATGCGCCTCGGGCAATCGAAGTTTCGCGAGCGCGTATTGTGCGGGATCGCCCTCGGTCAATGCCGTCTTCTGGTCCTGCAGCACATAGCGGAAATTCGGCTGCACCGAGCGAACGCTGGCCTCAGTGGCGAGTTCGCGGCTCGCGGTCTCCACCGAGCGGCGGTCGGTGATGCGGAACAGGCCGATGGTGCCGCCGATAAGCGGAAAATTCCGCGATTCCAGACGCGCGAGACCGTGGCGCCGTGCCAGTTCGTCAGCCTGCGCATCGGACAGCGAGCCGTCGATCTCGGCCACGAGTTCGTTGGCGATGGTTCGCAGGTTGAGCGCCGTCTGCGCAGCGTTGCGACGCGGACCGCTCCCCTTGTTTTTGGCCAATGCACCGGCTTTGCCGCCGCCATTGGCCGACGAAACCGGCTGATCCGAGCATCCGCCGCCGCTGTCTCGATAAGCGCTGCCACAGCCCGGATATGTCCTTAGGTTGGGGGTCGTTCTGTCGATTCCCGTGACCACTCTACCAACGATGGTCGGGGCAATTCGCGGCGTCACCGTCGGGTTGACCGGCGCCACGGTCGGATTGATGGTCGGAATGCGCGGCTGGATGTTGAGGCTGGGCGAGCGCATGATGCTTTGCGCTTGAACCGCCGAGCCGTCGAAATACGCCAACGACAATGCCGCCGCGGTCAACGCCAATACCGCACGCCGCGCCTTCGTCCGCCCATTGGCACAATCGTGGACCATGCGACCTCGGTATGCGCTCGCATATTCCGCAAAAATGGATACCGGTTTTGCGATCAGAATACGCGTAACGGAAATGCTTTAGTGCGAAGCCGCGCGGCCTACGGCGTAACTACCGCGAGGCTGACAATCTTTTCGCCTTGCAGCTTGCTCATCAGGCCGGCGATTTCATCCTTCGACATCGCCTTATTGCCGAACTGCAACCGGAACATGCCGCCGCGGGCGTCGACGATTGAGGCCTGATAGCTGTCGAGCAGCGCCGTGATGTCGGCGACGCGCGCGTCCGGTGCGAACCGCACCAGCGCGCGTGGCGGCGCTTCCGTCCCCAGCGCGCGGGTGACGGGCTCGTTGGTGCTCAGCGACGCCGTCTGGTACGAGGCGGTCTGGTTCTTCAT
>JAQGKC010000002.1 GCA_028290305.1 Bradyrhizobium sp.
CAACCAGATCATGCGCTCCTTTAATTTGGAGCGCGATCGGACGCAAACCGGGTTCCACTTTTGCTGATTGCGCTCCGGGCGGAGCGCCCGGCCAGGGAAACTCCAAGAAGCCGGATGCCCCTCCATCCAGCTGGCGCAGATCACCAACATCTATCGCTATCTCGTCAAAGGCCTCTCCTCGCAACGCGTCGTGGGTGTCCAAGCCGTTTTAAGGAAAAGCGTAGGAAAAAGTACTCCTCCACCACCTGCGTAACGATAGCTTCTCGGTTTCCACGCCCTGACCTGGGGCAGTCCGCCCGGGCCTCGATCCGCCGAGGTACACGATCAGGACCGTGCCACAGCTTTTCAGGAAATCGAAGGTCCGGAACGACTACTGCGACAGTGAACGTTCGGTATTGCAAGCCAAGGCGCGTCTGAGCGGCACCCAGTCTTTGAAGGCGGCGTAGGTCCGCACTGGATCATAGAAAGCGACGGTTCCATGAGTCGAATGACCCGCCCGTGTGCTGAGCGCGCGCAGGCGGGCGGCCAACATTCAGCCACCAAGGCCGACGCAGCCTGCGACAGATTTGTTCCACGGTGCACAAGTTCACATACCGTTCAGCGGGGTTTTGCAATTGATTGGCTAGCATCACCGAGCGGTCCCGAAGGGAGGACGCTGTTCCGGGGATGCTAGGGACCCGGACACCCTTTCCGGGTCCCGCCTACCCCCTTAATTTCCTCACCTTTGGTTGTTCTACTCCGAACCTTCGCGGAGGAAACAGCCATGGACAGCGCAGATCATTGCCGGGCCAATTTGGCAGAATGCCGGGGGTTGCTGCCTTCGGCGCAGAACGATGCCGAAGCCACGGTCCTGAAAACTCTCATTCGCAGTTGGAAAATGATTGCCAACCAGTTGGATCGATACGCCGAACTCATGGATGCCCGCGGCCGTTCGGAAGTACGGCCGTCTCAGTTGGCGGTTTCTTTCATTCGGCCGAACAATAAGAAGTCCAGAAGCGCATAGTACAAGCCCCCAAAAATCGGCAGCGCAACGCCGACTAGAAGAACGATCGGTGCCGAGTTGACTAGGTGCTCGTTTGCCATGGCGGCCTCTCCGAGGTCTCGACCTGCAGAACCTCCAATGCTCTAGCGACGTGATCGTCATATTGCGTGGCACATTGATATCGAGCAATTTTTGGCGCCGACCAGCGTCATCGAGGCGTTTGGAGGACGTCGATAGATAATTACTCAAAAATGCGAGGCTGTCCGAACGTACACTACCGTCGTTGCTGCCGCCGTCCAAAACCAAGCTGGAACAACGACGCTGCGCGCGTAAGGGGCTGTCGCATCCGGTTTCAAAAGAACAGACCCAGCGCATAGCCGATCTGCGTCAGCATTGGCAGAAGCGCGATTACATTTGCTGCGACGCCAAAGCTCCGGCCGATATCGGGCAGCATCGGCTGGTTGCTAGTTCACGATCGCCGCTTAATGGCTTTTTTCTGATGATCATCGGCAACCCATTAGCCGGGCGCAATGTCACCTGTAAAGTAGGCCATACAACATGCCCGGGCTTTAGTTGAAAACTGAAGTGCTTTGCAATCATGGCAAGCACGAGTGTCGCTTCCTGAAGTGCGAAAGTCGATCCGATGCATTTCCGCGGCCCGGCCCCGAACGGAAGATAGGCAAAGCGATCGATCATTTCTCGCGCGCCGCCAAGAAAGCGCCGAGGGTCAAACGCATCGGGGCGATCCCATAGCAAGCGATGCCTGTGCAGCACGTAGGGCGAGATTACGATAAGCGACCTCGGTCTTACCTGCTCGCCATTCAAGTCGTCGCAATCAAGTGCAACGCGACTGATCGCGGCTATCGGTGGATATAGGCGTATTGTTTCTTCGATGACAGCCCGGGTTTCTACGAGACGATCCACCATTCCAGCAGCAGGACGCATTAGTTCGCGGTCGACTTCGGCGTCAACCTGCTCGCGCCACTGTGGTGATTGAGAGAGTAGGAACATGGCCCAGCTCAGGGTGTTCGCCGTCGTTTCGTGGCCAGCCGCCATAAACGTCAGAATGTTCGATCGCACTTCGGATTCCGTGATGCCGTCATCGGCATTGGTATCGAGTGACTCGAGCAAACGAGTTAGCAGATCGTTAGGTGCTCCATCCGGCTGCTCGGCCAGAATTCGACGGCGAGTGCATATGACATTTTCGACCTCTGCCTCGAAAAATTTCAGCGTTGCGTGTACCCTCAGCCGGCTGAGCCGTGGAACTAAGTCGGGCACGCCAAGAAGATCGAGCAGACTGATTTTCCCAATCGTATTGAAATACGTCGCCATGGCGGCGCGGATATCCTCCGCATCAGACCCAAACCCATCAGAGAAGATGGTGCGTTCAAGCACGCCGAGCGTAACTTTTGCCATCTCCGCTGCGACGTCGATGGTTATCTGGTCCCCGAGACTACGCCACCGATTGAGAAGGGCCTCGGTAGCCTCCATCATCGCAGATGTGAAGTCCAAGACCGATTTGCGCGCAAAGATAGGAGCAAGGACTCGTCTTTGGAGCCGCCATTGCTCGCCTTCGGCGCTCAACAGGCCCTCGTTCAACCCTGCAGACAGCACTCGGCGCTGCAGATGATCCTTCCGGTAGTTTGCGGCGTTATCAAGCAGGACGCGGCGAATGGCGGTCGGCTCATGCACCAGCAGCACGTGCCCAATGGGCAATCCGCCCGCAACGATCGGTTGTTCGAAGTGCTGCGCTGCCCAGCATTCAAGAGGGTTACGCTTCAGGGTGCGAATAAGAGCTATCAGCTTCAACGGCAGCGCCTGTGGCTTCGGCGCAGGGGGAAAGTACCCCTCTTCCAAAGATGTCGGTTTGCTGCATTCGGGAGCCTGGTGCATGGAAAACTGTCCTGTCCTCGATGTCGGCGGGATCGGTGCACGCCGCCGCGCGCGTGATGGCGCAATGCGGCGCAAGCGAGGTTTTTGCGTCGCGCATTGTAACCGCTCTTGTCGCCAGCGCTGGGCTCAAATTTGCGGAGCGCGGTGCGTTCGATCTCAAAGGCAATCCCGGTCCCTGGGATTTATTCGCTTCCGCCCAATAAGTCTGTGGCACAAAGCGGACGTGCCGCTTGCCTCGCCACGTCACGCATTCGGACATCGTGCGTTTACAGCCCCGCTCTTCGCGCGGCGAGCTGAGCCAGCCCGGACCAGTCGGCGTCTCCCTTGCCTTGGGCAACCGCCTCGATGAAATGATCTCGGACCAAGCTCGCGACCGGCATCGGCACGGTCTTGGCGTCGGCTGCGGCAAGCGCCAGGCGCATATCCTTCAATCCAAGCGACATCTTGAAGCCGTCAGCGGGAAGCCTGTCTTCCGCGATGATGGAGCCATAGGTTCGATAGACTGGCGCCGAAAACAGCGTGCTTGTCAAAATGTCGAGATAACGGTGCGGGTCGAGGCCGGATTTTCGCACCAACGCGAATGCCTCTCCCAGACTCTCCAGCATCGATGCGATCAGGAAATTGCCAGTGAGCTTCACCAGATTTGCCTCGGAAGGTTTGGCGCTGATCACGAAGGTCCGCTGGCCCATGGCATCAAACGGCGGCTGGCAACGGGCGACCGTCGCGTCCGCGCCTGCCGCGATGATGAAAAGCCTGGCTGCGGCGGCCGCCTCCGGCCGCCCGAACACCGGCGCGGCGACGTAACCCTGGCCGGCTTTGCCATGCGCCTCGGCCAGGCGGTCAGATAGCGCGACGCTGATCGTGCTCATCGAAATGTGGATCGCGTTGCGGCCAAGGGCGTTGAGCGCGCCACCCTCACTGAAAACGACGTCCTCAACCGCCCTGTCATCGCTCAGCATCGTGATGAGAACATCGCCGTGGCAAGCATCGGCGACCCGCTCGGCGACTTGAGCGCCCTCGCGCGCCAAGGCTTCCGCCTTGCCGCGAGTGCGATTGTAGACGGTGACGCGATGGCCTGCCCTCAGCAGGTTCAACGCCATTGGCGCACCCATGTGGCCAAGCCCGATGAAACCCACGTCCATTGCTTGATCCTCCTACCGGGAGATACTCACTATCGCGCTGCGATTGACCGCTGCCTTGATCGGCATCAACTTGCTCATGTCCTTGCTGAGCTCGCTCGATCCTCCGGTCATGCCTTCGATGCGCGTAACCCTGAGTCAGTTTGCCCGCGCACCCGCCTGCTCCCGGAGCGCGACCGCGGCGGCGATCGCTTGTCTGCAGCAGTCCATTCCGCCGGCAGGCGCATCACCACGCCTTCGACCGTACGGGCGCGCGGATGCTCGCCGCGATCATCGCCAGCGTTGGATTGAACGAGCCGTATCAAGATAGCAGCGAGCGAGCGCGGATGGATGTAGCTCTTGCGGCAAACCGCGGGCGTGTTGCCGAGCTGCTCGGCACGCGCTTGGCACACCCGTGATTGACGGACGTGACTATGTCGGGGGCCGGCGACGGTCTTTGCACCGCTATCCATCAGTGCGCCTCAGCTCACCACGATCGTCTTGATATTGACGAACTCCTTGATGCCGTAGTGCGAAAGCTCCCGTCCATAGCCGCTTTCCTTCACGCCGCCGAAAGGAAGCCGCGGATCGGAGCGGACGTTATCGTTTACAAATACACAACCACTCTCGATCTCGCCGGCGATGCGCTCACCTCGCGCGATATCGCGCGTGATAACGCCACCGCCCAACCCGAAGATCGAATCGTTGGCCGTCGCGATCGCGGCAACCTCGTTGTCGACCCGGATAACCGAAGCCACCGGGCCAAACAATTCCTCATCGTAAGCGGGCATGCCCTTCCTTACATTTGTAAGAACGGTTGGCGGATAATAGGCTCCGGGACCGTTCGGAATCGCACCGCCAAGCACGCAGCGCGCACCGTTGGCGATGCTGTTCTCGACCTGCCGGTGCAGCGCATCCCGAAGATCATGCCGTGCCTGTGGACCGATTTCAGTATCCTGGCTGAGCGGATCGCCCATTTTGGCAGCAGCCATCCGTCTGGCAAAGAGTTCGACAAATCGGTCGTGGACCTTATCGACCACGATAAAGCGCTTCGCGGCAATGCAACTCTGTCCCGAATTGATCAATCGTCCTTTGGCGCAGACGGTTGCAGCGAGATCGATATCCGCGTCTTCAAGGACAAGGTAGGGATCGCTGCCCCCCAACTCGAGCACCGTCTTCTTCAAACATGAGCCGGCCTTGCCGGCCACGGCGCGTCCGGCGGCGCCACTTCCGGTCAAGGTGACTGCCCGGACCAATGGACGTTCGATCACCGCTTCAACTTTTGCGCTGCCGATCATCAATGTGCGGAAAAGATTCTGCGGAAAACCTGCTTCTCGGAACACTTGTTCGATGGCGAGCGCGCAACCAGGCACATTCGAGGAGAGCTTCATCACTGCGCCGTTACCAGCCATTATCCCCGGCGCCGCAAATCGGAAAACCTGCCAGAATGGAAAATTCCACGGCATCACGGCCAGGACGACGCCGAGCGGTTGGAAGACTACAAAACTCCTGCGGGCTTCGGTCTTGATCGGTTCCGATGCGAGAAAGCGCTCGGCGTTGTCGGCGTAGAAGTCGCAGGCGAGCGCGCATTTCTGGATCTCGGCGACGCCGTCGCGGACCGGCTTTCCCATTTCCTGCGCCATCAGCTTGGCGTATTCGCCGGCGTTGTCCCGCAGCACCTGCGCCGCCTGGTGCATCAGGCCGGCTCGGCTCGAAAAGTCTATCCGCCGCCACGCGAGAAACGCTTCATGCGCCTTGCCGATCGCGTCTTGAACGTCGGCATCCGTCATCTCCTCGTAGCTTGCAAATTGTTCGCCGGTGGCCGGATTAATCGCCTTTATCGTCATTGTTCAAGCCTCCGGGTAGTTGCGCAAGGCGCCTCGCCGGCACCGATCTCGGCGCATGTTTGCATTCAGAGGGGATCCGAAGGGCGCGTACTGTGTTGGACGCGCTGTCGGCGACAAACAGCTCGCCCTTCGGTGCCAACCGGATGGCGCACGGACCGCTGAGGCCGGACACCGCCATCTCGACCGAAAAGCCGGGTGGTACTCGCCGGTTGGCGCCGGCCGGCATCGGTGCGACTTCGCTGAAACTAGGGGTCGATTTGCCGATCGGCGGTTGATCTCGCGGTGTCGCCTGATGCCGGGTTTGTCTTGTTGCCATGAGCCGAAGGCCGTCTTCCCTCTCAGCAGTGTTCCGTTTCTATCCTCGGCTGCGGAGGAGGACGCGCTGGCATTCGCCAGCACAACGAGGGCGGCCGCCGCTGTCCTTACGATGTAATGCATTCGAACGCTCCGTCAGGGTTGGACGAGCCGGGGGCATCACGATCATCGATCGAGCGCTATCGTCGGGGTCTATTCATCCAAGAACGACTTCGATACGACCGCCTGCGGTCATCCACGCAGGCTGGCGACCTGCAACCTGGCGTGCCATGACGGCCGTCAATTTTGGCAAGCGGCTGCACCAGCGCGGGAAAATTGACGATCGTCAGCATTGCAATTGTGCTGGAGCGCCTTTTCGGGGCCGCTCTATCGAAATCTCGTCGACCTGACGTCGCGGTTCGTCCCGTGCAAAGGACAATTCGAATCAGGATCGATAGACATGCCGGCGGGTTCCCTCTCTTGGGTGGCGGACTCATGAGCGATGAACTGGCAGGTGCAACCGAGCTCCAATGCTTCGGTCGTTCCGGGCGGAGGTATCAGGTTCATCGACGTCTCAGGTGAAGTGGTTCGCATTGATGGCTCTTTTCTGCGATACGGCCGCGGTCTCCTAAACCATTTTCGAAAAAGCCGAACGAGCGCACGCCGCTGCCCGACGGAGCTGATCTAGCAGCCGCCGAACTTTTCATTGTGTGTCGGCGGCGTTCAGCGGCGACAAAAAATTAGAGAACGATCTGCGCCGCCCGGTTGTCATTGACGTCGATCAATTTACGTCTCCATCGCATCGACTTTATTATTGCCGGATCGCGCAACGTGTGCCGCGCGAACCCGTTAGTTCGATGCATGTCGCAATCGGTTCACGAACTTCTCGGAGATCCTGGCACGTCTGAGGACATCATCGTCTTAGGCGGTTTGGCTGGCCTGCTGTGCTGGACGTATATTATCTTGCCGCTGATTTATCACGTCAGTTGAAGGCGAGGCCCCCTTCTGCGCGACGTAAGGCCTTTTTCAGCACGCTGCGGTAGACCTCTTCCTCAACGGCGTTGCCGGCATCTCAACTCGTCCGGCCCATAGCCCCCTTAAGACACCCGCGCCCAGCGCACGGCGTCGTATCGCCGCCAATGTCCCAGATGCTATCGCCGACGACCACCGCCGTTTCGATGGGTGCGTTCAGCCGTTCGGTGGTAGCGAGAAACAGGTCCGGGTCCGGCTTGGCATATTTGACCTGATCACGCGTCACGACAGACGCCGCGAGCCGCCAGATTGACGGCCGCGGTTTCCAAACGGCCGCTGGTCGCTATCGCCCGCGGAATGCCCGCCGCCGCCAACCAAGTCAGCAATTCGCGACCTCCGGGCCAGGGCCGTTCGCGGTTTGCCTGCTGCCGGTAAGCGGTGGCATGGGCCTGGCGAAGCCCCTCGACGCGTTCAGCGCTAATTTCGATTCCGGTCTCGCGAAGAAGTTGGTTAGTGAACAGACCTCCGGCGCCTCTTCCAGGCCAGGACATGCCGATAGACGCTGTCAACGAGCGTGCCGTCGAGATCAATCAGGAAGACCAGTTCGCATGCCGTCTCTCTCCCGTTCTGGAACTTCGTTCCGTCAGCGCAGACGGACGGGTCCGCGCCTTCGCCCACCTCATCGCCCCGGTGATCATAGGCGAAAGCGACCGCCTTGCATCCAGCACGAGGGGACCGGTCACTGGATCCGGATAATCTCGGCTTCCCCGTTGCCGGCTCTGACTACGTCGCTGACGCGCTTTCCGAACATCGATCTCGCCAGCGGCGAAACATGCGAGATCGAGCCTTTGGCAGGGTCGGCTTCGTCTTCGCCAACGATCCGAAACGTCTGCTCCCTGCCATCGTCGCGTACGACCGTGACTAACGTGCCAAACCGTACCTGGGAGTGGTCGGTCGGCGCCGGCACGACGCGCGCGGTTGCGCGGCGGGCGGACCAGTAGCGAAGGTCTCGCCGAGCGGCGACAAGGGCCGCGCGATCAGCTGATGCTTGCGCGGCGGCGTAGGCTTCGCTGGCCGCTGCAAGGGCATGTTCAATCTGCGCCAAGCCCGTCTCAGTGACATCGTTTGGATACTCGGAAACCGGCCGCTCCGGCAGTTCTTCGAGGTAGTCGGCATCCTTGACGAAGGCTCTGCTCATCAACCGTGATCCGTTCGGTATCCACGATTCGGGAAAGGAACGATTGCGGTGCGGTTCCGTTCCTCCTCCCCGGCCTGAGCGGCAGCCAATGGAGAAACCGATATGGCCGTCAATAGACCGGTTGGCGGCAACGACAGAAGTCCGCAAGCGTCGCAGCTCAAGACAACGTCGAGAGCGAGCTGCATTAGACCAAGCGGAGCAAAGCTTCCGGACAATTGATGGATCAAAAGAAGAGCGCGACGGCCGGCCCCCGCCAAGGGCGTGCGACGCGACAAGAAAGCCGGTTGAATTAAGGTCACTGAGTGTTGAGCACAGGCATCCTGATGTATCGGCGCATCGGTCCGAAACTGGAGGTGCTTCTTGTGCATCCGGGCGGGCCTTATTGGCGCCGTAAGGACAACGGTGCCTGGTCG
>JAQGKC010000011.1 GCA_028290305.1 Bradyrhizobium sp.
CATGGTGGTCGCGCTAAAACTGCTGCGGCTGGCGCGGGCGTCATCCTCGTTGGAGGATTGTCTGGTGCGGGAATATCGCGCGGCGCTGGAAGTGTTTCGAAGCGACGATTTTCGCGAGGGCATCCGCGCGGCCGTGATCGACAAGGACCGCAATCCGCGCTGGTCGCCACCGGCGATCGCCGATGTGACGCCCGAGATGGTGGCGCCTTATTTCGCCGAGATCGGCGCCGACGAACTGGTGTTCGACACAACAAGATAGAAACGACCCAAGCGGAGGGAATTTCATATGGCAAACATCGCATTCATCGGGCTCGGCAACATGGGCGGGCCGATGACGGCCAATCTGGTCAAGGCCGGCCACAAGGTGATCGCGTTCGATCTGGTGGCGGCCTCCCGCGATCAGGCCAAGGCGGATGGCGCGGCGATTGCCGAGAGTTCGGTCGGCTCGGTGAAGGGCGCCGAGATCGTCATCACCATGCTGCCCGCGGGCAAGCATGTGCTGTCGGTCTGGAATGAAGTAATTCCGGCGATGGCGAAGGGAGCACTGATCATCGACTGCTCGACCATTGACGTCGAGAGTTCAAAACAGGCGCACGCGCTGGCGGCCAGGCACGGCGTCAGTTCGGTCGACGCGCCGGTGTTGGGCGGCACCGGCGGCGCCAAGGGCGGAACCCTGACCTTCATGTGCGGCGGCGAGGACAAGGCGTTCGCGGCGGCAAAGCCGGTGCTGGAAAACATGGGCAAGAAAATCGTGCATTGCGGCGGCGCCGGCGCCGGGCAGGCGGCCAAGATCTGCAACAACATGATTTTGGGCATCTCCATGATCGCGGTCAGCGAGGCGTTTGCGCTCGCCGAAAAACTCGGGTTGTCGCATCAGGCGCTGTTCGACGTAGCTTCCACCTCGTCGGGGCAATGTTGGGCGCTGACATCCTATTGCCCGGTGCCGGGCCCGGTGCCGACCTCGCCCGCGAACAATGAGTATAAACCCGGCTTTGCGTCGGCCCTGATGGTGAAGGACCTCACGCTGGCGCAGGATGCGGCCAACGCCGCAGGTGCTGCCACGCCGCTCGGGAAGCATGCACAGGAAATCTACAAAGCGTTCGACGCCGCAGGAAATGGCGGGGTAGATTTTTCGGGGATCATTCAGCATGTCCGCGGCTTAAAAAGCTGACAACCGATGACAACATTCCAGGACGCGCGCTCGTTTCTGCTGAAGCATCGCACCGATTACGATGCTGCCGTCAGGGGATTCTATTGGCCGGATCCGGTGCCGTTCAACTGGGCGCTGGACTGGTTCGACGCGGAGCTGGCGCGTGATCCCAAAAGCAAAGACCGCCCGGCATTGTGGATTGTCGATGCCGGCAGCAACCGAGAGACGAAATTGTCGTTTGAGGCGCTGTCGCGCCGCTCCAATCAGGTCGCGAATTTCCTGCGTGCGCAGGGATTGAAGCGCGGCGATCATCTGCTGTTGCTGCTCGGCAATGTCATTCCGCTGTGGGAGACCATGCTGGCGGCGATGAAGCTCGGGGTGGTCGTTATTCCCGCGACCACGCTGTTGACGCCGGATGAGTTGCGCGACCGGCTCGATCGCGGCCGCGCCAAGGTCGTGGTGGCGTCGCAGGATCAGGTCGCGAAATTTACAGGGCTCGGCGGTGACGATCTCGTTCGCATCTTGGTCGGCGCGTCGTCAAAGCACGAAGGCTGGTTGCCCTACGAACAAGCCGTGGATTTCCCCGAAGCATTCGCGCCAGACGGACCGACCAGGCCGGACGATCCGATGCTGCTGTATTTCACCTCCGGCACCACGGCTAAGCCAAAACTGGTGCGGCACAGCCAGCGCAGCTATCCCGTCGGCGGCCTTTCGACGATGTATTGGCTTGGGCTGCAGCCCGGCGATATCCATCTCAACATTTCCTCGCCGGGCTGGGCCAAGCATGCCTGGAGCTGCTTCTTCGCGCCCTGGAACGCCGGCGCCACAGTGTTCGTGGTCAATCAGCCGCGCTTCGACGCCAAGGGGTTGCTCGCGACCATCGGACGATGCGGCGTCACCACGTTGTGCGCGCCGCCGACGGTGTGGCGGCTGTTCATTCAGGAAAAACTTGCGACCTTTAAAGTTTCGCTGCGCGAGGTTTGCGGCGCCGGCGAACCGCTCAATCCGGAAGTGATCGACCAGGTGCGCAGCGCGTGGGGCCTGACGATCCGCGACGGTTATGGCCAGACCGAAACCACCGCGTTGGCGGGAAATTCGCCGGGGCAGAAGGTGAAGGTCGGATCGATGGGCCGCCCGTTGCCCGGCTATCGCGTGCAGATCACCGATGGCGACGGACACGTGACCAAGGAGGGCGAGGTCAGCCTGTTGCTCGGCGCCGACAGGCCTGCAGGCCTGATGCAGGGGTATCAGGGCGACGTTGGCAAACTGAGCGGCGCGGATGGCGATCTCTATCGCAGCGGCGACGTAGTATTCGCCGACGACGAAGGTTACCTCACTTTCGTCGGCCGGTCCGACGACGTTTTTAAATCATCCGATTACCGGATCAGCCCGTTCGAACTGGAAAGCATCCTGTTGGAGCATGAATCGGTCGCGGAAGCCGCTGTCGTTCCCAGCCCCGATCCGATCCGCCTTGCCATCCCGAAGGCCTATGTGCTGCTGGTGTCGGGCGTGGAGCGTTCGCCGGAAACCGCGCTGTCGATCTTCCGGCATCTGCACACGCGGCTGGCGCCTTTCAAACGCATCCGTCGGATCGAACTTGTGACCGAATTGCCGAAGACGATATCGGGTAAAATCCGCCGCGTGCAATTGCGCCGGCTGGAGCACGAAAACGATCGCGGCGACGCATTGCGCGGCCATGAATTCCGCGAAGAGGATTTTCCGGAGTTGCAAAAAGTGCGGCCGGCCGGATCGATGGAGAATTGACGAATGAACGAAGTATGGAAAAAGCCGCCGATTTCATTCGAGGCCTATCAGAACATGGTCGGCCGCGAAGTCGGCGTCTCGTCGTGGCATCTGGTCGATCAGAACCGGATCGACGTCTATGCCGACGTGATCGAGGATCACCAGTTCATCCACATCGATCCGGAGCGGGCAAAAAAGGAAACCTCGTTTGGTACCACGATAGCGCATGGCTTTCTGACGATGTCGCTGATGAGCATCATGTCCTACGAGGTGATGCCCGTCATCGAGGGCACGACCATGGGCGTGAACTACGGCTTCGACAAATTGCGTTTCATCTCCCCGGTGCGCTCAGGCTCGCGGGTCCGCGGGCGCTTCACCCTGGTGGAAGCGAAGCTGCGCAAGCCCAAGGAATTGCAGTCGCGCACCAACGTCATCGTCGAGATCGAGGGTGAGGAAAAACCCGCCCTGGTCGCCGACTGGATCGGCCTGATCTATTTTGCCTAGTGTCCACCTGTCATTGCCGGGCTTGACCCGGCAATCCATCGCTGCTCAAAAATAGCCACTTCATCTGTTTTCTTTGATGGATGCCCGGATCAAGTCCGGGCATGACGAAAGAACCCACATCCAGGAATCCTACTCATGACAATCAGGTTTGATGGACGCGTCGCCATCGTCACAGGCGCGGGCAATGGTCTTGGACGCGCGCATGCATTGGGACTGGCGAGTCGAGGCGCGAAAGTCGTCGTCAACGATTTCGGCGGCGCCCGCGACGGCACTGGCGGATCGTTGACACCAGCGGAAGCCGTGGTCGAGGAAATCCGCAAGGCCGGCGGCGTGGCAATGGCCGACGGCGCCGATGTCTCGAACTTCGAGCAGGTCAAGGCGATGGTGGATCGTGCGACCAGCGAGTGGGGCAGCGTCGATCTGCTCTGCGCCAATGCCGGTATTCTCCGCGACAAATCGTTCGTCAAAATGGAAATCGCCGATTTCGCGAAGGTGCTGGACGTGCATCTCACCGGCACATTCTATTGCTGCAAGGCGGTGTGGGACGGCATGCGCGAGCGCAACTACGGCCGCATCGTTGTCACGACATCATCATCGGGCCTTTACGGCAATTTCGGTCAGGCCAACTATGGCGCGGCGAAAACCGGCATGGTCGGCCTGATGAATGTGCTGGCCGAGGAGGGTCGCAAGAACAACATTCGCGTCAACACGATCTCTCCGACCGCGGCGACGCGGATGACGGAAGAATTGCTTCCCCCGCAGGCGCTGGCGCTGATGAAGCCGGAAGCGATCACGCCGGCGGTGGAGTATCTGCTCAGCGAGGACGCGCCGACGCGCACCATCATGGGCGCGGGCGCGGGTTCGTTCGCGGTGATCAAGATACTGGAGAGCGAAGGCATCAATCTGCCGCCATCCGACTGGACCCCTGACGCGATCGCGGCGCATTTCGCCGGAATCAGCGACATGTCGAAGGCGAAGGCGCTGGAAGGCGCATTCCAGCAGACCCAGAAATATGTCGAGCAGGCGGCGGCGAGGGCAGGCGTCAAGCTGTAGAACGATAACTCTAAGCCGTCATTCCGGGGCGCGAGTGAAACGAGCGAGCCCGGAATCCATAGCCACGACGGGGAGTATGGATTCCGGGCCTGCGCCTCAGGTCGGCAATTGCCGACCGAAGGCGCATCCCGGAATGACGATCTTTCTCGCGGTAGGCGAATCCGTCTTACACTCGGACTATGTGGCCAATTTCTAGAAATCACGTCGCCATCATCGGCGCCGGTCCGGCCGGCTTGATGGCGGCCGAGGTGTTGGCGCAAGATGGCGCTGGCGTCACGGTCTATGATGCGATGCCGTCGGCGGGCCGCAAGTTTCTGATGGCGGGACGTGGCGGGCTTAATCTGACGCACAGCGAGCTGCTCCCTCAATTTCTCTCGCGCTACGGCGACGCGATGCCGTACCTCAATGCCGCGATTGAAGCGTTTCCGCCGCAAGCTTTGCGCGAATGGAGCGAGGGGTTGGGACAGCCGACCTTCGTCGGCTCCAGCGGCCGGGTCTTTCCAACAGCGTTCAAGGCCTCGCCCTTGCTGCGCGCGTGGCTGCGACGGCTCGACGCGTTGGGCGTGCAATTTGCGCTGCGCCACCGCTGGACCGGCTGGGAGGACAGCGGACATCTCTCGTTTCTGACGCCGGACGGAAAACGCATTGTTGACGCGCGTGCGACCGTGCTGGCGCTCGGCGGTGCAAGCTGGCCGCGGCTCGGGTCCGACGGCGCCTGGGTGGAAGCGCTTGCTGCACAGGGAGTGACGATATCGGCGCTGCGGCCGGCCAATAGCGGGTTCACCGTCGCCTGGTCCGACATCTTCCGCGACCGCTTCGAAGGCCATCCGCTCAAGGGCATTGCGCTGTCGTTTGGCGCGCACACCGCGCGCGGAGAAGCTGTCGTTACGCGCACAGGTCTTGAGGGCGGCGCGATCTATGCGTTGTCGGCACATCTGCGCGAGGCCATCATCGATAAGGGGCAGGCAGCGCTACGCATCGCGTTACGGCCGGATATCGAATTGAGCGATCTGGTTGCGCGGCTGACGGCGCCGAAAGGCAAACAGTCATTTTCAAACTGGCTGCGCAAGGCAGCGCATCTTTCTCCCGTCGGCATTGGACTGTTGCAGGAGGCGGCGATTGGCTCCGACGTGCCGCTGTCATCGTTCTCGCCTGAAAGTCTCGCTGGATTGATCAACGCCGTGCCCGTTCAGCTTGATGGCCTGGCGCCGATCGCGCGCGCGATCTCGACCGCGGGCGGACTTGCGTGCGGTGAACTCGATTCAGATTTCATGATCCGCCGCTTGCCCGGCGTGTTCGCTGCCGGCGAGATGCTCGACTGGGAAGCGCCGACCGGCGGCTATCTGCTGCAGGCCTCGTTTGCCACGGGAGCGGCGGCGGGGAGGGGAGCGCTGAAGTGGCTCAATAAAAGGGGAGCCATCAAATAGGATTGAGCCGTCATTGCGAGCCAGTGGGACGCGCGAATGCGCGCCTGATGACAGGCTCCGCGAAGCAATCCAGGGCCACAAAGCGAAGACTGGATTACTTCGCTTCGCTCGCAATGACGAGGCAAGCATCTTAGGGAGGTGCTCAATCACCGCAGACACGATTGCGGGCGATCCTGGCGGCGAGGGGCGTCGTCATGGGCGAAGCCTGTTTGATCTCTTTGTTAACGCCTTAGGATGGGTTTCGCTTGCGCTCCACCCATCCTACAATTTCAAGCCTGTTCGATCTCTTCGCGCAGCACTTCAAGTTCCAGCCATTTGTCTTCGGCGGCCGCAAGCTCCTTCTGTGCGGTGGAGAGTGACGCCGAGGCAGTATCGAATTTCTTGCGATCCTTCTTGTACAAATTGGGATCGTCGAGATGCCGCTGCTGTTTTGCGATTTCGGCTTGCAGTTTGGCGATCGTCTTGGGCAGCGTTTCCAGCGCGTGCTTCTCGTTGAAATTAAGCCGCCGCTTCGATGTGCCCTGGGGTGCGCCGCCCTTTGTTTCCTTGCTGCCCTCGGCCGCAGCAGCCTTCGCCGCTTCGCGCTTCAGGTCGGCGCCGCGCTGCGCCAACATGTCGGTATAGCCACCGGCATATTCGATCCAGCGGCCGTCGCCTTCCGGCGCGATCACCGAGGTCACCACGCGATCGAGAAAATCGCGATCATGGCTGATCAGGATCACGGTGCCTTCATAGTCGCCGAGCATTTCCTCTAGTACGTCGAGGGTTTCGAGATCGAGATCGTTGGTCGGCTCGTCCAGCACCAACAGGTTGGAGGGCTTCGCCAGTGCGCGCGCCAGCATCAGGCGTCCGCGCTCGCCGCCCGAGAGCACTTCGAGCGGCGTGCGCATCTGCTCCTGCCCGAACAGGAAGTCCTTCATATAGCTGACCACGTGCTTCGGCTTGCCGCCGACCATCACATGGTCGCTGCGTCCTCCCGTCAGCGCTTCGGCCAGCGTCGATTTTGGATCGAGGCTTTCACGGTGCTGGTCGAGCGTGGCCATTTCGATATTGGCGCCGAACCGGATGGTGCCGGTATCGGGCGGATTCGCGCCGGTCAGCATCTCGATCAGCGTGGTCTTGCCGGCGCCGTTCGGCCCGACGATGCCGATGCGGTCGCCGCGCTGTACGCGGATCGAGAAATCATCGACGATTTTTCGATCGCCATAGGAGCGGCTGATGTTCTTGGCCTCGATGATCAGCTTGCCGGATTTGTCCGCTTCCGCGGCGGCGAGGTTGGCATTCCCCGCGGCGCCACGATAGTCGCGCCGCTGGTCGCGCAGCGCGTAGAGATTACCAAGCCGCTTGACGTTGCGCTTGCGGCGGCCGGAAACGCCGTAGCGCAGCCAGTGCTCTTCATTGACGATTTTGCGATCGAGCTTGTGCTGGTCGCGCTCTTCCTCGGCCAGCACCTCGTCGCGCCAGGCCTCGAACGCGCTGAAGCCGCGATCGATCTGTCGGATCTGGCCGCGATCCAGCCACGCGGTGCTGCGCGACAGGTTTGAGAGAAAACGGCGGTCATGGCTGATGATGACAAGGGCGCTGCGGCGGCTGCCGAGTTCGCTCTCCAGCCATTCGATGGTGGTGAGATCGAGATGGTTGGTGGGCTCGTCGAGCAGTAGGATATCGGGCGAGGGCGCCAGCACCCGTGCCAGCGCCGTACGGCGGGCTTCGCCGCCGGACACATGCGCGGGATCTTCATCGCCGTGAAGCCCGAGCTGCTCCAGAATAAAGCGGGCCTGATAGTGGTCGTCGCCGGGGCCGAGGCCTGCTTCGACATAGGCCAGCGTCGTTGCGAAGCCCGCGAAATCTGGTTCCTGCGGCAGATAGCGGACGGTCGCCCCGGGTTGTACGAAACGGCTGCCGCCGTCGGGTTCGACGAGGCCGGCGGCGATCTTCAAAAGCGTCGATTTGCCGGAGCCATTGCGGCCGATCAAACACACGCGCTCGGCCGATGACACCGATAGTTCGACGCCTGACAACAGCGGCGTGCCGCCGAAGGTCAGCTTGATGTCTTTCAATTGGATCAGCGGAGGCGCCATGTTCTCAATTCAACTCTGTTTCTGTGCGGGCTGGGTTGCCCGCTCGCGCTGGATGCGGCGGATGGTCTGATCGAGCGCCGACAGAAATGCCGAGCGGTCGCGCGGTGCGAACGATTTGGGACCGCCGGTTACTTCGCCTGAGGAACGCAGATCGGTCATCAGATTGCGAACCGCAAGGGTCATCCCGATCGATTGTTCCGTAAATGGCTTGCCGTTCGGCGCGATCACCTCGCAGCCTGCCTTCACACAGCGGCTCGCCAACGGAATATCTGATGTAATGACGACATCGCCCTTTCCGGCGCGTTCCGCAATCCAGTCGTCGGCAGCGTCCATCCCGGAACCTGCCGCGATACGTTCGATCAAGGGATCCCGCGGCACCCGAATGAAATTACCGGCGACTACGCTGACCGGCAGCCCGTGGCGGGCAGCCACGCGGTAGATTTCGTCTTTGACCGGGCAGGCATCGGCGTCGACATAGATGCGGGTGGTATTCAAAATCGGCGTCATCGGTTGGGATTTGGTCGGAGAACGCAACGGGGCGCTCGTTGATGCGCGTGGTACTCCATCGGGAGTGGAATTGCGAGGAAAACGCGGGGTGAAACCCGCTTGCCACGGCACTTTCTTGGCGTAGGATTATCGATAGAAAGATAGCCAAATAAAGGAAACAGGCATGACAAGCCGGCTCGAAGCCTACCGTGTCTCGGCCTACAACACCTCCAAGCAATCGGAGAACAAGATACACGACGACACCGTGGCGCGGCGGTTCGGATTCAGCGGCGGGCTGGTGCCGGGTGTCGATGTAATGGCCTATATGATGCACCTGCCGGTAAGGAAATGGGGCCGTGCGTTTCTTGAGCGTGGCTTGATCGAGGCGCGTTTCGTCAAACCGGTCTATGACGGCGAGATCGCTCATGTGACGGGCGAGGAGAGTGACGGCGTGCTTTCGATCGAGGTCGAAAGCCGTGGTGAGCTCTGTGCGACCGGCAGCGCTTCGTTGCCTGCGTCCGCACCGTCGTTTTCGATTTCGGACTTCAACGAAACCGCAGCGGTGATGGAACGCAGGCCGGTGAGTACGGCGTCATATGAACTCGGCAAGTGGCTTGGCACGCTGCCGCGTGCATGGGCTGGCGATGCCGCAAAAGAATATCTGACGGATATACGCGAGACCGATCCGATCTATGCGCGGGAAGGACTCGGTCATCCCGGGCTGATTCAGCGCGTGATGAACAAGGTGCTGGTCGACAACGCTATCCTCGGGCCGTGGATTCATGTCGGCAGCCGGATGCAGCTTCTAGCGGTGGCCGGCAGCGGTGACGAACTGACCACGCGTGCGAAGGTCACCGGCAATTATGAAAAGAAGGGCCACCGCTTCGTCGAACTTGACGCGCTTGTTATCGCCAACGGCCGCACGCCGCTGGCGCATTGCCAGCACATCGCGATCTACCAGCCACGCGAGCAGGCGGCAGCGTAGCGTCTTCACCTCGCCCCGCTTGCGGGAAGAGGTGAAGGAAGGCCCGCCGCAATCGGCGTAGGCTCACGCCGCCTTCGCCTTCGCGTCCTGAATGGCGCGCCAGACCCGCTCGGGGGTCAGCGGCATGTCGAGATGCGTGATGCCGAACTCGGAAAGCGCATCGATCACCGCATTGACGAGGGTAGCGAGGCTGCCGGCGCAACCGGCTTCACCGCAGCCTTTGGTGCCCAGCGGATTGGATTTTGCCGGTGACGGATGATCGCCGACCGCCATGAGAGGGATGTCTCCCGCGCGCGGCATCGCGTAATCCATGAACGATCCCGTGATCGGCTGGCCGCTTGAGTCGTAGCTGACTTCTTCCATCAGCGCCTGACCGATGCCCTGTGCGACACCGCCATGCAACTGGCCCGCGACGATCATCGGGTTGACGATGGTTCCGAAGTCGTTGACGCCGGTGTAGCGCACGATGCGCACGACGCCGGTCTCGGGATCGATCTCGACTTCCGCGACGTGGCAACCGTTCGGGAAAGTCGACTGCGTTTCCTTGGTGTTGTGGTCGACGTCGAGCGACGACGGCACGCCCTCGGGCATCTTGTCTTCGCGTAAGCGCCGCGACAGTTCCATGATATCGATGCTGCGGTCGGTGCCGGCGATGGTGAAACGGCCGTTGGCGAATTCGATGTCGCCCTCCGAGGCCTCCATCAGATGCGCGGCCGCCTGCTTGCCTTTGGCGATCACCAGCGCGGAGGATTCGACGATCGCCATGCCGGTGGCGGTGATGGAGCGGGAACCGCCGGTGCCGTTGCCGAACCGCACGAGATCGCTGTCGTTTTGTTCGAGTGTGATGCTTTCGAAGGGCACACCGAGTTGCGCGGAAAGCACTTGTGCAAACGGCGTGGCGTGACCCTGGCCGTAATCCAGCGTGCCCGTGGTCAATTTCACCGAGCCATCGGGCTCGAATGTGATCTTGCCGAGTTCGCCGCTGGGAGGTGCGGTGACCTCGAGATAGGAGCCGACCGCAATGCCCCGGAGCTTGCCGAGTTTGCGGCTTTCCTTTTTCCGTTTGGCAAAGCCGGCGTGATCGGAGATCTCAAGGGCCTTGTCGAAGACGCCCTGGAAGTCGCCGCTGTCATAGATGACACCGGACGACGCCGCGAACGGCATTTGCGCTGATTTGATGAAGTTGCGTTTGCGCAGCGTCAGCCGGTTGATGCCCATTTCATCGGCGGCGCGATCGATCAGGCGCTCCATGTAGTAATTGGCCTCGGGGCGTCCGGCGCCGCGATAGGCCCCCATCAGCGTGGTGTTGGTCAACACGGTCTTGATGTCCACGCCCAGCAGCGGCGTGCGATAAACGCTGGCGAGATTTTTGCCGGTGTTGAGCGACAGCGGGCCCGGTGAAACGCCGCTGATATAGGCGCCGAGATTGCCATAGCCGTTAAGACGAACCGCGAGGAACTTGCCGTCGCTGTCGAGTGCAAGCTCGGCATGGATGATCTGCGCGCGGCCCTGACTGTCCGACAGAAAGCTGGTGGACCGCTCGTCGGTCCATTTTACCGGCCGGCCCAGCGTCTTCGCCGCATGCAGGATGCAGATATATTCGGGGTAGCTGATGTTCTTCATGCCGAACGAGCCGCCGACATTGGCGGTCAGGATGCGAACCTTCTCGTTCGGGACATTCAGGGTCTTCGCCAGTGTCGCCCGGTTTCCCGAAACGCCCTGGGTTGGAGCCTGAATGGTGTAGCGCTCGCTGGCCTTATCGTAGGCGGCAACCGCCACACGGGGCTCCATCGACACCACAGCCACACGGGTGTTGACGATATCGAGCTTCGTCACATGCACGGCGCCGGCGAAGGCGGCGTCGATTTTGGCGGTGTCGCCATAGTGATAATCGAGCGCCACATTGTTCGGGATGTGGTCATAGAGCTGCGGCGCGCCGGGCTTTGCCGCTTCTGCGGCATCGGTGACGGCCGGTAGTGGATCGATATCGAGTTCGACGGCTTCCGCGGCGTCGCGCGCCTGCGCCAGCGTTTCGGCCACCACGAAGGCGACGGGATCGCCGACGTAACGCACCTTGTCGCTCATCAGCGCGGTGCGGTTGGTCTGCAATAGCGGCGAACCATCGCGGTTTTTCAGCGGCAGGCCACAGGTGAAGGGCCCGTAATTCGCCGAGGCGAGGTCGGCGCCGGTCCAGACGCCGAGCACGCCGGGCATCGCCTTGGCGGCGGATGTTTCGATACCGCGGATGATCCCATGGGCATGGCTGGAGCGCACGATCCAAGCGTAGGCCTGTCCCGCCAGGCTGAAATCGTCGGTGTATTTGCCCTTGCCCCGCACCAGGGTGTCGTCTTCCTTGCGCCGGACCGGCTGTCCGACGCCGTATTTTTGCAGTGCGATAGCGTTTTCCAGAGCGGATGGGGGCGTGTAATCTTGCATCGAAAATACCTTGAAATGCCGGTTTTTGCGCGATTTTGCGGCTTCCGCCTCCAGATAACGCAGCGATGCCCCAACGACAACGCCTGATTGGGCATGGTCCCATGTCGGCGGCTGTTGCACCTGCTGCCGGCGCTGCTAAAGTTTCCGTGAACGGAAATTCCTCGTCGGTCACAGGTGGGCCGCGGAAAGACATTTTTGATGAACGATGACACGTGGCTTCGCGATGGCCTTCGGCCGCGCGGAAGCCCGCAGGGGTCTGTCACGGCGACAGCCGCGGATCTGCCGGGCGCGGGCAATTCGCCGGCCGCCAGCTGTGGCGTCTACGCCGCGCTTGACCTTGGCACCAACAATTGCCGGCTGCTGATCGCCAGTCCGACCGGCGACGGGTTTCGCGTGGTGGATTCGTTCTCGCGGATCATCCGGTTAGGGGAGGGAATCTCGGCGACGGGCTGCATCAGCGACGCCGCGATCGAACGCGCCATCGCGGCCTTGAGCATTTGCCGCGACAAAATCCAGTCCAAAAAAGCAAAACGCCTGCGGCTGATCGCGACGGAAGCCTGCCGCGCGGCGTCGAACGCCACCGCTTTCCAGCATCGGGTTGCGGCCGAGACCGGCATCCGGCTCGAGGTGATCGATCGCGAGACCGAAGCTGCGCTGGCGGTGCTCGGTTGCTCGCCGCTGCTCGATAAAAAAGGACGCGGCGCAATCCTGTTCGACATCGGTGGTGGGTCGACGGAACTGGTTCGGATCGAGCGCGATCCGGATGAGCACGACGCCGCGCCGCGGATCAAGGCGTGGATGTCGATCCCGCACGGCGTCGTCACGTTGGCCGAGCATTTTGGCGGCAGGGACGTCACGCCGCAATCCTATGCGTTGATGGTTCAGGAAGTCGCGAAACACGTGGCTCCCTTTGCGGCGGAGCATGGCGGCGATCTCCGGGATATGCATCTGCTCGGCACCTCCGGCACGGTGACAACACTGGCCGGAGTCCATCTCAATCTGGTGCGATATGATCGCCGCCGGATTGACGGCATCTGGATGAACAGTGCGGAGGTCACCGCGGTCATCGCGCGCCTGCTCGGCATGAGCTATCAGGAACGCGCCAACAACAATTGTATCAGCGTCGAGCGCGCCGACCTGGTGTTGGCGGGCTGCGCCATTCTCGACGCGATCCGCAACGCATTCCCGCTGCCGAGATTGCGCGTCGCCGATCGGGGCCTGCGCGAGGGAATGCTGGTCGAGATGATGCGCGAGGACGGCGCGCTCATTGGATGCCGATAGGCGCATCGGCCGGCAATGTGTTAGAGCCTGACCCTGAAAGTTTGGCACCAGGCAAGCAAGACCGATATGACGAAAGACACCACCGGGCGGCTGCGGGTTACGGTCAAGAGCGGCGGCAGGCTCAAGCTGTCGTCGAAACTGTGGCTGGAGCGACAGCTCAACGATCCCTATGTGGCGCAGGCCAAGCGGGATGGATTGCGCTCGCGCGCGGCCTATAAACTGATCGAAATCGACGACAAGTACCATTTTCTCAAATCCGGTATCACAGTGGTCGATCTCGGCGCGGCGCCCGGCGGCTGGAGCCAGATCGCCGCCAAGCGTGTCGGCGCCGCCGACGGCAGGGGCAAGGTCATTGCAATTGATCTGTTGGAGATGCCGGAGATATCGGGCGTCACCTTTGCGCAGCTCGATTTTCTCGCCGAAGATGCGCCTGAAAAGTTGCTCAAGATGATGGACGGGCGCGCGGACGTGGTGTTGTCCGACATGGCTGCCAACACCACCGGCCACCGCAAGACCGATCAGCTTCGCATCCTCGGTCTGGTGGAAGGCGCTGCCGCGTTTGCCTCCGACGTGCTCAATCCCGGTGGAACGTTCGTTGCCAAGGTGTTTCAGAGCGGTGCGGATGCCGTGCTGATGACCCAGCTCAAGCACGACTTCGCTACCGTCAAGCACGTTAAACCGGCTTCGAGCCGGAAGGATTCTTCCGAGCGCTATGTGCTGGCGATGGGATTTCGGGGTCAGCCCAGCCGCTGATCCCTTGCGTTGGCGGTCTCTGTGGCGGCGGTTTCCTCCGGCTCGGCATCGCGTTCCGGACTGGGAACAATGATAACGCCGCGTCCCGAGACCTGATGACCGGCGTCGGCGGGCATCTGGTAGAAGAAATATGCCGAAATCGTCGAGATGATCGACACCACGATGAACGCCGGCGCGAAATCGGTCGCGCTCAGTTCGCTCACATGGTGCACCCACATGGTCGTTTCCACCGAGGCTGCGCCGACGGCGACGCCGGCGGAAACCGCCAGTTGCTGGTTGACACTGACCAGCGTGGTGGCGCGGCTCATCTGCGCCGGTTCGACTTCCGCATAGGCCAACGTGTTGATGGCGGTGAACTGCAGCGAACGGAAGAAACCGCCGACCACAAGCAGGATCATGATCAGAAGCAGCGGCGTTGCGATCGTGAACAGCGCGCAGGCTGCGAGGAAGATCGAACTCACGACCGCGTTGATGGTCATGATGTTACGAAAGCCGAAGGTTCGGATGATGCGCGCCGCCAGCGTCTTCATGCCCATGGCGCCGGCCGCCGACGCAAATGTCACCAGCCCCGAGCGGAGCGGCGACAGGCCAAATCCGATCTGCATCAACAGCGGCAGCAGAAACGGCAGCGAGCCGATGCCGAGGCGGAACAGAAAGCCGCCGATGATGCTGGCGCGCATCGTCGGCAGCCGCAGCAGCGCGAAGTCCAGCACCGGCGAAGCGGTTCGCCTGGCATGGATCACATAGAGCGTCATGGAAATGGAGCCGACCGCGACCAGCGCGATGACGATAGGCCATGGCAGCAGATTGAGGCCTGCGATCGAAAGGCCGAAGGCGATACCACCAAGCCCGATTCCGGCCAGCACGAGCCCGTAAAGATCGAAACGCTCGGGATCTTCGCTGCGGATCGGGTCGATGTAGCGCAGCGCCATCACGATGCCGAGCAGCCCGATCGGGATGTTGATCAGGAAAATCCAGTGCCAGGTCAGGTATGTGGTAATGAAACCGCCGAGCGGCGGACCGATCACCGGCCCGACCAGCGCCGGCACCGTGACCCAGGCCATCGCGTTCACCAGCGCGCTTTTATCGATGGAACGCAGCAGCACCAGCCGCCCCACCGGCGTCATCATGGCGCCGCCGAAACCTTGCAGGATGCGCGCGATCACGAAATCTGTGACCGAGGTCGACAGTGCGCAGCCGATCGAGCCCACCATGAAGACGGCGACCGCGATTGAGAACACGGCGCGGGCGCCGAAGCGGTCGGCGGTCCAGCCGCTCGCCGGAATGAACACCGCCAGCGACAGCAGATATGAGGTGATGGCGAGCTTCAATGTCAGCGGACTGGCGCCGATATCCGCTGCGATCGCCGGAAGCGAGGTCGCAATAACCGTCGAATCCATGTTTTCCATGAACAGGGCGGTAGCCACGATGAGTGGGATCAGGCGTTCTTTGTTCATGGAGATTCGGGGAGAGGACAGGAATGAAGCGGGAGCAGGGGCTGTATCACCCCATCGCCGCGCAGGCTATTGCGGAACCCCGGAAAACACTTAAATCCCGCGTGACAACGCCGCCGGAGGTCCGACGATGATCTATGTCCTCGCCGCTCTGCTGCCGCCGCTTGGGCTGCTGCTGAACGGACAGCCTTTTTCGGCGATTTTCAATCTGGTCCTGATCGTCTTTTGTGTGATTTTCGGCCTGATTTTTCACGTCCTGCTGCTGGTGCCGTCGGCGCACGCGGTGATCGCGGTTCATATGAAGCGGGAAGAGCGCAGGCATCGGGAGGTGGTGGAGGCGATCCGCCAGCACGGTCCGCCGCCGGGTTACCCGCGCTGACGCGGGAGAACACGGGCCGCGGCTACGAAAAGCCTGTGCATGGCTGGCAAACGCTTTGATTCGCCGTTGTGCCATGCTATCGACCACCGCCAACCCTACCGATGGGCTTTGATTCGACGGCGATGCCAACAGCTTCGCCGAGGAACCTGTTCATCCCTTAGGTCACATCGCGGCGAACGGCCGCCGAATGGAGTTGGTAATGGCGCTGATGCAGGGATTTCCGGGGATACGCGAAGCCTTCACGTTTGATGACGTGCTTCTAAAACCCGGCCTCTCGGATATTTTGCCCTCCGAGGCCGACATCCGTTCCCACCTCACCCGCGCCATACCGCTCAACATTCCCATTATCGCCTCCGCGATGGATACGGTCACCGAAGCGCGAATGGCGATCGCCATGGCGCAGTCGGGCGGCATCGGCGTCATCCACCGCAATTTTGACGTTGATGGTCAGGCCGCCCAGGTGCGGCAGGTGAAGAAGTTCGAATCCGGAATGGTGGTCAATCCCCTGACCATCGGTCCCGACGCGATGCTGTCGGATGCGATGGCGCTGATGAAGGATCACGGCTTTTCCGGCATTCCGGTGGTGACCGGCGCGAGCAAGGGCGTGCCGGGCAAGCTGGTCGGCATTCTCACCAACCGCGACGTGCGTTTCGCGACAGATCCGCGCCAGAAAATCTCCGAGCTGATGACGCACGAAAATCTCGTGACGGTGCGCGAAGGCGTCAGCCAGGACGAAGCGAAGCGGATGCTGCACCAGCATCGGATCGAAAAACTGCTGGTGGTCGACGATCAATACCGCTGCGTCGGATTGATTACCGTGAAGGACATGGAAAAGGCGGTAGCGCATCCGCTGGCCTGCAAGGATGCGCAAGGCAGGCTGCGCGTGGCAGCGGCGACCACTGTCGGCGAGGGCGGTTACGAGCGCACCGAGCGGCTGATCGACGCCGGGGTCGATGTGATCGTAGTGGATACCGCGCACGGCCATTCCTCGCGGGTGCTGGAGGCGGTCAACCGCATCAAGCGGCTCTCCAATGCCGTGCAGGTCATCGCCGGCAACATCGCCACCCAGGAGGGTGCGCAGGCGCTGATCGATGCCGGTGCGGATTCGATCAAGGTCGGCATCGGTCCGGGTTCGATCTGCACCACCCGGATCGTCGCGGGCGTCGGCGTGCCGCAACTGACCGCGATCATGGATGCGGTCGAAGCCGCGAAGAAAGCCAATGTGCCCGTGATCGCCGATGGCGGTATCAAATATTCCGGCGATCTTGCCAAAGCCCTGGCCGCCGGCGCCGACATCGCCATGGTCGGATCTTTGCTGGCCGGCACCGACGAGACGCCGGGCGAAGTGTTTCTGTGGCAGGGCCGTTCCTACAAGGCCTATCGCGGAATGGGCTCGGTGGGTGCGATGGCGCGCGGTTCCGCCGACCGCTACTTCCAGCAGGACATCAAGGACACGCTCAAGCTGGTTCCGGAGGGTATCGAGGGGCAGGTGCCTTATAAAGGCCCGGTCGGAAACGTCATGCATCAGCTCGCCGGCGGCCTGCGCGCGGCGATGGGATATGTCGGCGCGAGAAACCTTGCCGAGTTCCATGAGAAGGCGCAATTCGTGCGCATCACCGGAGCGGGCCTGCGCGAAAGTCACGTCCACGACGTCGCCATCACCCGCGAAAGCCCCAATTACCCCGGCGGGGCATAGTCCGGCAGGGCTAAATTGGCCCCACAAGGGCGATGAAACGCGGTACTGTTTGAGCCACGTTTCCAGCGCGCTTCGCTGCTGTGCCGCGGTTTCAAAAAGATTTATCTCCACATCATTCTAAAAAAGAAGTTGGTCATCATGGTTGATTGGTCGGACGACAGGATTGCTGCGCTCTCAGATCAGGATCTGAAGAATCTGCTTGTCAATGCGGAGCGGAAATCCGCGACCGACCTGATCGAAAAATGCACGACTGAATTGGAAAAGCGCAATGCCGCAAAGCCCCGCAAGGCATCGAAGCCGCGTACCGAACTGAAAGAATTCGAGCACGACATATCCGAGCAGCTTGCCGCGATCGGCAAAGAGATGGCTGAGAAGTACGATCTGTCGGAAGAAACCGCGAAAACAAAATCGGTCGGTGTGAAAGGCTTCAAGGCGCACAGACTGCTGGACGCCAAGGGTTACGCAAAACTTGGCGGCATGCAGCGCGACGGCTCGGTCGCGGTCGACCGCTATATTTCATATCGGCGCGGCAAGGACATCGTTTCGCTGAGTGTCTTCCTGCTGAAGGATCAGCCCGTCGAAGCCCATGAGTTTCATGTGATCGCGCCGCAGGCCCTGCTTGACGACGGAAAGCCGGTGGCCGAAATTCGCCCCACCGCGACGGAGGCGCAGAAGCAGTCGGCCGACAGCGGCCTTGCTTTCAAGGATTTGCCGAGTGCTGCTGCAGCTTTCGACGCGGCACTGGCGAAAATCACCGCTTAAATAGCAACCGTCATTGCGAGCGCGACGAAGCAATCCAATCTTTCTCTAACGACGCTGGATTGCTTCGTTGCGCTCGCAATGACGAAAAACAACAATCGGAGGAAACAAATGTCGCAACAGGCCAAGCGTGTCGTTCTCGTCTCTCGCCCGGTCGGCGAGCCCAAGGCTTCGGATTTCCGTGTCGAGGATCACGCGGTGCCTGTGCCCGGCGAGGGCCAGGTTCTGCTGCGCACCATCTGGTTGTCGCTCGATCCCTATATGCGCGGGCGCATGAGCGACGGTCCGTCCTATGCGGCGCCGGTGCCGATCGGCGGTGTGATGGAGGGTGGCACGGTGTGCGAGGCGATCGCCTCGAACAATCCGGGCTTTGCCAAGGGCGACATCGTTCTCGCACGCGCCGGCTGGCAAACGCACGCACTCTCGGACGGCAAGGGATTGGCCAAGATCGATCCGAAATTCGGCCCGATCTCGGCCGCGGTCGGCGTGCTCGGCATGCCCGGCATGACCGCCTATACGGGGCTGCTCGATATCGGCAAGCCGCAGCCGGGCGAAACCGTCGTCGTTGCGGCGGCCTCCGGCGCGGTCGGCTCGGCGGTCGGCCAGATCGCAAAGATCAAGGGCGCGCGCGCTGTCGGCATCGCGGGCGGCAAGGACAAATGCGATTACGTCAAAAAAGAGCTTGGCTTCGATGATTGCCTCGATCATCGCGATCCCGATCTCGCGGCGAAACTAAAGGACGCCTGCCCGAAAGGCATCGACGTCTATTTCGAGAATGTCGGCGGCGCGGTGTTCGAGGCGGTATTCCCTTTGCTAAATGCATTCGCACGCGTTCCCGTGTGCGGCCTGATCGCGCAATACAACGACACCGAAGCGTCGGTGCCGAAATGGGCATCATCGATGATGCGCGCCGTGTTGACCAAGCGCCTCAATATCAGAGGCTTCATTGTCAGCGATTTCGCCGCGCGCCATGCGGACTTCCTGCGCGACATGTCGCAATGGGTACGCGAGGGCAAGGTCAAGCATCGCGAATTCGTCACCGAAGGCCTCGATAGCGCGCCGGGCGCATTCATGGGTCTTCTGAAGGGCGCCAATTTCGGCAAGCAACTGGTGCGCGTCGGGCCCGACAAGGCGTGAGCCGCCGGACGTCGCGGCCTACTGGTCTTTCGAAGCCTTGCCGAGCAACGAATCCAGATCGACATCGATCTGGCCCGGCGCTCTGACGTGACGGACCTCGAAGCGATCGGGCTGGAAGCGATACTCCACCAACCCGACCTCTTTGATACCGATCACTTCCTGCTTCGCATCCGAAATGATGAAGCCGGCGGAAGGCGCCCAGAGGTGACGGATGCGGGAATACGTAAAATCCCGGCGCTGGTGGACGTGGCCGCTGGCAACCAGCCGCAGATCGACGGTGCGGAGCATCTCGACCAGGTGGCTCCGTGCCGGCATCGGAACGTAGCGTATCGATGTTGCCACGAGTTCCGGATCTTCGGGCGAATTCAGATAAAGCGGTTTGTGCAGAAACAGCGCCACTGGCTTGCCATTGGCGCCGGACAATTGCGAAGCAAGCCAATCGAACTGTTCGGCCTCGCTTCCAAGGCCAGTGTTCATCACCAGTGAGTTAAGCCCGATGAAACACCAGCCGGCCGCGTCAAAGCACCAGCGGTCTTCACCGAAGATCGAGAGGAACGCCTGCCGGCTTTGTTCGGTGACCGGCTGAGACGGAACCGGACCTATTTGGGTAGGGTTATCGCCGATGTCATGATTGCCGGGCAGGTAACGGCAGGGCACGGGCAGCGCCTCGTGCAGCGTTTTAGCAAATTCGAGATCGTCCCGATTGGTCGGCCCGTCGAAGGCGAGGTCGCCGCTGTTGACGACGAGATCGGGGCGCGTCGCATCGATGTATTCACTCACCCGATGAAAATTGTCGGTAAGCCTGGACAGGCGGCGGGCCAAATGCGTATCGGAAATCTGGGTCAGGCGAAATTCGGGCATCCGATCATCCTTTCGGCCCGATGATACATTTGCCTCAAGTCGGAACGATGAAATTCTGTACGTAACGCTGCCAAAGCCGTCATCATCCGCGAAAGCGAAAGCGGATGATCCAGTATTCCAGAGCAGTTGTGATAAAATCGAGAAGCCGCAGCGTACTGGCTACCGCTGTCGCGGATATGGCGACCATCTATGCGTTCATGCCTAGAGAACGCGATAGCGGATCGCGAAGGCGTCGGTGGGCTCGGCATGCGTCGATCCGGCCATATTGGCGGAAACGACGCGGTCGGCCAGATGCCACGGTCCGAACTGACCGGAGCGGCTTGGGCTTGCTGCGAGACGCAGTTTGAACTGGCACTGGGGCTGACCCGGCAGATTCAGGACCATGACGCGGTCACTGGTACGAAAATCGAGTGCAACCGAACCTTTGACGACACTGCGGCCGTCGTCATCGGACGCCAGCGCGCCCTGCATATGGGCGAGCGTCTGGTTTCTGTCGGTGAACGGTTCGACCTGGCTGTCGGCCACGGCAGAGGCCGTGGTTTTCGGCAGCCGGATTTCAAACTCGACCTCGGGTTTTGACGGGTTGATGCCGAGATAAGCGAGTGCGGCATGCCGCATATCGGAGGCCACGAAGGTGAGGAGCCCGAGCACGACAGCGGCGGCAAGGCTGTGCCTGACCATATCGCGGGCGCTACGATACCCGCGTCGAAAATAGAGGGTCAGCATGATGGCCACCGCCAGCGCCGCCGCGATGCCGGCCAGTCCTGACATCAGCATGCCGAGCCAGCTATCCGGACTGTCGTCGGCCGAAAAGCTGGTGCTGTCGGCGACCATTTTGAGAAACGAGGTTACGGAGTCGAGCGTTGGGTTCATCGCAGCATCTCGGGAAGCGTCAGGGTCGATTCGAGACTTGAATCGCTGGAACCGCTGCGAGTTGGTCACCGGAACCGGGATTCTGGTTCAACGCGGCTGGCGGGGATTTATTGTCAGGCGGAGACGCGGTCGCTATAGCGGGGGCTCGCGCTCAGTCCGGGGGAGATTCCAATGTCGGTTCAAATGGTTTTGCTGCCGGTCTTCGTTCTCGTGGGGCTGACTTTTGCGCTGCTGCTCGGGATGGCCACGACGCGTACCCGCTCGCTCACGTCCGGAAAAACCAGGCTGAGGGACATCGCACTGGGGCAGCAAAACTGGCCTACTCGCGCGACCCAGATCGGCAATTGCTTCAGCAACCAGTTCGAACTGCCGCTGTTGTTCTACATTCTGATCGCGCTGGCGCTGCCGATCCGCCATGCCGATCTGGTGATCGTTCTGCTCTCGTGGGTGTTCGTGGTGACGCGCTTCGCCCATGCCGGAATATTCATAACCTCCAACAACGTTCAGCAGCGTTCGCTGGCATGGTTCGCCGGCGTGCTGGCGCTGTTCGCCATGTGGCTCTATTTCGCGCTGAGGATCCTGCTGCTGATCTGAAGCTGCTCTTAAACCGAAAGTTTTGAATGACACCCGCCGCCCGGCTCTCGGCCGCCATCGAACTGATAGATACCATCGACGCGCAGCGCGTCCCGGCGGCGAAGGCGCTGAAGGAGTGGGGCACCGCGCATCGCTATGCCGGTTCGGGCGATCGCGCCGCGATCTCCGGCCTGATCTGGGATGTGCTGCGCCGGCGCGCATCGAGCGCGTGGATCATGGACGAGGATACGCCACGAGCGCGCGTCCTCGGCATGCTGAAGCTGGAACGCGGCCTCGACGTCGACGCCATCGCGGCCCTTTGCGATGGCGGCCGTTTTGCACCCGAGCCATTGACCGAGCATGAGCGCGCCGCGCTGGCGTCGCGAACGCTCGCGGAAGCGCCGATGCATATTGCCGGCGATTATCCGGAATGGCTCGATGGATATCTCGCACAGGTATTTGGCGATGATCGCGTCGCGGAGGCAACGGCCATGGCGAGCCGGGCGCCGCTCGACCTGCGCGTCAACACCCTGAAAGCCAAGCGCGAGAAGGTGCTTGGATCGACCGCACATCTTGGAACCACACCGACGCCTTGGTCGCCGATCGGCCTGCGCATCGATCTTGGCGCCGACGCGCGCAATCCCGGCATTCATGCCGAGGAAGATTTCATCAAGGGCGCCATCGAGGTGCAGGACGAGGGCTCGCAGCTTGCGGCCTTGTTGTCGGCGGCAAAACCCGGCGAACGGGTGATCGACCTCTGTGCCGGGGCCGGCGGCAAGACCTTGGCGCTGGCCGCGATGATGCAGGGCAAGGGCCGGCTGATCGCGACCGACAACGATAAGCGGCAGCTCGCGCCGATCTACGAACGGCTATCCCGCGCCGGCGTGCACAATGCAGATGTCCGCACCCCGAAAGGCCCGGATGATACGTTGAGCGATATCCATGCCTCCGCCGACCTGGTGCTGATCGATGCGCCGTGCACGGGAACCGGAACCTGGCGCCGCAATCCCGATGCCAGATGGCGGATGCGCCCCGGTGCGCTCGAGGTGCGGTTGAAGGATCAGGTGGCGGTGCTGGATCGCGCCGCCGCTTTGGTCAAGCCGGGCGGCCGGATCGCCTACATCACCTGCTCGGTATTGTCGCCGGAAAATGGCGAGCAAATTCGGGCCTTTACGGCCAGGAATTCAGATTTCACCGTAGTGCCACCGTCGCAGACCATGACGGTGCTATGGGACAAGGCGGAGGATTTCGCCGCGGCGACGTTGCAATCCCCGGAAGGATTGCTGATGACACCGCGGCGCACTGGGACGGATGGGTTTTTTGTGTCGATGCTCAAAAGGCAGGCGGCGGGCTGAGGGCGGACAGGCATTGGCTACCTTTCGTCGTTGCGAGGAGCACTTGCGACGAAGCAATCCAGGTCTCGGCACAAAAGGCTGGATTGCTTCGCTTCGCTCGCAATGACGGCGTATCCCCAACAACCCGGCCATGACGGTTTTTGAGGGTTGCGAGCCCGCCCCCTGTCGCGTAATTCCTTGCCATGACAGCAGCACAACAAGCCCGCGAGTCGACGCCTTCGGTGGCCTCGGCGCATGACAAGATTCTGATCGTCGATTTCGGCAGCCAGGTGACCCAATTGATCGCGCGCCGGGTGCGCGAAGAGGGCGTCTATTCCGAAATCGTGCCGTTCCAGAAGGCGGAAGCCGCCTTCTGGCAGATGAAGCCGAAGGCGGTGATCCTCTCGGGCGGGCCGGAATCGGTGCATGAAGAAGGCTCGCCCCGCGCGCCGCAGGCTATCTTCGATTCCGGCGTTCCGGTGCTCGGCATCTGCTACGGCCAGATGACCATGGCCACCCAGCTCGGCGGCGACGTCGAAGGCGGCCATCACCGCGAGTTCGGCCGCGCCGATGTCGAGGTCAAGGCGGCAAGCCAGTTGTTCGATTCCACCTGGTCGATGGGCGAGCGCCATCCGGTCTGGATGAGCCATGGCGATCGAATTACAAAAATGCCGCCGGGTTTCGTGGTGGCCGGCGTCTCGCCGAATGCACCGTTCGCCGTCATCCAGGACGAGAAGCGCAAATATTACGGGCTGATGTTCCATCCCGAAGTCGTGCACACGCCGGACGGGGCAAAGCTGATCCGCAATTTCGTCCGCAAGGTCGCAGGCCTGACCGGCGACTGGACCATGCGCGCGTTCCGCGAGGAAGCGATCGAGAAAATCCGCGCCCAGGTAGGCAAGGGCAAGGTGATCTGCGGATTGTCCGGCGGCGTCGATTCCGCTGTTGCTGCGGTGCTGATCCACGAGGCGATCGGCGATCAGCTCACTTGCGTGTTCGTCGACCACGGCCTGCTGCGGCTCAACGAAGCCGAGACCGTGGTCGATCTGTTCCGTCATCACTATAACATTCCGCTGGTACATGTTGATGCGTCGAAGCAATTCCTTGGCGAACTCGCTGGGGTCACCGACCCAGAGATCAAGCGCAAGACCATCGGCCGTTTGTTCATCGATGTGTTCGACGCGGAAGCCAAGAAAATCGCAAATAAAGGTGAAGGACCGGCGGAATTTCTCGCGCAGGGCACGCTCTATCCCGACGTGATCGAAAGCGTGTCGTTCACCGGCGGCCCATCGGTGACGATCAAGTCGCACCACAATGTCGGCGGTCTGCCCGCGCGTATGAACATGAAGCTGGTCGAGCCCTTGCGCGAACTGTTCAAGGACGAGGTGCGTGTGCTTGGCCGCGAGTTGGGCCTGCCGGAAATCTTTGTCGGCCGGCATCCGTTTCCAGGACCCGGGTTGGCTATCCGCTGCCCCGGCGAAATCACGCCCGAAAAACTCGAGATCCTGCGTAACGCCGATGCCGTCTATATCGACCAGATCCGCAAAGCAGGCTTGTACGACAAGATCTGGCAGGCTTTTGCCGTGCTGCTGCCGGTCAAGACCGTCGGCGTGATGGGCGACGGGCGCACGTACGAATATGTCGTGGGCCTGCGCGCGGTGACATCGACCGATGGCATGACCGCGGATTTTTATTCGTTCGACATGACTTTCCTAGGCGCCACCGCGACCCGCATCATCAACGAGGTCAAGGGCGTCAACCGCGTGGTCTACGACATCACGTCGAAGCCGCCGGGCACGATCGAGTGGGAGTGACGGGGGAGTACCACGGACTAGTATCGGATAGCAGAGGACACTCGGGCGAATCCTAGGCCATCGATAGCAGTCGATAGATGCTAAGCGACCCGTAGATCCGCCGCTCCGTCGGGCGTCACACCGCTTGAGGGGGCGCCTTCACGTCGATGTCATTGAGCGCATAGATGGCCGACGTTTCGGGATCGTACTTCTCGGGCCAAATCACACGGTCGTAGATCGATTACTGCTCCTTCTTGAACAAATCCTTGAATATGAGTTGGCCCCAGGTGCGGCCGCGTGCGTGCACCAGTGCGCCACCCTCGTTGAGCTTTCCCAGATCGACGGGTGCGAATCCAAGTTGTTTGGCCAAGGCCGCCACGGGAGCGATCGCGTCCTCGTCGTAGCTCGACAGAAAGACGCAGCGGCAACGCTTCCACGCTTGCAAGAGCTGATCTCATTGTAGCGCGGATGACTCACTGTCAGGGTTTCACGAACCGATAGGCGAAGCGATCGGTCTCGCCTTTGATCGAGGGATCGAACACCTTGATCGAGTGCGGATCGTCCTTGTTCGCGAGCATGGTGCTTTCCGCGTCCAGTACGAAGCCGGCCGCCTCCACTTCCTCGCGAACGGATGCAGGCTCAATCCGATGCAGCGACTGGGCGTCGCTCGTGCCCGCCCCGACG
>JAQGKC010000022.1 GCA_028290305.1 Bradyrhizobium sp.
GGCGGGCTTGTAGCCGAGGGCGCCCGCGCCCGCCGCGGCAGTTTTCTTTCCAGCGTGTTCGCCCGTCAGGATCGTGATCTGCCGAAAGTTTTTCCGACCAACCTTGATGCTGATGCGTTTCTCGCTAGCGAGCCGGAGAATCTGCTGCGAGCGCAGAAACGGATGTTTATCTGGCCCCGACGTGATCGGACACCGCTCTCCCTTTACCGCTGCTTCAACGAGGAGGGCGAAGGCGCGATCGAGGTTTTGGGGGCTGAGCTGGCTCACGCGCGCACCCGATCTTTGCGCGAAGCCTTGCGGAGGATTTCATGGGCGAAGGTGATATCGGTTTTGCGTTCGACGATGGGGCGGAAGTACTGCGCGTCGAAATACGGCTCGTAGGTGCCATCAATGAAATGCGACACCTTGTTGTCGATTCCGATCAGCCAAAGGCCGCGCTGAACGTCGGACCACGGACGAAGCGTCATGCCGCGGATAGTGTAAACGCACCGCGCCTTTGGCATCGTCAGTTTAAGGCGCCCCGGCTGCCATGCGTCCGTTATGCACTCCACTTCCTGCCCCACCCGAAACATCTCACGCCCTCGCCCGGTTGCAGTTGGGGATCGCGCTTGGCGGCTGCTTCGGTTTCAGGCGCGCCACCTTGGTCACCGTCACTTCGCTCGCAGGCCGAGCCAGGAACTGCTCAAGGCGGGCGATTTCGGATTCTGTTGGAGGTGTGCCCGGGATGTTCCGATAGGCCGCACCGGCCCACTTGCCCATTATTGCGCGAATATCGGCGGGCTCGCTGCAATACGTCAGTTCAGCCTCCGTCTCGACGCGAAGCTTTCGCAGTGCCCAACGGATGCGGTGAGCATAGGAGGATCGTTTGCGCTGGTCAGGTGTGCGCGTTTTGCCGGGGCCGCCGCGGATACTGCCGCGCGGCGACAGTGCCGCGCGCGCCGGCGCGATCGATCCGGCTGCAAGAATCTTGGCGATGATGTCTCGGAGCGCGGCGGTCGAATGAAACCACTCGCGATGGGAATGAGAGGCGGCGAAGCACTGATGCAGGAACTGCTCATCTGCAAAGGCGCCCGGCACGGTGCCGATGAGCTCCAGCGGCCACGGCGACCATGCGCCCAAGTCGATTACCCGCTGCGCCGGAACGCCGGAACAGCCGATTTTGATGGGTCCGTCGAGACCAACCGGCTTTATGAAGTAGACCGTCAGTGCGGGCGCGGGCTTCATGAGGCGACCTGCTCAACCTGCAAAGCCGGCCGGTCGACCCCCGCTGGCCACACGGCACCTTCCGGCCAGTGGTCCGAAAACCACTGCATTGCCTTCTCCAAGCGCCGAACCTGGATGTCCCTGTTGTCGTCCTGGATCATCGTCAGCTTCTTGGTGTCGCCCAGGGCGCGCCAGCTGACGGTCGAGAGGTCGATTTGCTCGGCGGCCGCATATGCATGGGCCACGGATAGAAGGGCGTCGATGCTGCTCATTTCACGAAGATCGGTAATTTTACTGTTAATGTCAAGGGTAATCTTACTGTTTCCCGTGAAACATGCGACCGGTTAAATTACCGGCGAATGGACCCTCTAAAGAAAATCGTCGGCCGCATCGAAAGGCGTCTCATGGCGCTGGAAACGAATGCGACCGCAGCCTCGCGGGCCGCCGGCTTAAGCGCCGGCGCGATCCGTAACCTCCAACGCGGGGCCAAAGGCGAAATTCCCGTCAAGGGAGGAAACGCCAAGACCTTCGATGCCCTTGCACCGGTGCTCAAGACCACCGTGGCGTGGCTCACCAAGGGTGAGGAGCCTGAGGTGTCTGAGGATGGTGTGCCGACCCGAGCTTCCAATAAAATGGGTTCAAAAGCGAAAGGCGGCCCAAAGCGCTTACCTCTCGGACGGCGCGTCGTTCCTATCGGGGAGGAATTTGAGCCCGACGTTGACGCATCTGGCATCGTGACGGACCAGCACAGACCCTTCCCGGATGCCCTTCCCCAGATGATCGGCCGCATCGGTGGCGGATCAACCGGCGCCGTGATCACGATCGACGTCGGCGAAATGCAATCCCGTGAAGAAGTTGGCGAGTGGTGGCGCATTCCGCCGGCAGTTCTGCGCGGCCTAGCCAGATCCGACGTGGCAAGCACTGTCGGCTTTGCGATGGACGGCGACAGCATGGAACCGACGATTCAGCGAACGGATATCGTTTTCGTCGACACGAAGCGGCGCGACATTGAGCCGGACGGCATTTGGGCGCTTGATTATGGCTTAGGCCGCACGCTTAAGCGCGTGATGGTCCAGCGCATCGACGGCAACACGCGGTACATTTTGAAGTCGGACAACCCCGCTTATCCGGACCAACAATATGACCCTGGCGAAGTTACGATTTTCGGGCGCTACGTCGGGCGGTTTTCAGTTTTCTAGGAGTCGGTCCATTGCGAGTGACAATTGCCGCTATTGCATTTCTCGCGCTTGCCGAAGGGGCGTTTGCCGCTGGCGCCGACCAAGATTTTGATATGGCCTGCGCGGTGACATCCGCGGCGGAAGTCGCGACGACGAAGCCGGGAACCGACGAACGAAATTTTGCTCTGCTGTTGAATTATTATTTCCTGGGGCGATTGAGCGGCCGGGATGGCAAAACTTACTGGTCTGCCGTGATCAAAGGAAAGATTGCCGAATTGCGGGAGCGCGCGAAGTCGCCCGATATGTATGGAAGGTGCCTTGATTTCCTGACAAAGCAGCTGTGAGAGACCGCAGAATGCGCGT
>JAQGKC010000048.1 GCA_028290305.1 Bradyrhizobium sp.
GACCGGCTGGTGGACGAATCCCCGGACCAGGAGACGACGCTCGCCGCGAGCGAGGAGTTCGATAACCGCCGCAAGACGCTGTCCGGTGCGCTCACCGTGCTCAACAAGCGCGAGCGGCGCATCTTTGAGACGCGCCGGCTCGCCGAGGAACAGATCACGCTCGTGGAGCTGGCCGAGGAATTCGGCCTCTCGCGCGAGCGCGTGCGCCAGATCGAGGAGGGCGCCTTCGCGAAGGTGCAGAACGCAGTGAAGCGCCGCGTCGCGGCGATGGCGACCCCGGCGCCTCTACAGGTGCGTTAGCTTCCAACCCTCTCCCGGGGTGGGAAAAACTGACGATGGACGTGTCGCTCTGGGTACGTTTTACGGCAACCGAACGACGCGAGAGGGGCGCCGCTCACCGGGTGCTGATCGAGCCCTCGCTCGACGATCCATGCACGGCCCTTTGCATCATCGATCGGGCGCCTAAGCCGCGCGCTGCAGATGGAAAGTTATCCGAAGTTTCATAATGAAGTCGGGGTGCCGATCGTGCGCATTGGCTGCCGCGAGTTCAAGTGCATTGGGGATAAACCGCCGCAAGATCACCCACACATCTACCTCAAGATAGGCGATGCCAGTGAGATCGTCTGCCCCTATTGCTCTACACTATTCCGCTTCGATCCGAGCTTGGGCGCACAAGAAGCTGATCCGGCAGATTGTGCTTACGGTGATAAGGACTGAGTTGAAAAGCAGCAACACTGCTTCCTTCGTCATACCGGCCGGGGCGGTTCACGATGGCCACGAACGATCCGAATTCGACAGGGTGCAAGCGTCACGACGGCCGAACCAGCGATAGCGGTTGCGCGCGACCAAATCATAGGTCGCGTCGCGGATCACCCGTGGGATGAATTGGAAGACCCATGTCCACTGCCAGCGCGGAAGCGCGCGTGCAATGCGCAGCACGGCTTCGGATTTTACGTAGGCCTGGCCGCTCGCCAAGAAGGCAAAGGAATCCGGGTGATCAGGATCGATGCCGATCTGCTCAGCGAGCGGACGTCTCTCGGCCAACTGGATCTGAACGAAGCGAAAATAGCCGCGGCGATCACGTTTGCTCACGAAGCGGCAGCCGCGGGAGCATAGGACGCATACGCCGTCGAACAGGATCAGGCCGTGCGGCGAGTTGATGCCGCCAGGACTTTTTGGATCAACGACGATTGACTGCTCCGCCTGCATAGAACAAGCAAACACCCGCGGGACGGCCGGCGCAACAGGGGTGGTCGTCCCTTAGAGCCTGTCTCGAAATGGCTGCCGACATCACTGATGACCGAGCACTGGGCGGTAACCTCCGCCTCGTTCGATCACCTCACCGACGCTGCGGTCGCCCACGCCAACGCGGTGATCGAATGACCGGGTCCCTGCTTGAGCTTGAGCGGTAACAGCACCACCTCCGAGAGGTCTATATCCCGAAGCCGGAGAACCTTGATGGAGGAGATCCCGCGTAAATCCGCAGCCGAACTTGAGGCCGAGTGCCTTCGGCTTCTGGCGATGGATCCGCACACGCGAGGCATTAAGCGCGTCGAGATAATTCGCATGTACCCTAAAGGAACGGGGCCGAATTGGACCTACGGCGCGCTTGATCCGATGCCGACGCGAGCGGGCTTGGCCATTGCCCAAACGCTTATCGCGTCGGTCCATAGAAGATGGGCGCTGGCAGATTAATGCGCTCATGCAGCCCTCGCTTGTAGAGGGCCGGATAAACCACCATATGTTAGTCTCACCCCCGTCCGAGGACCATTCTCATGGTTGTTGCTGGCGGCGATTACGTCCATTTCGTTGTGGAGTACGGCGGCAAAATCGAAAAGTGCCGGGTAACGGAGACTGCCCTTCTGAACAGAGAGCGTATGAGCAGAAAGGACGCAGGCTATGCACAGCTCATCGCTATCTTTGTAAGGCACCGAGCCGAGATCGAACATCTCGCTCTCGCGAAGTTGCAGCGGGAGGGGCACTCTGACCGCGGTGTTGTAGTGACCACTGAGGATCTGAACCCTTGATGCAGGTTGGCTGTTCGACGCCCTCGCTTGCGCAACCGACAACGTGGCCACTAGCTGTTGAGTGGCGATGACGTGAAAACGGAGAACCCGTATGAACAAAACGCTGATTGCGGTCCAAGGCGGGAACTTCGTTTTTCCTTAGCCAACCCAGCATCGCCGCGTTCACCTCTCGCGCCTAACCGCAGTACGGTCGCACTCGAAACCAAGGCCAGACCAATCCGTCGTGCAATTCACGACGGGAGGGGCCAAATTGGTCCATGCCTAACTGAGGCCCCTAGGCCCCTCCCAGAACGTCGTCCGTATGTTAGCCGCTACGCTGGTGCCCGAACATTGGAGCAGCGGTCACTCCGGCAAACTTTGCAGGTGGAGTCATGTTATCTCCTCTGCTCAAGGCCAACGCAATTGCTCGCCCATAAAAGGTGTGTCGTACTACCCAATCTGTCACGTATCAGTCGTCCCCTCTAGCGCCATCCACCGCACCCGACAGATCGTATTCGGCAAGACGTTGTAGGGTCGTCCCATTCTCCAACTGAATGCCCTTCGCCTTGCGCTTCCGGACTTCTTCTTGCTGCGACTTTCAACTTCCAGACCGGCGTACTGCAAACGGCGGATGACATCCATCGGACTAGCCCGTATCTGGCGTCGACGGCACGTCACTTCCAGCCGGCCGTAAACCCCATTTAGATATTGGCCGATAGTAAGCGGCGGCTGGGCTTGACCAAGTCAAAAACTCTGCGCTTGAGGAACCACAGGCTCTGGTCTGCGTTTCGCATCATGATGGATAGAATGCCCGTCCATAACGGGCGGGATTTGCTATCTCAGGTAGAGGAGCAAAATCTGATGTGTGATTACAGTCTCCACGCCGTTGCGTCCCGCCCTGCCAAAGTCGGGGAAGCCCTGGTCTCCACCCGTTTTCGCGGGTCCGCGACTTTAGGTTTTGCCTCTCCCGCAGAAAACGGTGTCGCCGTCTGCCTCCTGCCGGGTACTGAGTTGGCCTTCGAAAGGAAGGTGAGATATCGGGGTGGTTGGTTCAAGTCGCATACAGTTAACTTCAGCGTTGCGAAGTTCTGCAAGATAGCACCCGAAGTGCCATGCCAACATCACGATGCTCTTGCTTTCCCGGACGGAAGCACCGTTCTAGTAAACTCGCTGGTGCAGGGCCAACGTGCCCAGGTCCTACAGTTGCCAGTGGCCGCTAACGAACTTCAGGCGAGAACTTCGAAAGAACTGCGGCCGATACCCGAGGCAGAAAAGGCTTAAAGTGCACGCGGCGAACTAGAAGCTTTGAACGAATGATGTGCAGATTGAAGGTCGGTTAGTGTAGATAGCCGACCTTTTTCCTGTTCACTATTTCATCAATGTTCGGCGCCTCGCCGTAGCGTCATAAATTTCGATTTTCAGCATTGGAAAGCTGGCCAGTAATTCTGATGCTGCCTTCTTGGCAGCACCCTCTTCTGAAAATTGGATTTTGAAATGCCCATCGACGACCATCGCATACCCATTAGAAGGGGCGATGTCAGCCCGCTGTATATTTCTTGACTGTTGTTCTTCGATGCGGAGAGTCGGCTTTTTCATGTCTGCTATTTCTGCGCCAATTGATGCCCTGCGGATTCGGCAGAGCTTCCGGTCAAAGACGCGTGCGATTGCGACCATAGAGCGGTCGTTGCACTGCGAGTAAAGCGACAGCTGCCAACGTAGCAATCATTAGACGCATCATGGGACCGCCTCCGTTCCCAGCCAAAATTTTGTCGAGGGAACCGGCGGCGAGGTTTAAACTTCGTGTCGGCGCAAAGGTGAATGATGCTAGGGCTCAGGAGCCGCTTGGACTGCTAGCGGACACCTGGTTTGTCGCGATCCAGCCCCTTGGCAGCAAGATCATCCAGATAGAGCAGAAACTCCCTTTCGGCGTTTCGCCCCAGGTGATGCAAAAACTCCCAGGAAAAAAGGCCGGTGTTGTGCATGTCATCAAAGCCGATGCGCACCGCGTAATTTCCGATGGGATTAACCGAGAGGATCATCACATTGCGTTTTCCCCCGACCGTCTTGCGCTCTGCTTCGGAGTGGCCCTGGAGTTCGGCGGAAGGGCTGGTCACTCGGAGCAGTTCCGCGGAGAGCTCAAAGCGTGTGCCATCGTCAAACACGATGTTCAGTGCACGACGATCCTTCGCGAGCCGGATTTCAACTGGCCAGGGCTGCGGCATGATCGGCTATCGCATCTCCCGATTTCTGTTCGCGCCTTCGATGACAAGCACGGAAGGGCCGTAAGCATCCCGACACTGCCACAAGACACCCCTATGGGCAGGAAGCAAAACGAAACTTCACTTGCATCGGATCCTGCCCACTTTACACTGCAGGACGCATGACCTTCCAGAGGTAACACCATGAAGGTATTCATTGCAGCAGTGATCTGCGCGGCCGCGATCGGATACGGTGCATCATTCATCGTCAGTACGCTGCAGCAGACGGCAGATGTCGCGTTTTCGACAGAAGGCGCGCGGGTCGGCGATCCGGGACACCATCTTGTCGTGAACTAGAATCATTGTAGGTGGCGAAGATCGCGACCAGGCAACATCTGCGTGACCGATGAAGGTTTGGCCTAGCGCTGGCCGAGGCCGCAATGAATTTCATTTGCGGTCTTTCCCCGTGAGGCCAACAAGATCGATCTGTTCGAAAACTTCCTCTTCACCGTCGACCTCATAGAAGGTAAAAGCGCGCGCGTGCCTGTGCAATCCATCGGCACCCCGCACTGACTCCCGGGGCTTCAGCATGCGAAATCGCTCGCGGATTGCACCATCCTCGATGCTGCGCTGCACAGCGAGTAACGTCTGCAGCGGGTGATCACAGAGGGACGTCGCAAAGGCGATCTCTTCTTCCGCCGCATTGCGCGCGGTCTGAAGATCGGGGGCGCCGAATTCCACCAAGAAGTGGGTCGCGAGACGCTCAACCGCATTTTTCCTGTCCGCTTCCGTCGCCTCGGTAACAATGGCAAGCGTCGACCAACCGAGGCTGTCGATCCCCAGAAAGCCTGAACGCAGGGCAACGCGCTGTTTCTGCCCCAGAGCGGCAGGTTCCTCACAACCGCAGAAGACGAAACTCCCGGAGACAGCCCATTCACCGGGTTCGGCAGCGCGCTCGAACACGAACGAATCCGAGGCATCGAGCCTGATGGTGCGCGGCAATTTGATCATGTCTGTTTCATCGCAGCCTGGGACCGCGGAGGCCTGGATCATACCACGCCGCACGCGCCAATGCCTCAACGAGACTAGCCCGGGCTGCCGGTCCTTTATCGAGCGGTGCGCTCACGAGAAGATCGCCGTTGCGATCGATGCTCCGCCGCTCGCCAGCCTTGTGCTTGGGCAGCCGCGCTAGGTAATTGGAAGCGATCGGGTCGAACCCCAGTTCGTTCCACCGGTCGAAGGCGACCATAAGTTGCCTGGCGAAACTTGCGACGACGGCGTCGGTTTCAGCCATTTCGAAGCCCAGGCCCATCAGCGATACGGCTTCCGGCATCGCGCCGACCTCGAGATAGGCCAGGTCTACCGCGCGCAGCATGATGCCGAGCACCAGCCAGGCCGGCACATCGCCTTCGGCGCAATCCGGCGGCCAGCCAAGGCGCGCGCCACCGAGCAGCCCCTGATCAAACAGAATGGTGTCGGGCCATGCGAAGCCGACCTCACGTTGGGGCGGGCAATGGGCAGCGATCGCATCGGCAATTGCATTCATGCCGGCAAAGAACGCGCGCCGCGCCGACACCAGCGGCTCGTCGGGCTCCAGGACGACAGCGAATTCGACGAGATCGTAGCGTCCGACCCGGATCAGCGTACCGGCGCCGGCCTCAGCCGCAATCTTAAGTCCGTGCGCGAAAGCATCGCCGCTTTCACGCATCGATATCAGCCGGTAGCCGGGAGGCAGATCAAGCGCCAGCTCAACCTCTCCCCGACGAGACATCATGAGAGGCTTCGTCCTTCTAGTGCATTCCTCAAAAACAGCATTGCTGCTTCGGAAAATGCTCCTTGTGAGTTATATTTGGTTGGCCTTTGATGCCTGGTCAAGCCGCGGGCGACGCAATTTTCGGCCTCGTTGGAATCGCGGAAATCGAAGACCACGGTGATGTGAGGATCGGGGGGCGGCAGGAGAGCGCGATGGGAGACGCAACGCCTCATCTGATGATTTGCACCTGCGACAAAACCATGCCGCTGGACGCGCAGGCCATCGGTCGTGTGTGCACCGGCCGCGTCACCCAAGCCGACCAGCTCTGCGGACTCGATCTTGATCGGTACGAGGCGGCACTTGCCGATGGCAGTCCGATCACTGTGGCCTGCACCCAGGAAGCGCCGCGGTTCAATGAAGTGGCGCGCGATCTCGCCCCATCCGCGGCACTCACCTTTGTCAATATCCGCGAGACCGGGGGATGGTCGAGGGATGCCGCGGCGGCTGGTCCGAAGGCGGCGGCGCTCATCGCGGCTGCGATGGAGGAGATGCCGCCAATCCCGCTGGTGACGCTCGAGAGCGATGGCGTCGCATTGATCTATGGCCGCGACGAGGTCGCAATCGAGGTCGGCCAGCGCCTTGCGGAGCACCTCGACGTCACCGTCCTTTTGACCAAGCCGGTCGACGTGGTCCCGTGCCGTTCGAACGAATTTCCGGTCCTGAAAGGCAGCGTGCGCAACGCGCGTGGCTATCTCGGTCAATTCGAACTCATGATCGACGATTACGCATCGCCCGCACCTTCGTCGCGCAACCGGCTGATATTCGGAGCCCCGCGCAACGGCGCGGTATCAACCTGCGATATCGTCCTGGATCTGAGCGGCGGCCAGCCGCTGTTTCCCGCGCATGAACTGCGACACGGCTATCTGCGCGCCGACCCGCGCGATCGCGCCGCGGTCGAAAAAATCATCGCGGACGCCAGCCACCTGGTCGGCACCTTCGACAAGCCGCGCTTTATCGCGTTCGATGAAGCGCTCTGTGCGCATTCACGCTCGGGTATTATCGGCTGCACGCGCTGCCTCGATCTCTGTCCGACCGGCGCCATCACGCCGAACGGCAATGCGGTCGCGATCGATCCGAACGTTTGCGCCGGCTGCGGCTCCTGTGCCGCCGCCTGCCCGACCGGTGCGGCATCCTATGCGCTGCCGAGTGCGGATGCGTTGATGCGACGGCTACGCACCCTGATACAGGCCTACCGCAAGGCCGGCGGCAGAAACGCGGTCGTGCTGTTTCACGATGCCGATCACGGCGAGCCGCTGATCGACGCGCTGGCGCGGTTTGGTGACGGCCTGCCGGCAAACGTGCTTCCGGTTCGCGTCAACGAAGTGACACAGGTGGGACCCGAATCGATCGCTGCCGTGTTCGCTTACGGTGCGACCGGCGCAGCACTGCTGACGCGCGCACGGCCCAGACATGACGTTTCGGGCTTGCGCCGGGTAGTCGAAACCTCGGAGACCATCGTTGCCGCGCTCGGCTTCGGCGCAGGTCTGGTGCATGTCATCGAGACTGATGATCCCGATCAACTGCGCGCCATGCTCGATGCGGCGCCGGCGGGGACTGCAACAGAAAAACCCGCGGCGTTCATGCCGCGCGGCGCCAAGCGCGGCGTGCTCGAAACTGCCTTTCGCGAGCTGCATCTTGCGGCACCCGCGCCGGTCGATGTGGTGGCGCTTGCACCCGGTGCCCCCTTCGGCAGCGTGACGCTCGATCTCGAGCGCTGCACGCTCTGCCACGCGTGCGTGACGGCCTGTCCAACCGTTGCCCTCTCGGACAATCCCGACCGCGCGATGCTGCGCTTCACCGAAAGCCTATGTGTCCAGTGCGGGCTTTGCGAAGCGACCTGCCCCGAGGATGCCATCACCCTTGTTCCGCAGCTCGATTTCCAGGCATGGAACGCGCCGCGGCGCATATTGAAGGAAGAAGATCCCTTCGAATGTATCGTCTGCGGCAAACCCTTCGGCACGAGGAGCACGATCGAGCGCGTGGTCGCCAGGCTCGAGGGAAAGCACTGGATGTTCCAGGGCGACAATGCCCGGCGGATCGACGTGATGAAAATGTGCGAAGATTGCCGCGTCGCAGCCGTCGTCAACGAGAGTTTCGATCCGCACACCGCACAGCGTCCCGCACCCGTGACCACCGACGACTATTTGCGGGCGCGGGAAGCAACAAAAAACAACCCGACCAGATCGTAAACGCGAGCTCGATCGAGGCTTGCCGCGATGGGGGGCAGCGAGGAGAGTAGATGTGTCCGCCACTCAAATAAGAGCGCAGGCGCGCGCAACATCGAGGCCCGCGGGCATTCCCGGCGTCAAGCATGTCATCGCGGTTGCGTCCGCCAAGGGTGGCGTCGGCAAATCCACCACGTCGTGCAATCTGGCGCTTGGCTTTGCGGCCCTGGGGCTGAAGGTCGGCGTTCTGGATGCCGATGTTTATGGCCCTTCGCAGCAGAAACTGTTCGGACTGCGCGGCAAGCCGCGGCTGATCGGTTCGCGCCTGCTCGAGCCGATGGAGCGTTTCGGCGTGAAAGTCATGTCGATCGGCCTTCTGGTCGAGGAAGATCTGGCGATGATCTGGCGCGGACCGATGGTGATCTCGGCGATCACCCAGATGTTGCACGAAGTCGCATGGGGCGATCTCGATGTGCTGGTCGTCGATCTGCCGCCGGGGACAGGTGACGCACAACTCACCATGGCACAGCAGATGCCGCTTGCCGGCGCAGTGATCGTATCGACCCCCCAAGACATCGCCCTGATCGACGCAAGACGCGGGATCGCAATGTTTCGGCGCGTCAATGTGCCTCTGCTCGGGGTGATCGAGAATATGTCGGGCTTCTGCTGTCCTGGTTGCAATCGCGTCACGTGGATTTTCGGTCACGGCGGCGCACGGAAAGAGGCCGAGAAGATCGGCGCGCCATTCCTCGGTGAAATACCGCTCGACATGACTATCCGCGCTTCTTCGGACGAGGGCCGCCCGATCGTCGCCATCGAACCCGATAGCGCTCATGCCAAGCTCTATGTCCGCATCGCGCGCGATCTGTGGTCGGCGGTGTCTGCCGGCGAGGCGAGCAAACCTGCGCCGCGCATTGTTATCGAGTAAGCCCTGTTCTGGAAACCGGGCTTCGCAGCCCGCCGCGCCTCTATCCCGGCGCACCATCGAGCCGGGGCCTCGCGCTCCCGTGGGTGCGCCGCTGCGAAGCCGGGCGATCATTTCGCCCATCGGCCGGCTCAGCCGTCGACGTCGCCCCGACCACGTCGTCCGAGGAAGCGGCTTTTAAGACATCAGCGTGACCCACGTGCTGATCAGGGTCACTGGCGGACGGATGCTGCAACTCTTGCGAACCCGACGCGCATTCCACCGCCTGCGTTGCAGCCTGATCTGGCGACGGCGGCGTGGCACGAGTTGGCGCAGGCGCCCCGCCTGCCTCGGATACGCCGAGCGCCTGGGTCAGCAACCGTTGAACATCGAGCGGCGTCAAAGAACCGAATCCGGGGATTCCGCCTGCGGCATTAAAGTCCCAGGAATTCTCCGAGAGTCCGATAAAGTCGCGGATCGCGGGGTCCGCGGACCAGCTGCGCCGCAGTGCCGCCACGGTCAGTTCAGCCGACACCCCCTCGCCCAAAAAGGCGCGGATATCGGTTCCCGCACCAATGGATTCAAGAGGTGGCAAGCTCGCGGGATCTGGTGACGACGGGGCTTCGCCTAGCGGAACGGCGGAACCCGGAACTTCTGCATCACGGTGGTGAGAGAGACCATCAGTTTCGCGCTCGCCCGCGCAGGCTTCGCTCTTCCGCCGGGACCATCGTGTCAGAAGATTCTCATGATCGCTCATCGTCGTCATCCCGGCGAGGTCCGCGGGGCGCCATCGCCTCGAGATCGGCGCGATCTCGCTGCCGCTTGTCGAATACTACCTCAACATGGTGCTGCAACACGAAGGCGGCAATGACCTCGCGAACCGAATCCGGCATCGCAACTGCTTCGACAATCGCACCCATCGGCCCGGTCAGGCTCTCGCCTTCTGCCGGGTCCGCCGTCACGGCGGCGATCTGATATGGCGGGTCGCCGCCCGTCGCGTGCAACGATATCCAGATCGAAGGCGTTCCGGAGGCGAGATTGTCGCGATAGCCGCCGGTCTCCGATCGGTAAAGTTCGATGTCCGCCGCACCCGCGTAGAACATCGACGTCTCTCCCTCGCTCGACAGAACCGTCCAGGGGGCTACATCGGGGCGTCCGCCGAGTACTGCAACCGGCAGCCAAATGACATCCTGCCAGCGTGATTTCGCCTTGCGTCGTTCGACAACAACCCCCACCGGAATACGGGCGAGCTGTGCAGCCATGTCAGTTCACCATTTCCGGTTGCCGGATCGGCAGCCCGGTCTGGGGCTTCATGTGCAAAATCTTGTCGGGTGTCATTGCCACGATCAGATAGACCGGCTCGGATCCGGCTCTCTCCGCAATCATTGCGGGACTCTTGAGCCTCAACTGGTAGAGACCCACGATGCTGGCCTGGCTTCTCCGCCGAGATGGCCGCCATTCCACAACGTATCGCCAATTTGCGTGCCCACGGCATCCAAGCCCAGGTACCAGGTGAAGTTGACGCCTTGCATGTCGGTCAGCGGCTCTATCTCCACATCGATCGCAAGCATGTGCCCGATCCAGGACGTCATTGCCTCGCCCAGCTTTGCCAGGCCCCGACGCCCGGCCGTCAGATCGAGCGCCATATCGAATTGATCGCTGCGCTCCCAATAGGTGTGCGCATTCTCCTCGATCATAACATCAATCCCGGCCGCTGCCGGTACACCCCCAGCATCGACACCAGGGGCGACAACGGTGCGTTACTCCTGCCGGCAATCGTCTCGTCGTCGACGGCGATCAGCGAGCCGTCGTGCACCGTCAACCGCTGCGGGCGGAACAGCATTTCGGCAGCGCGAAGCACAAAAGGATCGTCGCAGTCATCAAGCACGTTGCACAAAATCAGATGAACAAGCTGGTTCAAGAAGAGCGGCGGCGTTTTTCCGACGCCGTGACGGATCAGGTCAAGGTAGGCCGCCTCCAGTGTCCGGTGCCGCAAAAGCCGCTCGCGGAACGCGATCATCAGTTCCCAATTCTCCCTCGCATCCGCATCGCGCAACCCGTCGATCTCTTCGCGTGCAATGGGACGGCGCGGGTCGGCCAGCAACGTCGCGGGCAGCGCCCGTTCGGCGGCGCAGGCGTCGCGCGGTGGAATCAGCTCTGGGCGCGCCAGGTAGATCTTCAGAAATTCGTTAGTGACAAGCAGTCCACCACCGGGATCGCGATCAATGAGGTGGTGACCGCAGGACAGCCAAAAATCCCTCCTCCTCCTCGTCCTTTTTAAACGAGTACATCTGGCTCAGCTTTGGCCGTGCAAGCCTAGCCCTTCAAGGTCGGAAGTCTAGAGATTTGATATGGTGCCCGGCAAGATGTGACGCGCGCACGCGCTATTCCGGTCGCGTCTTTGCCGGCGCTTGCGCTTTGATTTACTGCGTTGCAGCATGCGAACGGTTTCGCCGCGCTGGCTCCAAATTTCTGCCCCACATAATGGACGGGTGCGACAACGCATCTGCTTGACGACGCTGCATAAAAGCCGGACGCTAAGCTTTTAATGGTTCTGACGAGTAATTCGGATGAGCCACAGCGTAACCGAAGCGGTGATCCCAACCCTCGGTGGAGCTGTCGAGGCAGCTCGGGAGGCGGGTACTTCCTGCGTGCGAACGTCCAGGCCATCGCCGGCAAACGCTGGCTTGGCGTCTTCGATTGGACCTCCGACCCCGTTGAGTCGCGCTATCGATGACGTCGATATCGCGCGCATGGAGGAATACGCCCTGCTTGCCGCGCTGCTGGCACGCGCGCCGGAGGCGGAAATGCTCAGGCGGATTTCGGAGATCCGGGGGGATTCGACGCCGTTGGGCATTGCGCATGCCGCATTGGCGCAATCTGCGCAGAACACAGACCCTGAACATCTCGATCGAGAATTCTTCGATTTGTTTATTGGCGTCGGTCGTGGCGAGTTGTTGCCTTACGGATCTTACTATCTCACCGGCTTCCTGAACGAGCGCCCGCTTGCCCGGCTCCGCGACGATTTGCGCGCGCTTGGAATCGAGCGGGCCGGACATCTGACCGAGCCGGAAGACCACGCCTCGATCCTTTGCGAAATCATGGCCGGTCTTGCCGGAGGACGCCTAGCTGCCGCGCCGGAGTCGCAAAGAGCGCTGTTTGAGACGCATCTCGCGCCCTGGATCGGACGCTTCTTTGCCGATCTCGAGGCGGTGAAAAAGGAAAACTTCTACCGGCACGTGGGAACCGTTGGACGTCTGTTCATCGACCTTGAAACGAAAGCATTCGCTCTGGCGTTCTAGACGAACAGGGCGGAGATCCGGAGGAAACGAAAATGAGATCGGATGGCAAACCTACGCTCGGACGTCGTGATTTCCTTCGTGTGCTTGGCGCCGGTGCCGCCGTAACCGCTGCAGCTCCACTCGCGACAGAGGCCGAGGCCGACAGCGAGAGCTACGATGAGAAGCGCAAGCCGCGCTACAAGGAAAGCGACCACGTCAGGGCCTATTACCGCGTCAACCGATATCCGAGCTAGGGAGACGGCCGTGCTAGTCAAGAGAACAGAACGTCAATCGCGACACGCTCGTCACGCCGACCTTGCCGGCAGCAATGCAGGCGGCTCCAATAGTGGGTTCGACCGTCGCATGTTCCTGCGCCGCTCAGGTCTCGTGGCCGGCGGCCTTGTAGCGATCGGCACCTTGCCGCTAACGAGCGTGCGCAAGGCCGAAGCCGGCCCGCCGGCTGCGCCGGGCGCCGCGGTCGCCATCCGCAAAAACGTCTGCACGCACTGCGCCGTGGGCTGTACCGTCACCGCGGAAGTTTCCGACGGCGTATGGATCGGCCAGGAGCCGAGCTGGGACAGCCCCATCAACCGTGGCTCGCACTGCGCCAAGGGCGCGTCGGTGCGCGAACTCGTTCACAGTGATCGCCGGCTCAAATATCCGCTGAAGCTCGTCAACGGCCAATGGACGCGGATCAAATGGGATCAGGCCATCAACGAGATCGGCGACAAATTGATGGAGATCCGCGGGAAGTCCGGCCCGGACTCCGTCTACTGGCTGGGGTCGGCAAAATTCTCCAACGAAGGCTCCTATCTGTTCCGCAAGCTCGGCGCATTCTGGGGCACGAACAACACCGATCACCAGGCGCGAATTTGCCATTCGACCACAGTCACGGGTGTCGCCAATACCTGGGGCTATGGCGCGATGACCAACAGCTTCAACGACATCCGCAACGCCAAGACCCTGATCATCATGGGAGGCAATCCGGCCGAAGCGCATCCGGTTTCGTTGCAGCATCTGCTGGAGGGCGCGGAGCTCAACAAGGCGAATTTCATTGTGATTGATCCGCGCATGACCCGCACCGCCGCACACGCGACCGAATATGTCCGCATGCGGCCGGGAACCGACATTCCGATCATTTGGGGCATGCTTTGGCACATCTTCCAGAACGGCTGGGAGGACAAGGAATTCATCAAGCAGCGAGTCTACGGCTTCGAGGACACGCGCAAGGAAATCGATAAATGGACTCCCGAAGAGGTCGAGCGGGTCAGCGGCGTTCCTGGAGAGCAGCTCAAGCGCGTCGCCGAGAAATTCGCCAAGGAGAAACCCGCCACGCTGATCTGGGCGATGGGGCAGACCCAGAAAACTGTCGGCACCGCCAATGTTCGGGCGAGCTGCATCGCGCTATTGGCGACCGGAAATGTCGGAAAACCCGGCACGGGAGCCAACATCTTCCGTGGCCACGACAACGTGCAGGGCGCGACCGATATCGGCCTCGATATCGTGACGTTACCCTTCTACTATGGTCTTGCCGAGGGCGCCTGGAAGCATTGGGCGCGCGTCTGGGAGGTCGATTACGATTACTTCGTGTCGCGCTTCGACTCCAAGAAGTCGATGGAAACGCCCGGCATTCCGCTCACGCGCTGGTTTGATGCGACGCTCCTTCCCAAGGACCAGGTCGATCAAAAGGACAACGTCCGGGCGATGTTCGTCCAGGGCCACGCCAGCAACAGCATCACGCGCATACCGGAATCGATGAAGGCGCTGCCGAAATTGGACCTGCTGGTGGTCGCTGATCCGCATCCGACGACCTGGGCATCCCTCGCAGTTCAGGCCGGCCGCAAGGACAACATGTACCTGCTGCCGGTCTGCACCCAGTTCGAAACCTCTGGCTCGCGCGTTGCGTCCAACCGCTCGATGCAATGGGGTGAACAGATCGTGCCTCCGGGTTTCGAGTCGAAGGACGACTATGAGGTCATCTATCTGATGGCCAAGAAGCTTGGACTGGCAGACCTGATGTTCAAGAACATCAAGGTCGAGAACAACAGGCCGGTGCCTGAAGACGTCCTGCGCGAGATGAATCGAGGAAGCTGGAGCACCGGTTACACCGGGCAGTCGCCGGAGCGGCTCAAGCTGCATATGGCGAACCAGAAGGACTTCGATCTGGTGACTACGAGAGCCTCGACGGGGCCGTGCAAGGGCGACTATTACGGACTGCCGTGGCCGTGCTGGGGAAAGCCCGAAGTGAAGCATCCCGGCACGCCGCTGCTCTACAACACCGGGCTCGCCGTGATGGACGGAGGCAGCGGGTTCCGCGCACGTTTCGGCGTCGAGTACAAAGGCGCCAACTTGCTCGCCGAGGGCTCATATCCGGTGGGGTCGGAGATTCAGGACGGCTATCCGGAATTCACCATGGCGGTGCTCAAAAAGCTCGGCTGGGACAAGGACCTCACGCCCGACGAGCTGGCGACGATCGAAAAGATCGGCGGAGATCCGAGCAAGGTCGATACCGTCTCGTGGTCGACCGATCTGTCCGGCGGCATTCAACGCGTCGCGCTCATGCATGGCTGCGTGCCCTACGGAAACGGCAAGGCGCGAACGGTGGCCTGGAACCTGCCGGATCCGATCCCGGTGCACCGCGAGCCGATCTACACGCCGCGGGTCGATCTGGTCGCCAAATATCCGACGCTGCCCGATGCGAAGCAATTCCGGATGCCGAACCTCGGCTTCACGCTGCAGAAGTCCGCGGTCGAGCGAGGGGTTGCAAAGAGTTTCCCGCTCATCCTGAGCTCAGGCCGCCTGGTCGAGTACGAAGGCGGCGGCGAAGAAACCCGATCCAATCCCTGGCTCGCCGAATTGCAGCAGGACATGTTCATCGAGATTAGCCCGGCGGACGCCGCGGACCGCGGCATCAAGGACGGTGTTTGGGTGTGGGTGACAGGTGTCGAGAACAGCTCCAAGGCAAGGATGAAGGCGCTGGTGACCGAGCGCGTCGGCAAAGGCGTCGCGTGGATGCCGTTCCACTTCGGCGGCTGGTTCGGCGGCGTAGATTTGCGGTCGCAATATCCGGAAGGAACCGACCCGTTTGTGCTCGGCGAGAGCGCCAACACGATCATGTCCTACGGATACGATCCGGCAACCGGCATGCAGGAACCCAAAGTCACTCTCTGTCAGATCAGCGCCGCATAAGGAGGCGGGACGATGGCTCGGATGAAATTCCTTTGTGACGCAGATCGTTGCATCGAGTGCAATGCCTGCGTCACCGCGTGCAAGAATGAAAACGAAGTACCATGGGGCATAAACCGCCGACGCGTGGTCACGATCAATGACGGCAAGCCCGGTGAGCGGTCGGTTTCGATGGCCTGCATGCATTGCACCGATGCGCCGTGCGAGGCGGTATGTCCGGTCAACTGCATCTACACCACGGCCGACGGCGTCGTGCTGCACTCCAAGGATCTGTGCATCGGATGCGGCTATTGCTTCTATGCCTGCCCGTTTGGCGCGCCGCAATATCCGCGGGTCGGCAATTTCGGGTCGCGCGGCAAGATGGATAAATGTACGTACTGCGCGGGCGGACCAGAAATCGACAACAGCAAGGAAGAGTACGAAAAATACGGTGCCAATCGTCTGGCCGAAGGCAAGCTGCCGCTGTGCGCCGAGATGTGCTCGACCAAATCTCTGCTTGCCGGCGACGGCGAGATCATCGCGCAGATCTACAAGGAACGCGTGATGAGACGCGGCTATGGTGCCGGTGCCTGGGGATGGAAGACCGCCTATCGCGAGACTATTACGTCATGAGCTGACGGGTGCGAGGGCGGGCCGCCGCTGGCTAGCCACCAGCGCGCTCAACGCGGAGGCCAAAATGATGACGACGCTTATCGCCAAACTTCGCATGGTCGGCGGAGCTTTGCTCATCGTTGCGCTCGCGACCTTCTCCTATCCGGCGATCGCCCAGCAGGCCGTCAACCCCATCGCACAGTCGGTGAAGGAAGGCCAGCTTCTGAACGAATTCGGCACGATTCGTGGACTCGGCAGCATTCCGGATACCCGCTCTTACACGATCGAACAGCCGGCAGGGCGCGACTGGCGTCATTTCCATGAAGTGACGCTGCGCTGGATCGGAGCCATCGCCATCATCGGCGTTCTGGCTCTCCTCGTTATTTTCTATTTGTGGCGCGGCATGGTGCGCATCGAAAGCGGGCGCTCGGGCCTCACGATCGTTCGTTTCAACGCGTTTGAACGTTTGGTGCACTGGATGACGGCGGCCTGCTTTGTCATCCTCGCGCTCTCCGGACTCAACATTACTTTTGGAAAGCCGCTACTTCTGCCGCTCATCGGACCAGGCGCTTTCTCGACGTGGTCGGAATTTGCGAAGTACGCTCACTATTATCTCAGTTTCCCGTTCACACTTGGCGTGATCCTGATCTTCCTGATGTGGATCGTCGGAAATATACCAAACGCCGCCGATATCGATTGGCTCAAGCGCGGCGGAGGCATGGTCGGGCACGACCACCCGCCTGCTGACCGCTTCAACGCCGGTCAAAAAGCGATCTACTGGATCGTTGTCCTGGGGGGCGGAGCTGTCGCGGTCAGCGGCTATATCTTGATGTTTCCGTTCTACGGAACAGATATTCACAGCATGCAGATCGCGGAAGTTGTCCACGCGATCGTTGCCGTGCTCTTCGTCGCTGCGATGCTCGGGCATATCTATATCGGGACGATCGGTATGGAAGGCGCCTTCGAGGCGATGGGCAGCGGCACGGTCGATGCCAACTGGGCCAAAGAGCATCATAGTCTCTGGGTCGACCAGGAAATGGGACGGACCGGATCGAACCAGCCGCAAAGGCAATCCGTCTCCAGGCCGGCAGAATAATTCTCGCCTTGCCGCATTGCAGGCGGCGCTCGCCTGCGGTGGGATGAGTGGGATGGGCTCCCCCCAGGAACCGCCGCGAGCCTGATAGCTCCTACTGCGCGAGAGCCCTTGAGGCTCGGTCGTCTTGAGGCTTGGTCGTGGGGGTGTTTTTTGAAACCCCCTCTTTTCAAATCCTCTCACTAGACTAGCGACCTTCGGCGGCGGCTTGACGCTATGGAGCTTACGATGAACGGCTTTTGGAAGAGCCTGACTTCCATCATCGGCGCGGACAGTTTTGCCTGGACCGTGCTGTTTGTGGTTTGCTTTGCCTGCGTCCTTGCCTTCGTGTTTCAGGCCACGGTCGACATCATCATCGCAATCGTCGTGTTGGGTTGTGTCACAGCTGTCGCGGAGCACGTGTTGCATTCCCGGAATAACCCATAACGAGGCGCCTCGACCAGCTACACCTCCATCGAACCAATGCTTCGATGGCTTCGTCTGCATCTCAAATTGCGAAAAGATCACGCCTGGCATGCTGATGGCTGCCTTGCGTCTCAACATTCCGTCCGTATTCGTGTCCGGGTGGACCAATAGAGCTGGCAAGGTCAGCCTCCACGGGAAGGTACATGCGGTCGATCTGGTCGACGCGATGGTCGCAGCCGCAGACAGCAAGTTCAGCGACGAAGCAGTCGGGGAAATCGAGCGCTCCGCCTGCCCGATCGTAGGCTACTCTGCGTTGCGGTCATTCAAAGAACACGGCTTTGGTCGGCGAGCCCACCTTGTGACTACTTCTGGAAGCCGGCAGATCTGGGTTATCCTCTTGTGTGTACCGAAAACCTCGTCCGAGTTGATGAGGTGCTGGAATCGCCTAAGCTGGCGGAATGATCGGGCTGCTTTGTTTCGCTCTGGCCGTCCTGGCCTCGCCATTCAAGTCGAAGTTGCGGCTTCAGGCTGAGAACGCGGTGCTTCGACATCAGTTGAATGTCTTGAGGCGCAGGCTGCATGGTCGCGTCCGGCTCACGAACCATGATCGCTGGTTCCTTATCCGGCTGTATCGCTGGTTTCCGTCAATCCCGCAGGTTCTCACAATCATGCGGCCCGAGACGCTCGTGCGTTGGCACAGGGCCGGCTTTCGCTGCTACTGGCGTTGGAAGTCGCGCCCACTGGGAGGGCGCCCGCAGATCGACACGGAGCTGCGCGCGTTGATCCGGCGGATGAGCATGGAGAATCCGCTTTGGGGTGCGCCACGCATTCACGGCCGACTATTACAACTGCATCAGAATGCATCGATCCTTGAACAAGGATGCGCCGGCTTCTCGCCCGGTTCAGCGAAGCGGTGTGATCAGTTCACACGCCATCCTGGGCGGACTTCATCACCGCTACGTCCGCGTTTAAGTTTTTGGTACACACAGGTAGACTGGTCGGATCAACGATGCCGGCCGGTAAGCCCCTTAATTTGGTCCAGCGCCCGCTTTGCGGCTTCGGCGCCAGGCAAATCCTCGCGCCAAGCCGGGCGCGAGGCGGGACACTTGACGTCAACCGAGATACCTAAGCGAACTGTCCAACGATCGCCATGAACGCCGGCGAGTTTGGGCGGGCGAACCAATCGGACCACCATGTCCTCCAGCTCCAGCACCAGTATCGCCAAGAAAGCTCGCACGAAGGCCGAGGCGGATTTTGCCACTTGGCTCATGATGGCCAAGCTCGGTGGTTTCGATGACCTTCCGTCAAACGCACAGGGCTTTCTGACTAACTATCGAACCCGACTCGAGACGATGAGCGAGGCCGAGTCCACGGTCCTGGCCGTTCGCGAGGTCTACAGCGCTTATTACAGCGAGATGGGAGGCGTGGGCGCGGCGCCGGAACCAAAGGCCCGCACACCAACGACAGAGGGCAAAGTCGTGCGGCTCCAGAGACGGCATAAATCTCAGCCCGCTCCATCGGCTGCGCGCCATTCGACGAGGACACTGATCCGAAAATCCCTCCCGGCACTGATGATTTTCGCGAGCATGGTGGCTCTGATTGTCGCATATAGATTTCTGATGCCGTAACACCGCCCGCGATTGTGTGCGGGGACGAAGTGCTGCTCACAGCAACCGCGCGGAACCTGGGGCGGCAGCGGCCCGCCTCGTATGACCTCCGCATCTACAAAAACGCGATGTCCGCGACGTCCCCTGTTTCCCCGATAGCGACCAAATAGCGGACATCGCTGCACTTCGCATTTGTGCCACAAGCAGACTAGCCAATCTAATTCGAACGCGAGCTCTTCGGCTTGGTGGAACGTCAAGACCTACGGGCTTAGCCGCTTTCAAATTGATCGCGATCTCGAATCTGGTTGGTTGCACAACAGGCAGGTCTACAGGAGTTCGACAGAAAGGATTCGATCTGCGTATTTCCCTATTTGCCGATTTGCGTCGATAAGAATGGGAAAAAGCATCGGAGAAAGCAACGGGCGGGTTGGAAAGTTGCGAACTTCGTGATCGAGATCTCCCTCAAGTTATCTCAAGCACGTTGAAGGCCTCTATTGGACGATGCAAGCCCTTGAGTGTCAGTTCACCTACTGGCTCCGCCGTCGCCCTCCCGTCGAGGGCCGCACGCACTGCGCCATCGATCAAAATCTGGCCGTCGCGCGCCTCAGCGCAAAGACGGGCCGCAAGATTCACCACGGTTCCGATCGCGCTGTAGTCAGAACGGCCCTCGAAACCAATCGCGCCGAGTGTCGCATATCCATATGCGATCCCCACTCCAAAACCGAGTTCGTGCCTTTCGCGCCGCCACTTGCTAGACAATTCCGACAGACGACCTCGCATCGCGACCGCCATCCGGACAGCACGCGCGCACGGATCGGGACAGGGAATCGGATCGCCGAAAATGACCATGATTCCGTCGCCCACGAATCTCTCCAGCGTGCCTTCAAACTCGTGGATGAGGGAGCCTAACGTTGCATGGTACTCCCGCATTACGGCCATCACGTCCTCGGGCTCGGCGATTTCCGCAAAAGCAGTGAATCCCCGCAGATCACAGAAGACTATCGTCACTTGCCTGCGGTGGCTGGCCAAAGCATCATATGGCGAGGAAGAAAGGATCAGTTCAGCTATTTGTGGTGAAAGAAAACGCTTTAAGCGGGTAACGCGTTCAATTTGCGCAAGCTGTTCGACAACGCGTTGCTCAAGCGTTCTATTCCACGACGCAAGTTCGGCCGCCTGGGTTTCCACTCGATCATGCAATTCCTTGCTTCGGAGCATGGAGCGCACGCGCGCAACCAGCGCTGCATGGTCGATGGGTTTGGTCAGATATTCGTCGGCGCCTGCGTTGAGTCCGGTGACGACGTCTTTTGAATCAATTCGTGCCGTAACCATGATGATTGGAACAAATCCTAACGTGGAGTCGCCCTTCAATCGCCGACAGACCTCAAAGCCATCGATTTTCGGCATCATGACGTCAAGCAGGACAACATCCGGCGCAACTTCGCGTGCGACCGCAAGCGCCCTCTCGCCGTTTTCAGCCTCCGTCGTCTCATAACCTTCGGCGCCGAGGCGGGTGGCAAGAAGGCAGCGATTCGTTTCGTTATCATCTACGATCAAGATTCGGGGAGGGTCATGCATTTCTGCTCCACGTCGACACGCGTTGGAACCTATGTCAGGTATCGATTGATCGTCTCGAGTAGTTTTCGGGCGCTGTAGGGCTTCGCCACGTAGGCGTCGCAGCCTGCCGCACGCGCCTTTTCTTCATCGCCGCTAAGCGCGTACGAGGTGACGACTACGATTGGAATGTGATGGAGATCTGATTGTTCTTTTATACGCCGTGTCGCCTCGTATCCGTCGAGAATAGGCAGTTGGATATCCATCAGAATCAGGTCCGGGCTTTGCGTTCGCGCTGCTATTAGTGCTCCTTCGCCGTCGTGCGCCTCGATCATTTCATAACCTGCGCTTGCAAGCAGATCGCGCAGAATCTGCCGATTGTCCTCCTGATCTTCGACCACCAGTACGCGCTTGCTCATGTCTGCATCGCCTGTTGCTCGAGCCGAGCCGGGACCAAAAAAGAAAATGTGGCGCCATGGCCGATGCGGGATTCTATCCAAATTCGTCCACCATGCATCTCCACAATGCGCTTTACGATCGCCAG
>JAQGKC010000007.1 GCA_028290305.1 Bradyrhizobium sp.
AAGGGTTTCCGGCTCGCTACCTACGCCATGTGGTGGATCAAGGCCTCAATACAAGAGTACATCCTGCGTTCGTGGTCGCTCGTGAAGATGGGCACCACCGCGAACCAGAAGAAGCTGTTCTTCAACCTGCGCAAGGCCAAGAGCAAGATCTCGGCACTTGACGAGGGCGATCTGCACCCCGACCAGGTGGCGCTGATTGCCAAGCGCCTCGGCGTCACGGCTCAGGACGTGGTCGACATGAACCGCCGGCTCGGCGGCGATGCCTCGCTCAACGCACCGATCCGCGACGACGGCGAGGCCGGTGAATGGCAGGACTGGCTGGTCGATAATTCGCCCAACCAGGAAGCCATCATGGCCGAGCACGAGGAGTTCGATCATCGCCGCGAGGCGCTGAACGGCGCCATTGGTGTGCTCAACCCGCGTGAACGCCGCATCTTCGAAGCGCGGCGCCTGGCGGAAGATCCGATGACGCTGGAAGACCTCGCCAGCGAGTTCGGCGTGTCGCGCGAGCGCGTGCGGCAGATCGAAGTCCGCGCCTTCGAGAAGGTGCAGTCCGCGGTCAAGGGCACCATCGCCCGGCAGGAACAGGCCGCACTGGAAGCCGCGCACTAACTTTCGCGGCATCGAGACGAAACACGAAAGCCGGCGGCAACGCCGGCTTTTTTGTTGGGCGCGAGCCCCTCAATAATAGTCCCGGAAATATTCCGCGAGGCTATCGGGCTCGTCGAGTGAGTTGAAGTCGTAGGGGTCGCCATACAGCAACGCGCCGGCCTGAGTCTTGTAATCCGGCGATACATCGTCGACCTGCGGCAGCGGTCGCGAGAGAATGTCGCGATAGTCCTGGTAGTTCTGCCTGGTGCCGACGAAGATACAGACGCAATACTGCGGCTCGGCATAGAGATAACGCACGTCGTCGCCGAATTTATGCATCACGAAGCGATACGGCGGCATGGCGCGCAAAGCTTTTTGCCCGGCCGGATCGTTGGCGAGCCGCACGCGAAATCCGGCGGATGAGAGATAGAAGCTGTTCTTTTCCAGGAACGGTTTGCTCGGCGTCTCCAGCGCGACCAGCAGCGACGTGCACAGCAACAGCACGATGGCTGAAAACACGCCAAAGGCCTTGGCGCCGCGAGTGCGCAATAGCTGCCAATGACGGGCCGCAAACGGCTGGATTGTTGAAGCTGACATCGTGTCTCTCTGCTGGCCGTGCGGCATGCCCGTGCACATGTTGTGGAGGCTATAACGGCGCGGGTGCGGAATCATGGTGTAGCCGTCATGCCGGGGTTTGACCATCAGCCGTTTTTTCCGCTGGATGGCGCAGCCGATTTGAGCGCGGGCGATCAATAATACCAACGCCGGTCATTCCGGGATGCGCCTCTTGGCGCAGACCCGGAATGACGAATAACGAGTTGATACGTGTTCTAAAAACCTGGTTGCCGTGCCAGCGTCGCCAGCGCGCAGCCTTCGCAATAGCGGGCGTCCTTATAGTCGATCCAGTTATGCGCATAGACCCGTTCGGCGGGGATGCCGTAGCGCACCCGCAGCACGCGCACCAGAATCCGCCAGGCAGCGATCTGCGCCTCGGTGGCGCCGCGCGTCACGTCGGGATAGTTGCCGGCGAATTCCACCCCGATCGAAGTGCTCCCGATCACCTGATGAAAGGTCGGGCCGTTGTCGATGTATTTGTTGTCGTTGCGGTTGGCGCCGTCGCCATGGGTCGGAATTAATGTCTCCGGCACCGCCCAGTATACGGTGCCGTCGGTTTCGACCCAGACGGTGACGCCGCGCCGCGTCGGGTTCTTGGCCTGCTCCGCCGCGCCGCCACGTGCGGAGCCGGCCGGGCCTTCGGTCTCGTGCACGACGATGTTGCGCCAGGGATGGGCTTTTGACACGTCGCCCCACGGCGCCAGCCAGACCATCTTCAGGCCGGGAATCTCAGGCGTGCCCGACGCGCGCGCAATAGCCGCGAGGTCGGGGGTTTGCGCGGATGCCGGAGTAAAGATCGCGATGAAGCCAAGCGTCATCGCCAGCAAGCGGAAGTTCATGATCAGGACCCCGTGGAGCTTCCTCGTAACACGCTCACGCGTGCTTGCGCAGAGCCTGCTCCAGCACTTCGTATCCGGGCACCAGGGGCGGCGCGGGGTCATAAACCGCGTGGCGGTTCCTGCCGTCCTTTTTGGCGGTGTAGAGCGCGTGGTCGGCGGCGGCGATCAGCCGGTCCGGGAAGGCGCCCATCTCCGGGGTCCATTGCGCGACGCCGATCGAGATGGCGATCGGAATATCCGCGCCAACGCATTGCTCGGCATCCTCGCGGCATACATCCAGGATCCGGCGCGCGATCATCGCGCCCTCGCGCAGCGTGCTGGCGGGCAGCACGACGCAGAATTCGTCGCCGCCGGTGCGCGCCAGCATGTCGCCGGGCCGCAGCCGGGTCTGCGCCATCAACGTGAAATGCTGCAGGCAGGCGTCGCCGGCGGCGTGGCCGTAGGTATCGTTGATTGCCTTGAAGCCGTCGAGATCGATCACCAGCAGCGCGAACGCCGCGCCGCTGCGCTCCGACCTGGCGCATTCCTCGGTCAGGCGCTGCAGCAGATGCCGCCGGTTGCCGACCCCGGTGAGATCGTCGAGCAGCGCGAGATCGGCGACCTCGTTGCGCAGCCGGTCGATCGCCATCAGCAGGAAGCCGAAGTTCCAGGCCATCGACAGGAACACCAGCAGCAGGATCAGTACCGACTGGATTCCGTTGAATTCGACCATCGAGACCTCGCCGCCGATATGCAGCAGCGCGCATCCGGAGCGCACGGCATAGATGACGAGAATAAGGATGGCGCAGATGCCGGCCAGACGGGCGCCGGGATTTTCGCGGCCGTCGTGCCGCGACAGCACCAGTTTCAATGTCATCGCAACCGAAATGGACTGTCCCAGGGAATAGATGAAGATCCGCATCGGCATGTCGTCACGCACGACCATGAAGTAGGTCAGGCCGATGCAACTGAGTCCGGTAATCAGGGCAGCGGAGCGCCAGGAGACCGGCTCGCCGTAAAACCGCTTGACGCCCATCGCGATAAAACAACACGCCAGGATCAGCAAACTGCCGCCACCGATCAGCGGCAGCCGGGAGTCAAATACGACGCGCAGCATTGAAAACGCGGCACCCGCGGCTGCCGTCAGCACCGCGGCGGCCCAGTATCGCGCGGCATCGAATTTGGGATAGCTGTGGATGACATAAGCCCAGACAAGGCCCAGCGCGAGAAAATTGATGACGAATACCGTCCACAACGTCGGAACGTTCAGCATCGCGAACCCCGAACGCGCATGGCCCTGTCTCCCCTGTTATCGAACGACCCGCCCAAGACCTATCCCCGTTGTCTTGTGGAGGAAGATGCGCCGTGTCGCTTAACGGACTCTCACCGCGGCGGCGCACAATCCGCACTTGGTTTTGAATTGATGAAGAGCGCGGCCGCGCTGCCTTCGCCTGTTCCGGATCGGTGCAGATGCGTGGCCTATGTTGGCCTCTCGTTAACCCTGACGAACTCGCGCGAGCCACCGCGATGTTCGCGACGCGCGAAGCTTTCTGCGATACGGACCTCTTAGCTCCGCCGAAAACGCGCCAAAACGCATAACACCTGTGGATAACACGATGACACCAGCGTGACAGCGCGGGGCAGCGCGCCGCGAATCTGTTGGGATTACATTCGAGGATGTTGCGAGGCTGGCCCTCCGCCGAGCATGCCTCGTGTCGCGTTTCCTTCCATTAAACCCAAATGAGGATGCTATGGCTAAGAAAGCGAAGAAGGCGAAAAAGGCGAAGAAGGCGAAGAAGGCCAAGAAGTCCAAGAAGTGACTTCAAGCCCGGGTGGAGCTCCGCTCCGCCCGGGCACCCCGGTACCAAGCGAAATGATTTTGCTGAAATGGCGGGCCTCGAGCCCGCCTTTTTGATTCCGGGATTACAGATCATCTGCCGCCCTATCTGTCGTCGCCTGGCCTGGCCGGACGATCCAGTATTCCAGAGGGCTGATTGGGGTGCGGTGTGCAAAAACAAGCGCTGCGGAGTACTGGATGCCCCGGTCAAGCCGGGGCATGACAGTCAAGATCTACCGTTCCGCGAGGGCATCGAGAAGAACCAGCCGCGCATCCTGATCGGCAACGACGCCCGCTTCATGGACCTGCTGCAGCGCTTTCGGCCCGGCACCTTTTGGGCGGTGCTGGCGCGCCGGATCGAGAAGATGGCGAAGGCAGGGAAGTAGTCCGTCATGCCCGCGAAGGCCGGCATCCAGTATGCCGCGGCTTTTCGATTCCATCGTTGGCGCTTCGGAATACTGGATCATCCGCTTTCGCGGATGATGACGGCCCGACTTCAATTTTCAAACAGCGATTGTTCTTAGACACGGCATCGCGATCTCGCCGCGCTATCAGCGCGAGTTTTGCCGGGAACGTCCTGCCCTCAGATCATCAGAGGGCGCAGGGAATGCCGGGCGCCCGCTGCGCCCGCAGTCTCGTGTGCAGTGAAGTAGGTAGCACACGAGGGTAGTCACCACGGTCACACCGGAAAAGCCCGGCATTCCCTGCGCAATGGTTTTAACGGTTTCCTTCGCGCTCTCCCCGGTGATCGGGCTTTCTTGTCACCGTCATCAGCGGAAATGTTTCCCGCCAACTTGACGCCGGCGTCGAGGCGTCAGGACCACACGACTTCGCCGTCCGCAAGCATGCGCTATTCGTCTGCAGCGCTGCGAGCGTCCACCGCATCCCGCCCCGCGTCCGTGACGATCGCGAGCCGCCCCTCTGGGGGACGGGACGGAGAGGGCTATAGAGATGATTTGGGTTAAATTGGAAGCGGAAATTGCTTTTCGTCATGGCCGGGCTTGTCCCGGCCATCCACGTCTTTCTTGCTTGGATGCCCAAGACGTGGATGCCCGGGACAAGCCCGGGCATGACGGACTAACTTAGATCGGCGTTTCTGCTGGACCTCACCGCCCCACCAGCTGATCCGCAAAATACGCAATCGTCTTGCGATAGATCGTCGCGTGATTCCACTCGCGCATCGCCTCGAAATTCGCGGTGCCCTCTTCGTAGGGCGCGCCCATCTTGAAGCCGTTGGTGTGCAAGAGGTTGGCGGTGGAAGCGAGCACGTCGGCCACGCTGTGGCGCAGATCGACCCGACCATCGCCGTCGAAATCGACGCCGTATTTGATGTAGGACGACGGCAGGAATTGGGTCTGGCCGATTTCGCCGGCGTAGGCGCCGATCAGGTCGCGCAGCGGCAGGTCGCCACGCTGTACGATCTTCAGCGCCGCGAGCAATTCGCCCTGGAACAGCTCGGAACGGCGGCAATCATGCGCGAGCGTCGTGAGCGTCCGGACCACCGGAAGTCTTCCCATGTCGCCTTTGCCGAAATCGGTCTCCAGCCCCCAGATCGCGACCAGGATCTGCTTGGGCACGCCGAACCGCGCCTCGATCCGCGACAATAGCGCAGCGTTACGTTGCAGCATGGCCCGGCCGCCATTGATCCGCCCCGAACCGACGCGGGTCGAGACATATTGCTCAAAGCTCTTGTTGAAGGTGTAGCGCTGGCGGCGGTCGAAATTCAGCACCGCCATGTCTTGGCTGACCCCGCCGAACGCCTGCGAGATCACGGCCTGCGAGACCCCGGCGGACGCCGCCTCCGCCGACATGCCGGCCACGAACGTATTGAAGTCCCCGCCGCAGCGGGCGGCGAAGGAGGGTGTGGCGGCGATGACGGCGCCGAAAACAACGGCCAAACGAAGCTTGCGCATGCGAATCCCTTGCTATCTCTCGTCCCAATCATGCCATGAGAAAAGGACGCGCGGCAGATATCTTCCGCGACGCCCAAGTGCGGTGAACTTGCAAGGGTGAACCCCTACCTTGCAAGGGACGCTTCACAGGGACGCGTCAGCGCGCCGCAGGCCCCTACTCGCCGCCGTCGATCTGATGGCCCATCAGCGCAATGGCGCGCTGATAGACGCCGGCAGCATTCCAGGCCTCGATGGCGGCAAAGTTGGGCTCTCCCGGCTGGTATCCGGCACCGGCGCGCCAGCCGTGCGCTTTTAAAAAATTCGCCGTCGAGTTCAGCGCGTTGGCCGCGACGTCCAGATTGCCGGTGCCGTAAGCCAGAATGTTTTTGGGCATAAACTGCGTCTGGCCGACTTCGCCATGCATGGAGCCGCGCTGAGCCGGCGGGAGCGCCCCGCGATCGATCAATTGCAGCGCGGCGTAAAGGTGCTCGGTGAAATAGGCTGACCGCCGGCAGTCATAGGCCAGCGTCGCGATCGACGAGAGCATGTTCTGGTTGCCGCGCTGGCTGCCAAACCCCGTCTCCATGCCCCAGATGGCGAGTAACGGGCCCGGCGGCACGCCGTAACGCTGCTGAATGGAAGCAAACATCGCGCCTTGCGATTGCTTCAGCGAACGGCCGCGCGCAACGATGGTCGAGGCGCCGCGCTTGGCGAGAAATTGTGCGAGCGACAGATTGAAACTTCTTTGGCCGCGGTCGGCGGCAATGGTCGCACTGGCGTAGTTCGTTGCCATCAAAGCCTGGACGGTCGAAGCGCTGATACCCTTGGCCCTCGCCTCCCCGGCGAACTCGCTCTTCCAGGCCTCGAACCCGGCCGGGCCGTTGCCGCATTGCGCCGCGTCAGCCTGTGAGCCCAGGCCTGCGAGCATGGCCAAGGTCAGAAAAGCGGCCGTCGTTAATTTTGTCTGCGTGGTCATTAGAAAGTCCCTTGGCAGTCGTCGCTTGGCAGTCCCTTGGGCATAGCGGGTGGCCCGAGATCGTACCACCTCTCATGGCATTTTGGTCCGAAAATGCCTTCTGCGTCCTGCGCAAGGCGCCTTGAAAAGTCGTTCGGGCCACCGCATCATCGCGCCATGATCGTAGGCTCACCGCCCCGCAAGCATCAGATCGGGTGCCTGACCACCGTGCTGCTGCTGCTGGCGGGGCGACGATGTCGTTACGCGCGTCATGCAAGCTCGCACCAAGGCTCACATCGTGCGGTTCGTGAAAGAGGGGTCGCACCTTAACATGGACGAAGCGTCAAACTTCAAGCTGCTTAAAGTGCGCTGCGGCTATGACCACGAAATGGTCGATCATTCCGAAGGGAATACGTTCGCGGTGACGTACACACCAACTCAATCGAGTCGTTCTGGTCTCAGGTGAAGCGCGGGATCAACGGGACTTACGTTTGGATTTCGAAGAAGCACTTGCAGCTTTACTTTCGCGAGTTCGAGTGTCGCCATAATTTGCGAAAACAGCCGCTGCTGATGTTAGAGCTTTTGCTGCAGGCCTTTCCTAAGGTACGAGTTGAGTGACCATTGCGTGCAAGAGCCGGTCAAAACGAGAGGAAGTTTTGTTAGGATTTTTCACGGCATCCTCTCAGCCAAATACTGTAGATAATTCATGACATTGAGTGCAGGTTGTAACCCGATTGGCTTATCGTGCCCAAGCGAGGAACGCCCCAATCTTATCGAGCTCACCAGCATCATTCCGGGCATGTCGTTAATGTCAGCATTTTGAATAGTGGGCTCAACCCCTCCGATTCGCGAAATAATTAGGCTTTGCAGGGTGCGAGCGCGCGGAAGATATGTCGATTTGAATTCCTCTTCCCACGCTTTGCGCTGGGCTTCATTGTCTCTTATTGCCTGACGCTTGGCTTCAAGCTCCGACAACCCCTTGAAAAATTCCGTTAGACGATCCCGTATTTTATCGTTTGGAATTGCCTTCTCAGTCTCAGAAAGAGGAACAAGAGGAAACTTTGCGTCTGCAAATGTTGAGCTTATGTCTTTAAAGAAACCCTTACCACTTCCTCGCCCTTTAATGACTGTCCCCGTACCGCTCGATCGCAAGCCATCGACGTTTATGTCTATATTATCGTCCAGATCAATCGTGGCCTTGGGCTGTTCTGCGCCAGGGGACGGCGCTTGGGTTATTTTCGCGTTAGCCTCTGCCAGTTGCCCCCGGGTGTCAGCAAGCGCCTGTTGCGCAGTCTCCAACTCATTTTTCTTTGTTGAAAGGTCTGTTTTAGTCGTCTGCAATTCAATGCTTGCGCGTTTCGCTTCCTGATTGACGTGATCGAATGCCTGAAACGAGGCAAAAACAAATCCAATCATGCAAACCCATTTGAAAAATCTGTGGCGCCTGTCAGGGGGCCACTTTTGATCAAAACGCTCAAGGGTCTCTTTGGACCAAAAATTGCGACTTAGAATTTGATCAATGAAAAATGGCACGACGGTCAACCACACGTACCAATAGCCAATGATCGCGCAGCCGAATTCCAATATCCTTGCGAGAAATTCTTCCACGCGCGTGTCTCTCACAGCCCAAGACCGACTCTAGGGCTAGTTGTGGCAGACAGAAGTGTATCTGATCTAGATTACATGTTCAAAGCAACCATGTGGCAGGCCTCCGCCGCCGACCCATAGCCTGAAAACGATCGGCTTGAGGCCGCAGCCGATCAAGCCATCAAGGCTTGCGGCAGTGACGCCCGTGAAGCCGTCGACGCACTACTGGCAGCGAATGAGTTTTTGGAAGCCGAGATGGAGGTGCAAGTGTCGCGCGGCTACATTCGCGGGGTCAAACACGGGCGGCTCAAAAACATACTCAGGGTAGCGAGGCTAAAATAAAACGGCGGACTTTCGTCCGCCGTTTTATTCGATGGATTGCCAGGTCAAGCCCGTAACTTATAAAATCAGTTATCCAAGAAGCTCCGCAGCTTCCTGCTCCTGCTCGGATGCTTCAGCTTCCGCAGCGCCTTGGCTTCGATCTGCCGAATACGCTCTCTGGTCACCGAGAACTGCTGGCCGACTTCTTCCAGGGTGTGGTCGGTGTTCATGCCAATGCCGAAGCGCATGCGCAGCACGCGTTCTTCGCGTGGCGTCAAGGACGCCAGCACGCGCGTCGTCGTCTCGCGCAGGTTGCTTTGGATCGCGGCATCGATGGGCAGGATCGCGTTCTTGTCCTCGATGAAATCGCCGAGATGCGAATCTTCCTCGTCGCCCACTGGAGTTTCCAGCGACAGCGGCTCTTTGGCGATCTTGAGAACTTTTCGAACTTTCTCCAGGGGCATGCCGAGTTTCTCGGCCAATTCCTCCGGCGTCGGTTCGCGGCCGATCTCGTTGAGCATCTGGCGCGAGGTGCGCACGATCTTGTTGATGGTCTCGATCATGTGCACGGGAATGCGGATGGTGCGCGCTTGATCCGCAATGCTTCGCGTGATCGCCTGCCGGATCCACCACGTCGCATAGGTCGAGAACTTGTAACCGCGGCGGTATTCGAATTTGTCGACCGCCTTCATCAACCCGATATTGCCTTCCTGGATCAGGTCGAGGAATTGCAGGCCGCGGTTGGTGTATTTCTTGGCGATCGAAATCACGAGCCGCAGATTGGCCTCGACCATTTCCTTCTTGGCCTGGCGGGCCTCGCGCTCGCCCTTCTGCACGCCATGCACGATCTTGCGGAATTCGCCGATCTCAAGCCCGGTCAAGGCCGCCAGCGACTGGATCTCGTGGCGCAGTTCCTTGATGCGGTCCTTTTCGTGATGGACGAAATTCTTCCAGCCTTTGGCGGAGAGTTTCGAGACACGGTTGAGCCAGCGCGGATCGAGCTCCGAGCCTTGATAGTTGCGCAGGAAGTCCTCGCGCGCGACGCCGTGGCTGTCGCCGAGGCGCAGCAGGCGGCCTTCGAACGACACCAGCTTCTTGTTGATGTCGTAGAGCTGCTCGACCAGCGAATCGATACGGGCCTGGTTGAGCCGCAGCGACTTCACCTCGACGATGATTTCGTCCTTCAGCTTCTTGTATTTGCGCTCCTGCGCCGGCGACAGCGTCTCGTTCTGCAGCTGGTTGGAGATATCCTGTTCTTGAAGACGCCGCAGCTTCTTGTAATTGTCCGCGATCTTGTCGAAGGTCTCGACCACCTTCGGCTTCAGCTCCGCCTCGATGGCCGCGAGCGACATCTGGTTTTCGAACTCGTCGTCGTCCATGTCGCCGTCGGCGGCGGTTTCCGACGTGCTTTCACCTTCGCCATCCGCGCCGGGGGCAGCGGCGGGCGCGGCGCGGAACGGGGTCGGCGCGGGAGGTGCAGCCGGAGGCGCGACAGCGGCGGGCATCGGCGCAGCCTCGCCATTGGCTTCGGCCGATGGCTGGCCGTCGGCGCCGACGGGGGCGGCGAGCAGCGGGTTCATGTTGTTCTTGGCGTCGGGGCCGGCATAGGTGGCCTCGAGATCGATGATGTCGCGAAGGAAGATCTTTCCCTCGTTGAGCTCGTCGCGCCAGATGATGATGGCCTGGAAGGTCAGCGGGCTTTCGCAGAGTCCAGCGATCATCGCCTCGCGGCCGGCCTCGATGCGCTTTGCAATGGCGATTTCGCCCTCGCGCGACAGCAGCTCGACGGTGCCCATCTCGCGCAGATACATGCGGACGGGATCGTCGGTGCGCTCGCCGGGCTCGGATTTCTTGACTTCGGTGACGGCCTTCTGGGTGACCTCGACCAGTTCGTTGTCGGTCTCGTCCTCGGCGTCTTCCTTGTTCTCTTCCTCGCTGTCGGCGACCTCGGCCTCGGAGACGTTGATGCCCATGTCAGAGAGCATCGACATGATGTCCTCGATCTGCTCCGGCGAGGTGGTGTCGGAGGGCAGCACTTCGTTAAGCTGATCGAAGGTCACGAAGCCGCGCTTCTTGGCCTGCTTGATCATCTTCTTGACGGCGGCATCGGACAGGTCGAGGAACGGCGACGTCGCGTCGGGCGAATCCTTCTCAGGAGCGTCGGCTGCCTTGTCGTCTTTTTCCTTGTCCTTTACCTGCAGCGTCTTTGCCTTGCTGGCCATTCATTGCTCCCGAAACGCGCTCATGCGAGGCAGCGTCGCCGCGCCCGCTTTTGAATCAGTGTCACTCGCGTGATGACGTTTCTCCGAAACGTCATCACGCTCGATCTTTTGTTTAAGCATGATCTTTTCGGAA
>JAQGKC010000121.1 GCA_028290305.1 Bradyrhizobium sp.
ACGACCTTCGTTGGATCGATGATGCCAGCCTTGATCATATCTTTGAATTCGCCAGCCGCGGCGTCGTTACCCCAGTTCGTGTCGTTCTTCTCTCGTAGTTTGCTGACGACGATCGGGGCTTCGACGCTGGCGTTCTCCACAATCTGCCGCGTAGCCGCCTCAAGTGCTCTGCGCACTATCTCGACTACTAGCTGCTGGTCTCGGTTGCTGGCGTTGAGTCGATCAAGAGCCTTCGCAGAAAAAAGGAACGCTGAGCCGCCTCCGGTAACAATACCTTCCTTGATCGCTGCCTTGGTGGGTGCACGGCGTCGTCAACGCGATCCTTGCGTTCCTTCACCTCGACTTCGGTTGCACCGCCGACCCGGATGATAGCAACGCCGCCGGCGAGCTTCGCCGGTCGCTCCTGCAGGTTTTCGCAGCCGAAACCCTTACTGCACGACCTTCTCAAGGACTGGTACAAGTGGCTGCAGGTTGGAAAGCTGTCTTTCGAATATGAGGATGTCGGGATCCTACAACTCGGCCAACATTTGGTCTGCGTTGGTGACGAAGGATGGGCTGATATACCCGCGATCGAATTGCATTCCTTCGACAATATCCAACTCAGTCTCAAGCGATTTCGCGTCTTCTACCGTGATCACCCCATCATTGCCCGCGATCCGCATCGCACGAGCGAGCATTTGGCTAATTTCCGCATCATCGTTGGCCGAAATCGTTCTTACCTGCGCGATCTCCTCGCTACTCGAGACTTTCCTTGACCGCTTGCGGATGTCCGTGATGAACGCGTTTACAGCCAGTTCGATACCGCGCTTGATGTCTATCGGGTTGATGCTGGCAGCGACCGCCTTGGCGCCCTCCCTGACGATCTCCTGTGCAAGTACCGTAGCCGTGGTCGTACCGTTGCCTGCCAGCTCGCTCGTTCTAAGCGCGCCTTGCTTGAACAGCTGCGCACCGACATTTTCAAACTGGTCGGGGAGCTCTACTTCCTTGGCAACAGTAACGCCATCCTTTGCTGATTCGGGGAGGACCGAAGGACTCATCGAGTACGACGTTTCGTCCTTTTGGTCCGAGGGCAACCTTCACTGCATTGGCCAGCATGTCGACGCCATGAAGTAGCTTTGCGCGCGCTTCGGAGCTGAATACGACCTCTCTTGCAGCCATGATTGGTTCCTGCGCCGATAGCACGACTTAGGCAGCTTTTTGTGTCGCGCGCGTTTTACCTTCGATCACACCCAGAATGTCGGACTCTTTGAGAATGAGTCGCTCTTCACCATCGATGAGCACGTCCGTGCCCACCCACTTCCCGAACAGCACGCGGTCGCCGACTTTCACATCGAGTGGAACAATCCTGCCCGTTTCGTCGCGGGAACCAGGACCGACTGCCAAGACCTCGCCCTCGATCGGCTTCTCTTTTGCCGTGTCCGGAATGATGATCCCACCTGGGGTCTTTTCCTCAGCCTCGATGCGTCCGACGAGAACTCGATCATGTAGCGGTCTGAAGCCATCCATGGCACACCTTTCCCCGTCAGTTCTCATAGTCCACCAACACATAGCATGCATCTCTCCGCAGTCAGTTTCATTGATGTTCATCAATGAAACTGGCCATCTCCGTTATGTAGAGTTGAACGGGATCAACTCGGGAGCTCGTTCCAAGTGCGCGTCTATCTGCCTGAGGATCTCATTTTCATTTCGCGCTCGCCGCCGCACCAAGCCGTAGGCGGACGCCTCGGTTGATCGACGACTGAGCGGCGCCGACAACTCACTGTTGGGCGCGGACGGCAACGGCAAAATGACCACCGGCGCGATCCTGTCGTATCTCAAGGAACATGCGAAACGGGTCCGTTACTTCGTCTCCGGCTCCGATCCGGGCCCACTTGCTGCCGACACTCCGATACAGGCGTACGTCCTGGGTCCGCCGAAGACGAGAAGCTCCTTAAGCGCAGCAATCCTCGTAGGGGGAAGTTATCTGCAAGGCGAGACGGACGAGCTCGCCGCATACCTCGCGGCAGCGATTCAGCTGGACAAGACCCGCGACGCTTTCGATCCGGACGAGGAAAAGACGTTCCGGATGGCGATGCCCTTCGACGAACATCATCTGCTGCACCTGTCGCTGCTGCAGAAATCCGGCGGCGCTGCCGCCCGCTATTTCGCCCCCGAAGACGAGTGGCCAGATCGACCGAGGCTGGCTCCACGCGGCGGAGCAGCTCGCGCTGAAGCTCGACTCTGACACCAACACGAGCCTGGTCCTCGCCTTCGTGATCGACGACGGCGCTGACCGGCGCGTCATGCTATTTCCCGGCGACGCCCAGGTAGGAACTGGAAACCCGGCAGCAGTACACTTGGCCGAAGGGGCCAAAGCGCGGCGAGCCGGCGAGCGTCGGCATCACAGAGATGTTCGCATCCACGGTTCTCTACAAGGTTCGGTCACCACGCGAGCCACAACGCCACGCTCAGGGCCACCGGGCTTGAGCTCATGAGCCATCCCGAGCTTGTCGCGATGATTCCGGTGAAGGAGGAGTTCGCTCGGAAAACAAAAGGCTGGAACATGCGTTTTCTGCTCTGCTTTCCCGTCTGACCGAGAAGACGAAGGGCCGCATACTCAGAGCCGACCGAAGCTGCGTGGATCTGATCGCGGAACGCGAAGACCGTGCGGACGCTCCGGACGAACTCAGCGGCGACGCTTGGGACGAATTTCTCGAAAAAAGTGAAAGAAGGTCCGGATTCGGAACGCGGGGAGGTCGTTTTGTTCGCGGAGTACTTGTCCCTTTCGTTTCGAAGGCGGCCTGTTGAGACATCATCGCGAAGGGTGAGGCACTGCCCACCATTCGGCGTAAGCGATATGAAACGGCAGTCCGCGATGCCGAGAAGCGGGCTGCTATGCTCCGTCAAAAAGCAGCAGGTACGGAAGGTAGGCTGGCTAAAAACCGCCTGGAGGAATCAGCACTTGAGGCGGATATGCTTCTTCATCGCTTTGATGGATTTTTGCTATCTTCTGCGAGGCCGACAAACCCTCTCCTTTCCAACCAGAGAAGCCCCATAGCCAATTGTCTAAGATCGTTTCTGGCGGGGCCGACCGCGAGCTTGCGAGCCCGCCTAAGAACATCGGCGGCTTGCCTTTTGCGGGGCGACCATTGCGCATTGGACGCCACCTTCATGGCCGCACCGGCTTCAGCGGCTGCAACGCGGGCGAGGTCAACCACTCGTTGATGTTCGCGACTGTCTCCGCCGGCCGAGCTCGGCGCAAGAGCATTTCGCGATCTTTACTAGGTGGCAGCATCTTGGCTTGCTCTTTGAAAAGCTGCGCCTGTTGCGCAAGCCGTTCTTCAAAACTTTTCTTGTGAAGTATGCGGCGCGGTCGACCCATGACCCTGCCCTCCCGTCTTAGGAACGGGTTGATAATTTTTCCTTGGGTCGCTGTCGACTACGGAGAACTACGTAATGCCTATCGCCATTTCTAGCCAACAAAGGGCTCCATGATCACTTTGCCCTCATAACATCCCGGGGTGCGCCACTGCTGCTTAGCAGTGATACAGGAGGCTGCTGAGTTGGATACTTTGGTTCGAGCGCCCGCTCGTAAGCGGCCAGTGCCAGGTCCGTAACGGTAAGCGTGTCGGCCAATGCGACGATCATGAGCAAAGGGGTAGGCGAGATTCTCGGCACCCAGATGCCTGGCTCATACATCCGCGCAGCTCTCGTTGACTGAAGTGTCACGGAATTTTCCCAAGCACCGTCGGGAACCGGCTGCGAGTAGAAGTCGATGGCGGGTTTCGAACGGTAAGCTGCAGGGACAGCAGGGTCAGCGCCGACGATCAGCTGACGCTGCGGCGGTTCGCCACGAAGCTGTGCGCGGTCGTCTACGGAAAACGCGCTTTCGAGAGCCGGAGTAGCGTCCGGAGAAACGCGACGAAGTCCCTGCTCGAACCCGCTGATGGTCGGCACCTGAGAGACGACGGCACGTACCCGGCGATCGGTGGCGCCAAGCACGAGGACGTGGCCGCCAGCGAAACTGGTGCCCCAAAGTCCGATCCGGCTTGAATCGACCTCGGGATGGGCTTCGATAAAAGTGATCGCGCGGCGCCAGTCGGCGATCTGCTGCCACGGATCGACGTCCCCGCGAATTCGTCCCTCACTCGAGCCAAAGTTTCGATGGTCATGGACCAGAACCACAAAACCAGCTTCGGCAAAGCTGCGGGCAAACCGTTCGAGACCTTGCTCCTTTACCGCCGCGTAGCCGTGCGTCATGGAGATCGCGGGGTGCTTGGTACCGCCGCCACGCGGCACGAAAAGCCACCCTCGGAGGATCACACCATCTGCGGCTGGAAATTCGATATCTTTGCGGTCGAACATGGTCGTCTCCTGAGGCTCTGAGCTTGCAAACCCGACCGCCCCCTCTTCGGGTCGGCGGTGTCACGGGCCCGCGACTGCTTGGATCGGTCGTCACAAATGGCCCAACGCCCGTAATCTGGATCAGCGGAGGTTTCCTGCGATCACCACTTCGGCGGTATTCCAGCGAGCTGAAGCTCACCCTGGCCGAAACTGAAGTTCTCGTTGTCGACCGGATATATAATCAAGACGATGTCGTCCCGTGAGATGCCAACCGCCTCGACAGCATATCGAGTAACAAGTTCAGCTATCTTACGCTTTTGCTCGAGGGGCCGGTGTGCGCCGTGGACCAGTGTCACGATCATGGCGCGTTCCGTTCGGTTCATCCCGGGGAAGTGTGGGTCCATGAAAAGCTCATCTTCCTTGTGCTCAGAAATCATATTGAAGTTATCGCCCGGCGGCGTCCCGAAGCCTTCGATCAGCGCACGATGGAAAGCGGCGGCGAGCGCTCGCTTCTCGGCGCTGCTAAACTTGCCTGCGGGGATATTAGCGTGGAAGGTAGGCATGAGATTTCCTTTCATGGACGAAGGGCGCGTCTTTGGACGGCATTCTGGGGGTTAAGCTGGCCAGCAAAGCCAGCATTCGGCGGCAAAGCCGACGAATCTAAAGTGACTGATCATATTCAATCGAGATGCATGTAGCCTTCTCCTGGTCTGTGTCCGTGGATAAAGAAGTGCTTTGCGGCGGCCGTTGGGGTAATGCCGGCACACCGCCTCGCGCGCTCATTAAACCTGGGCGATGCCGCCATCGACGAAGATCTCGCTGGCCGTGACAAAGCTGCTGTCGTCGGAGGCCAGGAAGGCGACGACCTTTGCAACCTCCTCATCAGTTCCGGTTCGTCCTAAGGGCGTGATGCTCGCCGCGTATTCCATGAAGTTGGCCACCGCCTCCGGCCCAAGGCCGGTCTTTTCGTGTCCGGGCGTCGGAATTACTCCAGGGCTGATCGCGTTCACCCGAATGTTCTTGCCCCGCAAATCCGACGACCATGTCCGGGCAAAATTGCGGACCGCCGCCTTTGTGGCGCTGTAGACACTCCAGTTGGCGAAGCCCTTTGTGGCGACGACCGAGGCATTCAAGATGATCGAGCCGCCCGACCCCATCAGAGGCAGGGCCTTCTGGACGGTCCAGATCACGCCCTTCACATTCACATTCAGTTGGTAGTCGACGTCCTCTTCCGTTAGGCCGCCGAGCGGCGCCAAGGCGCCGGTGCCGGCATTTGCGAAAACGATGTTGACTCGTCCCGCCTCTGCGCGAATCTGGTCATAGAGGCGGTCGAGATCGGCCGGTTTGGTGACGTCGCCCAGGACGGGCGTCGCACGCGGACCGAGAAGGGTGGCAGCCGCTTCAAGCTCTGCCTGCCTGCGGCCCGTGATGTAGACGCGCGCGCCTTCCTGTACGAAAACCTTAGCCGTGGCCAGGCCGATCCCAGAGTTTCCCCCTGTGATGACGGCGATCTTTCCATCGAGTTTCGGCATTTCTTCCTCAAGCATGTTGGTTGAGCCACGCAGTTTTCCATTGCCCTTGCTCATTCGACCGATCGGTCCAATGACAGGAACTTCAATTTCACCAGCCAAACGCGGCGACCGCGATCCGTTCGGCCCGCCTCAGTCGACGCGCGCACTCAAGGTCGGAGCCCGATGTGACTGATATCGATCGACACGAGCACAGGTTCAGGCACTCGCTGGTTGTCGGCGCCACGCGGATAAACGCGCCGACGGTGGGCCACCATGAGTCCGCCGACCTGTTGATAGTCGTGGATATAGTGAGCGCCCGTCGCGCCGCCGAGCACGTCGACCGCGTAATCATGCCGCCGCATCAACCCGTCGGCGCCGAAGTAGGTGA
>JAQGKC010000163.1 GCA_028290305.1 Bradyrhizobium sp.
CGCCGAGATCACGGCGAGCGCGAAATAGGCCAGGGCCAGACACCACAGTCCGAGCCAATCATGCGCGACCTCCCAGATGCTGGCACCCAGCTGGTTGATGCGCACGAGGCCATCAATCGCGAAGTCGGCGGGGAACATCCGGCCCAGCGCGACGGCCGCGTCGGGGATTGCTTCGCGCGGCCATGCGAAGCCGGCGGTGAAGAACTGAGGCAGGCTGGTTGCAAGGAGGAGGAGGGTCGCGTTTTCCGGCCGCGTGAACCAGGCCCCGATGGCCTGCCCCATAAAGCTGGTCGCCAGCAAAAAGACGGTCGCGAGCGCGAAGAGTTGTGGAAGATGGCCGAGCGTCGAAAAGCCGTAGACGCGTGGTAGCACGATCAGATAGAGCGCGAGCGCCGGCAGGTAAAGGGTCAAATGGGCGATGCCGCGGCCGAATACGCCCGCAAACGCTCCGCCGGCTTGCGCCAGCGCGGCACCGGTCAGCATCGCGGCACCGATCAGAAGCGTTTGCTGCAGGATCAGCACAAACGCAGCCGGGACGATGTAGCTCGCGTAACCGCCCACCGGGTTGAAGATCGGCTGCAGCAGGACGTCGGCCGGGCTCAAGCTCGCCAGTTTCGCCTTGACAAGGCTTCCATCGGAGCGTGCGCCTCGCGAAACGAGCTCGGACGTCAATGCTCCGACGGCCGTGGCGACGCCGCTCGCGGTCGACCTGAATATGAACAGGTAGGTGGCATCCGCATAGATCGGGATGTGAGCGGTGATGCCTTTGAGCACATCGCGTTCAGTGCCGGGCGGTATCTCGACGGCGGCGAAGGCCTGCCCGCGATCGATTGCGGTGCGCGCCTCGGCAAGTGTTCGGGTGCGGACCACGACGCTCAATGCTCCACTCGCGTCCAGCGTCTCGACGATCTGGCGGCTGAGATCGCTCAGATCATTATCGACGACCGCGATGGGAAGTTTGCGAAGGATCTGGTTCAGATAGGGCTGCGGATAATAAATGCCGTAAAGCAGGGGAGCCAGGAACAAGAGGCTGAAGGCACTCCGCGTTCCGAGCACGCGCCGCCACTCCGCCTTGAAGGCGCCGCCGATGCCGCGTGGCGCGTCCTCTGTTTCGGGTCGCTCGGCAGGCCGCGTCGTCTCAAACCAGCCCTTGCGCTTGAGGCTCGTCATGCGCAGCAATGCGAGGACGGCGAAAAGCACTGTCAGGCCCGCGAGCGCCGCGAAGGGAACGGCGGAATCCGAGACCGGCAATCCTCGCGCTGCTTGTCCCAGCAAGACGGACATGTACCAGCGCAGCGGCAGGATCGCGCTCCAGACTTGCGCAAAAGCATTCATGCCGACCGTTGGGAAGCCGACGCCCGCGTAGCCGAATGCAGGAGAGGCAATGAGGCCCGCAAGTCCGAGCCCTGTCGCCAAGTCGCCGACCAGGAGTTGCAGCAAGGCGCCGAGCGACAGGTAGGCAATAATCAGGAGGGAGCCTGCGGCGACCATCAATGGCACGTCTCCCCTGAAGGGAATTTGCAGCACGCCCTCCAGGAAGAGCACTTCAGCCAACATGATCAGGACAAAGATGCAGAACAGCGGCGCGAGCTTGCCGACCAGCGCGACGATCGGATCTCCTCCGGCGCTTTCGAGCCAGGCCCGCGCATCGCGACGGCGGAATTCGGACCCGACAGAATAGCCTGCGGCCAGGGTGATCACCACATGGATGATCGTCGGCAGCAGCGCGCGCAGCAGGAACTGCGCATAGTTCTTTTGCGGATTGACGAGCGCGATGGTCTCGCCGGCCAACGTTCCGATCGAAGCCGGCGCGGGCGCGGCGCGCTTGGCGGGAGCGGCCACGGCTGCCGCAGCGGATAGCGCATCGCTCAGCCCTGAGGATGCGATGCCGGACGGAGTCAGGAACTGCTGGTTATAGAAGCCGAAGACCTGTGGTCGGCGTTGCGCCTTCAGGTCGCGCTCGAAATCCGGCGGGACATAGATGGCCGAGATCGCCTTGCCGGACCGTATATCCTGCACGGCCGTGGACAGCGTACCAGAGCGGTCGACGATTTTCAGGCTCGGAGACGCCGCGACATATTCCACCAGGGCCCGCGAAGCGTCCGACTTGTCCTCGTCGACCACTGTCACTCCGAGCCCCCGTATGACCGGATGGCTGAATACCGTTGTGAGGACCACGAACGCGAAGAGAGGCACGCCGAAGATCAAAAGCAGCGCTACACGATCGCGAAACAGCCACCGGCACTCACGTCGTGCGACCAGCAGAAATCCAGGTTTCGACGCCAGCCTCATTGCCGTGACCGCCAGTCGAGATAGGCGCTCATTCCCGGTCGCAACTCGGGCACCGGCTGGATCGGATAGGCGCGGATCGAAAACGTCCGCAGGTCGAAATCGCCTGAAGCACGCGTGGCCCGCCAGCTCGCATATTCGCCCTTGGTCGCGATAAGCTTGACTTCGACGGTGACACGGCGGTCGCCGAGAGCCGGAATGTGTACGCCAAATCGATCGCCGACCTTCAAGCCCTTCACCAGATCCTCGCGAAGGTCGAAGTGGATCCAGACATCGGCCAAATCGATCAGGGTAACGAGCGGTACACCCGGAGATACATATTCGCCCGGCTCCACATTGCGCTGGTAGACCTGCGACGCGACGGGAGCATAGACCACGAGTTGATCGATGATCGATTGAACGCTCTGGCTATCCGCATTGGCCTTTTCGACATTGGCCCTGGCAATAGCCCGCTCCTCTTTTGTGTAGCCATTGACGGACTGGTCGTAGGCTGATTTGGCCTGATCGACGGCGCGTTCGCTTTCGCGCAGTGAATCGGTGACCTGATCGAGGCGGGCTTGCGGCGCGTTGCCTTGCTCGGTCAATGTATGAGTGCGGTCAAACGTCTTCTGCGCCAGCACCAGAGCAGCCTGCGCGCGCTCCATTTCTGCCTTCCGCGCGGCAACTGTCTCCACTCGCGTTCCGACAAGTACATTCGCGAGCTGGGTCTCGGCAACAGCCATAGCCGCTCTCATTTGTTCGAGCTTTGCGACAGTCTCCGGATTATCGATCCTTACGAGCACAGCGTTCGCAGGAACGTTCTGGCCACGGTCCACGGGTATCTCCTTGACCCGCCCGTCGACGCGCGCGGCTATGTCGAGCCGTGTTGCATCGGCTTCGCCCTGTACCAGCAGTGGTTCAGGTCGCAAGAGATAGAAGACAGACAACGCGACGACGACCGCTGCAACGATGCCGACGATAATGGAAGGCCCACGCGTCGCGCTGCGGGTGTTCTTCCCTTGTCCGGCATTTGGCGCCTCGGACACACTTTGAGTTTCCTTATCAGGAGTCATGTCCATGCCTGCCTCCACTCACCCCCATGACCGGTTTAGGTGACAATTATGCATTGGTTGTTAGGTCGCGTCCAATCTCGATTGGCTGTTCTGGTCAGTGAAGCCCTCGAGAAGACAAACGTTTGACAGGGGCGTCCTGTCGCGATCCATTTCGATGCAGGGACATAACCGGCAGTGCAGCCGAAGTATAGCTCTAAACATCTCGCCCATCGATTGCCCGAGCTTGGACATTCGATGCTTTGTTTGGTGAAAGCTGCTGCTTTCGATTGTGGCCTGTGGATTGACATGCGCGCGCCGCTCGCCTCGGATCTCGCTGGGCGATTTGTTCGTCCAGCGGCGAAATGCGCGGCGGAAATTGGCGTCATCGCTGAATCCGAGCGCCAGCGCAATGTCCTCGTTTGCGAGCCTTGTCGTGCGAAGGTATTTCAGCGCGATCTGCATTCGAGGTTCGAACCCGTAAGCGGAGATGTGGATTGAAGTGCCGATGCGGTATGGCAGGCGCGGGTCGTCTGAGAGCCGAATTGCTTTCTTGCAGGCCGTCATCAATCCGTCATCAATTCCGCGAGCGAAATCCTTCGGAGAGTGCACCTCGTGCACGGCCAGGTTGACGTTTCTCAGTATTTCGCCAGGTGGGCAACCTCGGTCGACGAGTACGTCGAACAGTGCTGCAAATTTGGTCGATTCGTGAATGCGCTCACCCAATCGTCGCAATGGATTTCCACTGTCCAAAACTGCCTTGACGGAGATCGTCAGCGGAGACCTGCTCGGCGCAGCTAGCGCCCTGATTGGTGTGATCGCACTTTTTCGGCAATCGGAACTGGGGTTTTGGCTGGCGTGGCTGGTCGTCGTCGAGACCGTAGTCGACTTGGCCATCGCGATCCACCGCCGCAGGCGCGAGCCGCTTAAGGAAGAACCGAGCGGCCCGTTGTGGCTCATGCTTACCTTCTATGTCCCGCTGATGGTCGTAACCTTGCCCGTCCTGTTCTGGCTCCTGGTAACGCGAGGGGAGCGCTGTCGTGAGTCGCCGCTCCGCTGTCTCCGTTCGCCAGGCTGGGCGCGGTGAGGCACAGCCCGTGAGGTCGCGACCGAATTTGGTCGATCCGCCGCTTCGCCGGCGAGCCGCCAATATAGTTCCGCCTGCTGAGACGCTTGGCTTGGAATCCGTCAAAGGGCGCCGTTCACACAAAGGGGACAGCCGCGATGAAGATTGAAGGCGACGCCATCGAGCCGGTCCAACTCCGTCGCTATTGGGTTATCGCAAGACCGATCGGGGTGCCGATTTGCTTGTCTCCAGCACGACGAGCCATGGGCGGTCGGCACGATATTTGCCTTTTTCCAGTTCATCTATTCGATCCCGCCAACCTGATCCCGGCCATGGAGCCCAGATGCCCACCAAACCATTTCACTTGGCCTGGTTTCTTCAGGGATCGAGCGTGCAGGCCTGGGGCGAAGCATGGACCGGTCACATCGGTCAGACCTGGATGGAACCTGAGCTTTTCCTGGACATGGCACGCACGCTTGAGCGTGCATGCTTCGACTACATATTGCTCGAAGATTCATCCTATGTCGGCGAGAGCTTCGGCGGCTCGACCGAGATCTACCTCAAGAATGGCATTGCCGTGCCGCGGCAGGATCCGTCAGTGGTGGCGGCGTTGATGACGCAGGTGACATCGCGCATCGGCATCGTGCCCACTTTCGGAACATACGCCTATCACCCCTACCTCCTCGCCCGCCTTGTAGCGACGCTCGACCAGGTGTCGGGCGGGCGGATCGGCTGGAACGCCGTCACCGGCAGTTCGGACTTCGCAGCCATGAACTTCGGCATGCAGGGGATGCCGGAGCACGATCTGCGCTACGATATGGCGGACGAATACATGGAGGTCTGCCGCGGACTCTGGGGTTCCTGGGAGCCGGGCGCTATCGTCGCCGACCGCAAGAGTGGTGTGCTCATCGACCATTCCAAGGTCCATGCCGTCAACTACGGTGGCAAGTATTTCAGCACGCGCGGGCCGCTCAACAGCGGGCCGGCGCCGCAGGGCCAGCCTGTCATCGCCCAGGCTGGTGGCTCGCCGCGCGGACGCAAGTTCGCGGCGGCTCATGCGGATACGATCGTCGTCAACGCCAAGGGCATCGAGGTCATGCGGGCCTACCGTGAGGATGTGCACAAGCACATGGTCGCGCAAGGCCGCAGGCCTTCCGACTGCAAGGTCCTCTATCTTATCAATCCGATCCTCGGCGAGACCATGGAGGAGGCCGAGGAGCGCAAAAGGAAGCGGGCCGCCATCGCGATGGAACGCATCGACGAGAGGCTCGCGCATTTTGGCAAGGTGACCAACATCGACTTTGGCAAGTTCGATCTCGACATGCCGCTGCCCGACGAGGTGACCACCAATGGCCACCAGCAGAACCTCGAGCAGTTCCGCAAAATGGCGAACGGGCGCTCGATCCGGCAGACGATGGCGAGCTTCAATGCGGTCGACTTGTCGGTCGAACTCTGCGGCACGCCCGATGCCGTGGCTGCACGCATGGGCGAGGTGATGCAGGAGGTGGGCGGCGACGGCTTTCTGTTTTCGATGCCCAACGTCAATCGGCGCACGCTCGCCGAGATCGAGGACGGGCTGGTGCCGGCGCTGCAGGATCGCGGCCTGATGCGCATGGCCTACGAGCACAAGCATTTCCGCGACAATCTTCTGGCGTACTGATCAACTCGACTAGAAAAGCAAGCAAGCCGTCATGCGCGATCATGGTTCTCCGATTAAATTCAGCCGCCGCACGGTAGTGAGCCTGCTGGGCGCAGTCCTTGCGGCGCCGTTCATCCGCCCTGGTCATGCCGAGGCGGCCTGGCCGGAGCAGACGACAATTCCCGACATCTTGAAGGGCAGTGGCGAGGTCCGTATCGCCACCTTCGGCGGTGCGATGCAGGAGGCCCAACAAAAGGCCTATTTCGAGCCTTTCGAGAAGATCTCCGGCATCAAGGTGCGTGCGTTTCCCGGCACGAACCCGACCAAGATCAAGGCCATGGTCGAGACCGGCAACGTCGAATGGGACATCGCCCAGCTCAGCCGTGGCTCGATCATGAACCTGCAAAAGCACGGCGATTACTTCGAGAAGATCGACCACTCCCTGGTCGACGACGGGGTCGGCCCCGAGTATCGCTTCGAATACGGTCTCGAGATGCTTGTCTGGGCGGAGGTGATGGCCTATCGGACCGACGTTTTCAAAGGCGTCGCGCCCAAAGGCTGGGCGGACTTCTGGAACACCAAGACGTTCCCTGGCGACCGGGCCATGATCGGCACTGGCGCCGGCAACTGGCCCGAACTGGAATTTGCGCTGATGGCGGCCGGCGTGCCGGCCGACAAGCTCTATCCCCTCGATATCGACAAGGCTTTCGCGAGCTACGACCAGATCAAGAAGGCTGTCGTCAAATGGTGGGACACCGGCGCCGTGCCGATCCAGCTCCTGACCGACCGTGAGGTCGCCATGACAACCGTCTGGAACGGCCGCATGGCGGCTCTGCAGGCGGCGGGCGTTCCGGCGGCGATCAGCTGGGATCAGGGGCTGATGAAGCGTGACGCCTGGGGCATCCCCAAGGGCGCCAAAAACGCAGTGAATGCCATGAAGTTCGCCGCATACTCGACCATGGCGATCCCACAAGCACGCGTCTCCTTCGGAATTCCGTACGGCTCGGTCAACAGCAAGTCGGGCCAATACATTCCACCGCAACGGCTGGCTGTCCTGCCCAGCGCCCCTGCCATCAAATCGCAGCTCGTGAACTATGACTACGATTGGTGGATCGACAATCGCGACACGGTAGTCAGCCGCTTCGACAAATGGCTGCTGAGCTGATAGCGATGAACGCAGCTGGCCGCGGCGCGTCGGTATCGCTCAACGACCTGGAAAAGAGCTACGATCGCGCGGCCGCGGTGGCCGGAGTTTCGCTCGACATCGCTTCCGGTGAATTCCTGACGCTGCTTGGACCGAGCGGGTCGGGCAAGACGACGACCCTGATGATGATCGCGGGCTTCGAGACGCCGACCCGCGGCGACATCGCCATCGACGGGACGTCGGTCGTCGCGATGCCGCCGTATCACCGCAACATCGGCATGGTATTCCAGAACTACGCTCTGTTTCCTCATCTCACCGTAGCTGAGAATATCGCATTTCCGCTGAAGCAGCGTGGCGTCGGCAAGGCGGAGCGGGCGAAGCTGGTCGGCGAGGCGCTTGAGCTCGTGCACTTGCCAGGCTATGGCAAGCGCTATCCGCGCAAGCTATCCGGTGGCCAGCAACAGCGTGTCGCATTTGCGCGCGCGATCGTGTTCAAGCCGCGTCTCCTGCTCATGGACGAGCCTCTCGGGGCGCTCGACAAGCAGCTCCGCGAGAACCTGCAGCTCGAGATGCGCCGCCTTCATGCCGATCTTGGCATCACGTTCATCTACGTGACGCACGACCAGGAAGAGGCCCTCATCATGTCTGACCGCATCGCCGTCATGAACGAGGGCTTGGTTGCGCAGGTCGGGCGGCCCGAAGATCTCTACGACCGACCGGGCAGCCGCTTCGTTGCCGCCTTCCTTGGCGAATCGAATTTCCTGCCGGCTATCGTGCGCGGCATCGAACACGACGTCGTTGTGGCCGAGTGTGAAGGCGCGATCATCCGCGCCCTTTGTCCCTGTCCGCCCGCCACGGGCGAGAAAGTCACGCTTACGACGCGTCCGGAGCGTATCCGTTTCGCCGACGGCAGCTGGAGTCCGGCTGCGCCGCAGAACCGCCTCAGTGTCACCGTGACCGAGGCGCTCTTTGCGGGTGAATGCTGCCGCTACATGCTTCAGGCGAGCGACGGTACCACCATGGTTCTGAAGGAGCCGTCGAGTGCTGCAATCCGGCGTCGCGCGGTCGGCGAGCGGGCAGAGATCGCGTGGTCGGTCGCGGATACGATCCTTGTCTGAGGTGGTCGAAGTCCGATCAATCGGACCCGTCGCCACGCGGCAAGTCGGCGTGCGGCGGTCGTGGCAGCTGTCCGTGCCACTGCTGCTGACGGCGCCGCTTCTGCTCTTTTTGCTCGTATTCTACGCCTTGCCGGTACTGTCGATGTTGATGCGCAGCGTCAACGATCCGGCCTGGACGCTGTCGCATTATGCATCCCTGACAGGCGACACAGTCTTCCTGAAGGTCTTCTCGAACACGCTTTACACCTCGTTGATCGTCACTGTGGGGACCCTGCTACTGGGCTATCCTGTCGCCCTCTCGCTGGTGCGCGCGCCGCGGTACGCACCGGTGATCCTGATCCTGATCCTGCTGCCATTCTGGACCAGCGTGCTGGTCCGCAGCTATGCCTGGATGGTGCTGATGGGCCGGCACGGCCTCATCAATGAGGCGCTACTCGCGGGAGGCGTGATCGACCAGCCGTTGCGCATCCTCAACACGCCGCTGGCCACGCAGATCGCGATGATTCACATCCTGCTGCCCTACATGGTTCTGCCGATCGCCAACGCGCTCCGACAGATCGATCCGTCGCTGGCGCGCGCGGCGTCCGGGCTTGGCGCCAGACCAGGGGCGACATTTCAGCAGATAACCCTGCCGCTCTCCATGCCGGGCGTCGCCGCCGGAGTGCTGCTGGTATTCGTGCTGGCCCTCGGCTTCTACATCACGCCGGCCATGGTCGGCGGCCCGCGCGAGATCACGCTGTCGATGCTGATCGCTCAACAGGTCGATCAGCTCAACTGGGCCTATGCGGCGACCCTATCGTCCGTGCTGCTGGCAACGGCGCTCGCCATTATCGCGGCTTTCTATCGGCTGCCCGGCGTCGGCAATGCGTTTCGAATGAGTGCACGATGACAGTCATCCGCCTGCTGCCGGCGACGCTTGTCGGCTTGATCCTTGTGTTCCTCGCCTCGCCCATCGTCGTGGTGATGGTGGTCTCCTTCTCTTCGGCGACCTACCTTACCTTTCCACCGCCGTCCTTCGGGTTGCGCTGGTACAGCGCCTATTTTGCCAGCGACGATTGGCTGCGGTCCACCTGGCTCAGCCTCTGGGTCGCAGCGTCCGTGGTCGTACTGGCGACGCTGCTCGGCACGCTGGCAGCCCTTGGCATCGCCCGCTTGCCCAAAGCGCTGCGCGTTGTGGCCTCCGCCCTGATCCTGTCGCCTTTGATCGTGCCGGCGATCGTCGTGGCGGTCGGCATCTACTACGCCTTCGCCCGCTACGGCCTGGTCGGCACGCCGGCTGGCCTGATCCTCGCCCATACCTGCCTTGCGGTGCCTTTCGTCGTCACCAGCGTGAACGCCAGCCTGGCGGGCATCGACCCCCGCCTGGAGCAAGCGGCGCTTAGCCTCGGCGCCACACCCGCCGGCACGTTTTTCCAGGTCACCCTGCCACTGATCCGGCCGGGCGTTCTGGCCGGCGCCCTGTTCGCCTTCATCACGTCGTTCGATGAACTGGTCGTTGCGCTGTTCATATCCGGCTCGGGCGCAGTCACGCTGCCGCGCCGCATGTGGGATGATTTGCTCTATCAGATCGAGCCGACCATCGCTGCGGTCTCAACCCTGACCATCGTGCTGACGGTTGCCTTGATGGGCTGCGTGCATATCCTGCGAAAACGGGCGCCCACTTGACCTCGGTCAAGCCGAGACGCCGCGGTTGGGCTGCGCGGCCTGGCGGGCACCATGTACTCAGGCCTCGAAGGACGATAAGCGGAGCTGTTCGTCCTCTTGATCTACACTCGTCACCGCGCAGCAGATCCGTCGCGTCTGCTCGCAGCCGCTACAGCACGATGACTTTTCTTCGAATCGTCATCCCGCTCTACCTTTTTGTTTGAGCACGATCTTTTCCGGAAAACCCCTACCCACTTTTCCGGATCATGCTCTCGACGGAAGGGCTGAAACGGACTGGCCGCCGTTTATCCGCTGGGTCCCACCTATCAAGCGGTGGAGGGCGAGCGATGCCGTCTTGGTTGGCCGGCACTTTTGTAGAACGACGTCAGCAATCGAGCGTGGTCGTGCGCTCCCAATCAGTCAGATGCTGGGAGAACTCGTTCCATTCCTGATGCTTTAGCTTAAGATAGGCTGGCACATATTCGCCGAGACTTTCGTTCAGG
>JAQGKC010000174.1 GCA_028290305.1 Bradyrhizobium sp.
CCGCGGACTTTCCCTAAGGTGTCCATCGATATACCCAAACCTCCGATACCGGCTCGTTCTCCTGCATGAGCGATGCGCGTATCTCGACGGGATTCTTCTCCTTCAAGAGTTCGAAACTCAAGCGCCAGCCGCCGGAGGCCGGATTCGGCTGGGTGACGATGTTCTGGATCTTGGCCTTCTCTGCGGTCACAACGCCCCGCAGAGTCTTTGGGTCAACGGATTTCAACCTGTCGCCGATCAGGTCCAGCACGAACAGTGTCGCGTTATCGCCTCTCGCGCCGATGCCGGTCCGGGAAAATCGCGCAAGCGCGGTCGGTTTCGGAGTGTCCGGCCCCCAGTGCAGCCGGTAGGTATAGGTGTGCTCGCCCTTTGCCTGGAGCGCTGACTTGGGCTGCCAGAAGCTCGCAATGTTGTCGTGTACTTCTTCCTTGGTCGGAATTTCGATTAGCTTGACCGCACCTTCACCCCAGTCTCCGATTGGCTCCGCCCACAAACTTGGCCGGCGTTCGAAACTGGATTCGAGGTCCTGATAGGCGAAAAAATCCTTCTGACGCTGCATTAATCCGAAACCGCGTGGGTTGAGATCAGCGAATGAACTGATCTGAAGATCTCTCGGATTGTGAAGGGGCCGCCAGAGTTCCTCGCCGCGGCCGTTGAACACGGCCAGCCCGTCGGAATCATGTACCGACGGCCGGAAGTCGTCGACATCCTTGCGGTCGTTCGGTCCGAAAAAGAACATGCTTGTCATCGGCATGAGGCCGGCGCGCTCCAGATCTATTCTGGGATAGATCGCCATTTCCACGTCAAAGACGGTCGTATCGCCGGGCCGGATGGTGAAGCGATAGGCCGCCGCCGCGCTCTCGCTGTCGAGCAAGGCGTGCACCACAATGGAGTTAGCGTTGGCTGCCGGCTTTTCGATCCAGAAGGCCTTGAACGACGGGAATTCTTCGCCCTTGGCTTCGCCGGCGTTGATCGCAAGACCGCGCGCCGAAAGACCATACAATTGGCCCTTGGCGACAGCCCGGAAGTAACTCGCGCCGAGAAAGACGCAAACCTCGTCATAATAGTCCGGCTTGTTGACCGGTGCATGGAGCCGAAAGCCGGCAAATCCGAGATCGACGCCTGCGCCTGGAGGCGCCAAGTCACCGAACGAAAAAAGGTCGGGTTGATAGGCGATTTTCGCCGCTTGGCCGTTCTTCACCTCATAGATGTCAACTCGATTGGTATAGAAAAATCCACGATGAAAGAATTGCACCTCGAAAGGTAGCTTTTCGCCGCGCCAAAGCGCGCGTTCCGGCAAAAACCGTATCGCCCGGTAACGATCGTAGTCCAGGTCCTTCAGATTATCCGGCAGTTTATTATCTGGGGCCTTGAACGATTTGCCGGCCAGGTCACGCGCCATTTGCCGCACAACGGATCGGTCAAACGGCACCGGCTGCGCGCGGGCGGATGTCAGGAATCCTGGTGCCGCGATCGATACGAGCGGCAAGGCGGAAGCTGCGAGGAAGTGTCTGCGGTTCACAAAATGGCCTGCAGTTAATGACGGCGACCATGAGCAACGCAATGCAGCATCATGGGTTCCTCCTTGCGAGCGCGCCCAACAGCAGGGCGCCTGCATGCGTGCTCATATGCAATCCATCCGCCACAAGCGCAATTGAACCGAAAAGCAGGCCGCCGATAATTTCCGCGAGTGGCCGTGATGCCCAACAATTGTGGCAACTGGGGCAAGGGCGACTGAGGATATGGCTCTTAGGAACCCTCGCCGCTAATCAGGTCCGCTCCGGTCCCCCGTTCCGGACGTTGGGCTCAAGCCGCTCTGGCAGTAGCAGCGGGGCAGCAGCGGCGGCGATGTTGCCGTCTAACGTCCGGCGAAAACCACCCGCGGCGACAGCTTCAGCACCGGACGGGCACTAATTGCAGCAGCCACAATGCTCACGAGCAAAACCATCACGCCTGTTATCGGGGGCGTAAACCACATCATGCGAAAGGGATAGCCCGCGGTGTCCGCCAGAATCTGACCAACTAAGCCGCAGAGTCCGAGCCCGAACGCGGTACCGAGAAGTGCGCAGAGACCGACCTGCACAAAAATCATCGTCAGTAGCAACTCAGAGGTGGCGCCCATTGTTTTGAGGACGGCGTACTGCTTCAGGTTCTCTGCTGTGAACATGTAGAGCATCACGCCGGTGACCCCGAAGCCGACCGACATGGCCAGAGAGAGCATGGCGGCGATATCGCCCACATCTTCCGAATTGGCCAAGAACCACCAAACTGTGTCGGCTTTGAAGTCCTGCGCGGAACGTGCTCGTAAGCCCGTTTGCACGTTGATGCGTGTAGCTAATTCGCTTGAGGTGACGCCGGGCGCGGTGGCCACAAGCACGAAAGTTAACCGGTGCCGTTCGGGAAGTAGGATGCGAAGGGCGTTCGAGAAGGTTGTATAGAGTAGCGGCCGAGGCGGATACCGAGGCAACGCATTCGACAGGCCGGCAATCCTAATACGATGGTCATTCACCAAAAGCTCATCACCCACGGCCAGCGTGCGGGTCGGCACGTTGAGATGCGGTGAGCGAGGCCATTGATCATTCAGCAGAAGGGGTGTCTGGAGCTTGCCCTCCGTTCCACCCGGATCGACAAATGCTGCGTCAGGAGTTCTGAGAACGGCAGGTGACGTGTTGTCCTTTAGCGGAGGCAAACTGGAGAGCGTCGCGTCGTCGATCCCGATGACCTGAAACGACTGAAATCTTCCGTTCGGGAAATGTATATCGGCGACGCCCAATGCGAGCGGGACGGCTGACCGAACGCCCTCAACACTGCGGACGCGGTCCAACGCCGATGCAGGCAAATTCGTCGTGTGCTCGGTCGAATTGACCGCAGGGTCCATGACCCACACGTCCGCTGCCGGGTTTTCTGAGATGAGAGCAAATCCGCGCGTCATAAAGCCGCAAAAGTATGACGCAGCGAAGGTGACAAGGAACGACATGAACGTGATCCCGAACAACAGCCCCACGTACTTGGCCCGATCGCCGATCAGCATTTTTAAGGCTACGCGGAGCATCTAGAGTCTCCCCGTGCTTGTCTGGAGGTTTGAAGATTCTCTCGTGCGGTTGTAGGGAATATTCCCCGATGAATGTTGCGCTGGAGCGTTTGGCCCGGCAATAGGGGAGCCTCGATGAATGCATCCATCTGCTGGCCGACATAGACAGGCAGTGCCGCGCGATCGAAACTGTAAATGACCTGCAACACCCGCGTGTCGGTCCGTTCGGTGCTTTGCCCGGTTAACGACGCTTTCGGGATCACGTATGGCTCAAAGCGCTCAAACTTCAGAGGCGTTTCCAGCATCGGATTACTGCGCACGAACGCCGTGGCGTTTGCGCCTGACTGAACTCGCCAAGCGTCGTTCTCATCAATGTCAACGCGCAGGTGCAGCCGGGAATCGTCGCCCAGCAGCATTAGTGGCGTGGTGAGAGCGCCGCTTTGTGCAAACTCGCCCAACCGCGTCTTGATCTGGAGGATGCGACCTGTCACCGGAGCACGGATCGTGCGGCGTTCGATCTCGATCTTGATCTGCTCAACTTGAGCAGTCGCAGATGCGAGGCCCGCCTCTTTTATTGCCACATCGAAGCGACGATTCTCCTTGTCTAGCGCGCTGATCGAGCTCCCGACGCTCAAACCTTCGCCTAACTTGAGCAGGTAATTTGCTTTCGCGAGATTTGCTTCAGCCTCCTTGACTTTGGCAGTGGCGAGCAAGAGCTGACCTTGCATGTCACGGTCGTCGATCTTGAACAGCGGATCGCCCGTGTTTACCCGATCGCTCCATTTGACGTAGATCGCCGTAACAATGCCAGCCACCGGTGTGCCGATGGCAATGTTCTCCGTGCTGGCTTCGATGATGCCCGCCCCAGCAACATACGAGGCAAAGGGCACTTTCGCTGCCTGGACAGGTGGCAGGGTAATCGCGGGAGTTTCATTGCCTTGGATGACTGCACCGATGGCGAATACCAATCCGATAATAGCCAAGAGTGGGAGAGCGTACTTGCTCATCATTGTACATGCCCTCCATTCACGCCGCGCATGAACTCAACGATCCTTCCGTCATCCATACGCGCGATACGATCGGCAAACTCGAAGATCCGTGCATCGTGAGTGACTACGATCACGGTTCGACCGGGGCTCTTCGCAATTTCTCGTATGGTCGCCATCATTGCGTGCCCAGTTTCGTGATCAAGGCTGCTCGTCGGCTCGTCGCAAACTATCAGCTTCGGGTCATGCACCAGCGCGCGAGCGATTGCCACCCGTTGTTGCTGGCCTCCGCTAAGCTTTGCAGGAAGCGCATTCAGGCGGGAGCCAAGCCCAACCAATTGGAGAACCGCTCGCGCACGGAATTCTGCTTGCTTCCACGACACGCCGCTGATCAGCAACGGCACGGCAACATTCTCAATAGCGGTAAGAGCAGGCAGCAGGTTGAAAACCTGGAATACGAAGCCAATTGAGGAGCCTCGGAACCGCGCACGTTCCCTGTGATCCATACGCTGTAAGTCGCGGCCGACCACTTCGCATCTACCAGAGTCCTGGTCGAGGATCGCTGCGATGATCGAGATCAGGGTCGTCTTCCCGCATCCCGAAGGTCCGACGATCATGAGTAGCTCGCCGCGGCGAATGTCAATATCGAGGCCGCGCAACGCAGTTACCGATGCGTCGCCTGCACCGTAGGTCTTGGTCAAGCCTCGGCAACGAACAGCAAGCTCACGCGTCGATTCTGATTTGTCAGTTGGAGCGCCCGTCATGATCTTAACGTCCATCGATGTGGCGCTTCCGACACAGCGTGGTGTTCGGCTTCGAAGAACGGCAACCGGCGATTACCGCGCGAAGGACGCCAACGTTTCAAGGTACGTCAGCACGCTTGTATTGTTACGACGGTTACATTACATTTGTACGAATGCCCGTCAAGTCTTGGCTACTGCTGACCTACAAGGTCCCGCCCGAGCCCGCCAAGAAGCGCATTGCGCTCTGGCGGAAGATCAAGTCATTGGGCGCGGTTTATCTGCAGAACGGCATCTGCTTGCTGCCAAAAACTGACGATCACGTGCGCCAGTTGAAGATGCTGGAGAACGACATCAGTGAGATGAACGGTGAAGCGGTGATCCTGGAGACGATCGCACTGGACCGAGGACAGGAGGAGAAGGTGGTTACCCGCTTCAAGGAGGACCGAGACGAGCAATATCGTGAATTTCTCGGTCGATGCGCCGATTTCGAAGTTGAGATCGCCAAGGAAATCGCGATCAAAAAATTTACCTATGCCGAGCTTGAAGAAGAAGACACCGACCTGAAGAAGCTCCAGGGCTGGCTGGAAAAAATCAGGAAGCTCGATTTTTACGGCGCAACGCTGGCTAACGAAGCGGCGGAACGGCTACGTGGTTGCGAGACGCTGCTCGACGCCTACGCCCAGCAGGTCTTCGATGAACAGGACGAGAACCGTCCATCTCAACGGACTGCCAAGCCGTCGTGATGGATTCACGTACCGAACAACAACGCGCCAGCCAAAAGTCCGCTGGGATGTGGCGAGAAATTCCGGGCGGAGAGCGGGCGCTCGGCTTCGTCTCGTTAGTCACAGGATCCGCGTGGCAAAGCGATCGAGCCGGGATCCATCCCGATAGAAGACCCATACCAGCATGGCCGCGACCACACCGGTGAGGCTGCCGCCGAGGACATCGGTCAGATAGTGAGTGCCGACAAAAATACGCGACCAGCAGATTAGCAATGCCAGAAGTCCGAAAGGAAGCGTGCGACAAGGCAAGCCGTGAAGGGCAAACGTCGCGACAATGGCCATCGATGCTGTAGCGTGATCGGACGGAAACGACCAATCGGGGCTCTTGGAAATGATTAGGTGGCTGACGCCGGCGTCGTACGGACGGACCCGGTGGACGAACAGGAGGATGATCTGATTGAGGCCAAGCCCGATCAGAAAGGACAGCCCAGCGGCAATGCAGGTATGCCGGACATGCGTCCGATCGATCCTGCTCCACCATTGGCCGACAACGAGGGCAACGAGGAGCGGAACGCCAACGTTGGTGGCCACGATCATGGCGGAATCCAACAGGACGTTGCTGCCAGCGAGGGAATTAATCCACTGCGTGATGGCCTGATCCATCTATGTCGTTCGCTTTCTCTGCCTTAATGGTTCACTTGAGGAATGCATGAACGAACGCCGTGTCCACCAGATTTTTCAGATCAGTGTCCTGCTGAAAGGGGCTCATGCGCTAATCGAGTGCATCCATCGCAGGTCTGGTCAATGCCCTCACCCAGGAGGAACTGATCGAAGATCCAAATGACTTTGTTGCAGGACATCTCTTAAGCCTGGCGCAGAATTTTACCGTCAGCACCCAGCGCTTCTACGCCTTCTATCTCCTCAGCCACGGCGTCATTAAGGTGTTCCTCGTCGCCGGTTTGCTTAGAAACAAGCTCTGGGCCTATCCTGTTTCTCTTGTCGTCCTTGGCCTCTTCATCGTCTACCAGCTCTACCGCTTCTCGTACACGCACGGCGTCGGCCTCATAGTGTTGACCGTCTTCGACGTTATCGTGATGGGATTGATTTGGCACGAGTACCAACTGGTTCGCCGCCATCTGACATCGTGGTAAGGCACTCTATGGCGCGGCGGCCCTCGGCTTTCAGAGCTGAAAACTGGACAGGAATGAGTCTAAACGCCGGGACGCATTCCTGATCGTGGTTTGAATGTGGCAAACTGGTAGCGGCGCGAAGATCGGGAAGCTCGAAATAAATGACAACTGAATTGCCCGTTCGGCTGGCGTTCATATCAACTCGTTTAGGTTCTCCTCTTAGGAACTGAAAGTTAGTTAGCCCATTGCGCCTGACCGCTTTGGGCTTACACAGCGAAGGGAGATGGACCATGACCGTAAGAAAAACTCTTCTAGTGGCTGCCGTGGTATTGTTGAGTGTACCCGTGGTGCCCGCTCTTGCTCACGATGATGAAGACTACGGTTACAACTCTCACGATCGGTTCCACGACCAATTGTCTGACGCGCACGAACGTGCCCACGAATATGGTTTTTACAGTCGTGGCGAGCACCGTGCCTATCATCGTGCCCTTCGGGACCTTCATGACGAGGCTCATGGATATCAATCAGCCCCGCAATACTACTATTATTCAAGGCCACGTTATTACGGCTATCGGGGTTATTAACTCCGTTTCCGACTGGGGAGGCTTGGCGTCCCACTTGGGAGAACGCTTCCAATCCTACGCTGCAGTCTGAGTTACCAAGAAAGGAATTCGAATGTCCCGGAATACGATGACGGTAGGTACGCTCGCAGTTTTGGCGATTAGCCTGTTTGCTGCTTCAGCCAATGCTCATCCGAAACTAACGTCTGCCAGTCCGGCAGCCGATGTTTCGAGCAAGGTCTCCCCCACCGAGATCAAGCTGAATTTCAGCGAAGGCGTAATCGCGAAATTTTCGGGCGTGGAAATCAAAAATGAAAGTGGGAAGACAATCCCGGCCGGCGTTCCAGTGACCGATCCAAAGGATCAAAAGCAGCTCGTCGTGCCGCTGCCAACGCCGTTGACGGCGGGACGTTATACGGTCACCTGGCATGCTGTTTCCGAAGATACCCACCGCGTGAAGGGAGAGTATTCGTTCGGCGTCGACCGTTAGAGCCGTTCGTTGTTATTGACCGATCGCCGGCCGCATCGTCCCCAAGATGCTCACGATCAAAAGAACCATGAGACCCAGGAACTGCTCGCCGAGTACATGGCGGCGCAGCCTGGCAATCCAGGCAGTCGAACCGTTCCCGTCATCTGTCCGAACCTTGGTCAGCGACGGAACGATGCAGAACCTGTTCGAAACCGCGAGAGCGAGCATGCCGGCAAAAAGAGCCAGCTTCACCAGGAGCAACTGCCCATATGGTGTTGCAAACAGCCCGGAAACGTTGCCGATCAGAAACCAGCCGTTGACGAGCCCTGATCCAATGAGCGTCGCCACCGCGATATAGCCCATTCCAGAAAACCGCAGCAAAACCTCATCCAGATCCGTTGCCCGCGCCGTGTCAGTTTCACGACCGTCATACGCGAGGATGAAGCCGAGCGGCAACAGCCCTCCCAGCCACGCGCCGGCGGCAAGCAGATGCGCCGCGTCGGACGTCACATGAATCACGCCGGCCACGCCTTCCTCGATTTGGGAATGACCTACCCCGGCCAGGGACGCAAGCAACGCTGCCGTCAGGAATGGCATGATCCAATCCGGCTGCGGGCCTGCCGTCGAAGCGAAGCGTCTTGAAACCACGCCGAGAACAATGATGGCGAGAAGCATACGCGCCATCCACACCCTGCCAAACGTGGTTTCGTTCATTACCGTCCACAGCACCTCGCGATCGGCAACGTCGGCCAACGTACCGCTCATGTTCGCGACCGCGAAAATGAACCACAGAATACCGCAGAGCAGCGAAGCAATGGCGGCTGCGAGAAGTACGCCCTGCCGCCGGCGCAGCAACGCGATCGGTTCGGCGTCCGCAAGCGCGTATAGCGGAAAAAACGACACACCGGCGAGCGTGGTCGCCGCCGCGTAGTGCAGAAGCCGCGCGACGACGAGTCCGAGATCGATCATCAGCGGGCCACGCTGAACGAGTAACTATCCTTGACTCGGTGGGTGTCGTCGGACATCGCGTGCCACTCGACCTTGTAGTCGCCCGGGGGCAACGGCTCCTCAATCGGAACCAGCAACTGCTTCTTGTTGGCGGGATCCGTGACAGCTTTTCCGGTCACGATCACCTTCCCGGCTTGGTCGTCAGCTCGACACCGGAGAATTGCGGCACCACGCTTTCGTTGAACGTGATCTTGATCTGGCTCGGCGACGACGTCACCGCGCCGGCCGCCGGTTCGACGGATTGTAGTTGCGGATGGGCATAGGCCGTACTACCGAGCAGGCTCGCTACGATCATCGCGACGGCGGCCATTGAAGTCTTCGACATTGTATTCCTTTATTCAGTAAGCTGTCGGAATCGTAATTTTAGTGTACGTCGCCGCAAGGACAAACCATGCAATCAGGCAGTAATGGCTGCGCGATTATGATGTGTCCTCGCGGTTCTGATCAGAGGCGCGAAATCTCGCTTGCTGATCATACCTGTACAACGCCGGTCACTGCGCCCTCTGCAGCTTAGTGATCGTGATGCCGGCGGTCGCGCTTTCTGCGTCGAACTGGACCTTGTCGCCGACCTTCACTTGCTTGAGCATCGCCGGATCCTGGACATGGAACACCATCGTCATGTTGTCTTCGTCCATATCGAGTTTCTTGATCGGGCCGCTGGTGAGCGTGATTTTGGCTGCGCCGGCGTCGATCTTCTTCACCACGCCCTTGACCATCGCGTCTTCTGCGGATGCCGCAGACGAAGCGAGGATGGAGAGTGCGAGCGTTGCTGCTGCGAGTTTGCTGAACTTCATTTTCTTTCCTTTCGTGAGATTTGGCTTGGTGCGGGTTTGTCTCGATACGGTGGCTACATGCCCTTCATGCCCTTCATCCCTTTCATTCCCTTCATCTCGGCAGGTTTCGTCGCCTCCTTCGGTTTGCCCTGCCGCGGAGGTTCGGCGTCGGGCGCATCGATTTCGTAGGCGACGGTGCCGGGGGGATTCTTGTACGGCCCGGGATCGGCGTAGCTGTCGCGCGCAAGGCCGTCGCGGATCTTCACGACCGTGAACATGCCGCCCATTTCGATCGGCCCGAACTGTCCCGTTCCCGTCATCATCGGCAACGTATTCTCGGGCATCGGCATTTCCATCTCGCCCATGGCACCTCCGGTCGAACCCATCGCCATCGCGTCCGGCGCGAGCTTGCCGACCGCCCTGACGAGATCCTTCTTCGAAACGCCGATCAGATTCCTCACATCGTGCCCCATCGCGTTCATGGTGTGATGCGACTTGTGGCAGTGGAACGCCCAATCGCCGGGATTGTCGGCGAGGAAGTCGAAGGCCCTGATGGCACCGACCGGAACGTCGGTCGTCGTCTCCGGCCATTGTGCGCTTTCCGGCACCCATCCGCCGTCGGTGCAACTGACCGCAAATTTATGGCCGTGCAGATGGATCGGATGGTTGGTCATGGTGAGGTTGCCGATGCGCACGCGCACGCGGTCGCCGAGGCGCACGGCCAGCGGATCGATGCCAGGAAACACGCGGCTGTTCCAGGTCCACATGTTGAAATTGGTCATCTCGTTGACCTTCGGCAGATAGGTGCCGGGGTCGATATCGTAGGTGCTCATGATAAAGACGAAGTCGCGGTCGACCGGGCGGAACGTCGGGTCGCGCGGATGCACGACGATCATCCCCATCATCCCCATCGCCATCTGGACCATTTCGTCCGAGTGCGGGTGGTACATGAAGCTGCCGCTCTTGGTGAACTGGAATTCGTAGACGAAGGTCTTGCCGGGTTTGATATGCGGCTGGCTGAGCCCGCCAACGCCGTCCATGCCGTTCGGCAGGATCACGCCGTGCCAGTGAACGGTGGTGTGTTCAGGAAGCCTGTTGGTGACGAAGATACGGACCTTGTCGCCTTCCACCGCTTCGATGGTCGGACCCGGCGCCTGGCCGTTGTAGCCCCACAGATAGGCCTTCATGCCTTCGGCGAATTCGCGCTCGACCGGTTCGGCGACGAGATGGAACTCCTTCCAGTCGCCGTTCATCCGCCACGGCAATGTCCAGCCATTGAGCGTGACAACCGGCCGATAGTCCGGGCCGCTCGACGGATGCAGCGGCGGCTGCATCGTCGCCTTGTCCATGATCGGCGCTTCGGGAATGTTCGCGGCCTGGGCGCGGCCGCTGATCGCGGTGGCACTTGCGAGCGCAGTGGCCGTGCCAAGAAAATGTCGTCGGGATAACATGGCTCTCTCCATTTATTGTCCACCCCCGCCTGCCTGGGCAGTGACCGAGGCAGGGTTCTGTCTTTGGGTTTCGCCGCCACCCCCGCCGTTCACGGCGGTCTTCAATTCCGACTGAGCCAGCCAGAACTCGCGCTTGGCCTCGATCGCGGCACGCAATCCCGCGATTCGCTGCCTTGCCTCCGTGAGCAATGCGAACACGTCGACTTGCATGCTGCTGAAGCGAAGCTGCATCTCCTCCGAGATGATCTTGCGCAGCGGCAGGACCTCGCGCTGATAGTGTCCGGCGATATCGTAGGTTGAGCGATAGACGCGAAACGCATCGCGCGCCTCGGAGCGAACGTTCACGGCCTTCTCGGTGAGACGATTGAATGCCTGATTGTAGGTTTCCGTAGCCTGCCGGACACGAACTTCGCCGCCGTCGAAGATCGGAATTTGAAACTGCACGTCAAAACCGCGCTCGCGAAATGACGTGCCGTTCGGATCGCGGGTTTTTCGGTCCACCCCCGCGACATCCAGCAGGGTGACGAAGCGTGTTGCCTCGGTGAGGTTGAGGGATTTTGCCAGGGCGTCGAGTTCGATGCGGGCGATCTGCAGATCAATCCGATGTTCGACCGCGTCGACCTCGATGCGTGGCAGCGAAAGTGGCCGCTGAGGAAGCGGCGGCAGCTTTCCTGGCAGCCGGAAACCGAGATCGCCGTCCCACAATCCGAGCAAACGTATCAGGCGTTCTCTGGAACTGGCGGCATCCTGACGGAGGGTTGCGAGATCGGCCGTCGTCTCCGCATAGAACACCTGTTCGCGGGCCTGATCGAGCTTGTTCAACGCGCCGGTCTGGCCAAGCTTTGATGCCAGCTGTGCTGTCGACTCCGCCGTGGCCTTGGCGTCGGTCAAGAGTCCGACCAGTTCATTGGCGGCGACAGCCCGAAAGTAAGTCCGCCGGACTTCGGCGGCGAGCCGCAGCGTCTCTTCGGCCGCGCGCAACTGTGCCTTTTGAAATCGCTGCCGCGCGATCTCCGACCGGAACGGCAGCGTCGACAGCGCTAAAATGTTGCCAACGATCTGGCGCTCGGCTTCAAGCGCACCATCTCCGGCGATGCGGAAGATCGAGAACGTCGGATTGGGCGGCAGGCTTTCCTGAACCATATCCGCTTCGGCCAAGGCCAGCTCATTGTAGGCCGCCTGCAGGCCCTTATTGTTCAGCAATGCGACCTGCACGGCGGCGTCGACCGTGAGAGGCCGACGAAGCAGCCGCTGCACGGCGCTGCGGGCCCATTCCGCCTCTTCATCGCTGTGGATAGCGATCACGTCCTTCCGGATGGTTTCGCCCGCGACATTGGCGACCACGCCTATTCCTCCGTCGGGCGAGAACGTCGCGCATCCGGAAAGCGCAAGAGTCGAGAGCAGCGCAACCAACAGGGCAGGATTTTTGTACATCCCCCGCCCCTACTGGTTTGACTTGGGCGCGGGCGCGACGCGATCGTTCTGTTCGCGCCATGACGACGGAGCGGTCGGGCGAAGGCTGGTGTAAGGAGCAATCGTCGAACGGTAGGCGACGCCGGCGACCTTGGCACCGGGGTCGGCGGGATCGGCGCCGGCCAACGGTACCGTCGTTGGCATGCATCCGCCGAGCGCGAGGCCCGTGACGGCCACGCCTGCAAGCGTCGGAAATCTGAGACCGAATATTGTTTCCACTGCCGAACGAACGGCGGCGGGAATCGCCCCAAGCTGCGCGAACATTTTGTCTTCCTGAACTGACGATGGACCACAGGCGCGCGCGCCCTCAGCGGGCGCAGCACCGCGTCATTTAACTGGCCAGGTCAGGAAATGGGGGGACGATAGTGTCGTACGGGAGCGCTATCACTCACCTTGCGATGGCCCTCGACCTCGCACGGGGCCGTCGGCGCGGAAGGTTTTACGATATCGATCAGCGTCGCCGGAAGCGCGGTGACGCACGTCAGCCCGCAGCATTGTCCGTCGGACGAATGCGGAGCTCTCTCGGGGACCGACTTGCCATTCAACGCCATCGAACGGTCTTGGTCGCCGAAACTCGCGTGCGAGTGCGCGTTGGCGTGATCGTGAACATGGCCGTCCCTGTGGATCCGCGCCGTCGGCATTTCATTGCGCACATGGACCACGCCAGGGTGAGCGGCCTCGGTCAGGCAGGGAGTGACGGCACGTGAACCGGGCAACGCAAAAGACAACGTCGGCGCCAGCACGCAAAGCAAGTAGATCAGGGCAACGAACCACCCTGCTCCCACTCGCCTCTTTCTGGTAAGGCCGACGATCATCTCGACGTCAATTCTTTCGATTCTTCTATGTCCAGACTCGCAAGCATAGCCGCGAACATTGACCCAGCCAAGACGGAACTAGGACCGCGTGATCACCTCGGTCGCCAAACGCCGAAACATTGCATCAATCCGCTGGGCCGGCAGCTTCGCGCCCCCGTCAAGCCACCAGGTCAACACGGCCATGTAGGCGCCAACGACATATTGGACGACAAGTTCACGAGGGATGGTGTCCTCAGATTTCTTGTGGACGGCTGCGGCAAGTTCGTCGCGCACCAAATCGGAAAGTATCTGGCGAATGGTGCCAAGGCTGACTGTGCCGCCACGGCCGCCGACCAGCGCCCGATAGTGGTCCCTATGATCACGGGCATGTTCGAACATGGGCAAGCTGAAGGCGAAACTTCGGTCCCTGATGTCTCCCGACTTCGCGAGAGCCTCCCTTTGCCGATCGACGAGTAGTCTGCGCAAGGGCTCGAGGCCGCTCCGCTTCAAATCATCCTTGCTCGTGTAGTGGGCGTAGAAGGTCGATCGACCGACGTTAGCCGCGTCGCAGATGTCCGTGATGGTGATCGCCTCGTAGCCCTTTTTCAGGATCAGGAAATTCAAGCCGTGTTGCGGCGTCGCCCTGGTGCGGGCGATGCGGCGGTCCATCACTTGTTCTGCCATCGCCATAACTTTTCCCGGTCAAATCGAGGAGCGCATTCAGTACCGCACATTTCGAGCGGAATGTTCGGCAAAAGCATTCCGAACTCTGTGTCGGTTATCGTACACCTAGTTCACTTTGACAATATACCGGTAACGAGGACGCGCGCATGGCAGATTTGGCCTGCGATTCCGACCCAAAGGGCAACACCCACAACGAAGCCGCCGGGGCGCCCTGCCAAGGATCGACACCCCGTTGGGTGAAAGTGTTTGGGACCGTCATGGTCGCGCTGGTCCTGTTGTTTGTCGCCCTCCACCTCACCGGCCATGGCTTTGGTAGCCACACACCACTCCCCGGCGGCGCGCGGCAGCCATGACCATGACACCCCGCTTGCGCAAGTTTGCGCTCACCGCGCACGTCACTTTCTCGGTCGGCTGGCTTGGCGCGGTCGCTGCCTTTTTGGCTCTCGCTGTTGCCGGTATGACCAGCCAGGATGCTCAGCTGATAAAAGCTGCCTACCTCGCGATGGAGTTGACCACCTGGTTTGTCATCGTTCCGTTAGCCTTCATCTCGCTGCTAAGTGGGGTTGTCTCATCACTCGGTACCAACTGGGGCTTGTTCCGCTACTATTGGGTCTTGCTGAAACTCCTGATAACGATTCTTGCTATCATCGTCTTACTGGTACACACGCAGCCAATTGATCTCCTGGCGGGCGCAGCCACAAATACGACAGTGTTCGGTGCCAATCTCCAAGATCTGCAGTTCTTAATGGTGACAGCTTCCAGTGCCGCCCTGGTGGTGTTGATCGTGCTCACGGTGCTGTCGGTGTACAAGCCGCCGGGCATAACGCGGTACGGGCAGCGCAAGCAGCGCGCTGTCGCAGCCGCAGAGTAGCGAGCATTTATCTAGAGCAGCGCTCCGCCGCTCGACGGCGTGAATGCCAGGCCATTTCCCAGAATCCTCCTCCCTACAGCGAAGGAATACGCAGTCATTGCCGCTCGCCGCCTGTGCTTGTGCCAACCGCCATTGGTTGCGAGTGATTTGAACCTACGAAACTAAGTCATTGATTTTTTAGGGTGACAGTTCGACCTGAAAGCAAACCCCAGCAATCAATTGAGATTACTGGGGTTCTTTTCCAACGTGGTTGCGGGGACAGGATTTGAACCTGTGACCTTCAGTTATGAGTCGACGAGCGGTGACAACGACGGGCGTGATATTCGCAGCCTCCACCACCTTGATAAACGAGACAGAACGCTGCCTTCGTTCAAAGGAGCACACTCGCGCAGATTGGCGTAGTACGCTGCGCTACGCGCGAGTGACCCAATGCACACCAAATTGCGACATCAATCGCCTGCGCACGCTTCAAATCCGATCGGTACTGCATTTGGTACTGCATGGCTCTTGGTGATCGGGCTTTAATCCTGATTGGACTTCGCTTTTTGAGATGTCCCGGTCCAATCCATCAAGGGCGCCACAGAAAAGCGATGTTCTAACGTATTGTTTTCAATCACTTTTGTAGTTTAACTCGGTCCAATCGAGTTTTGGGCCGACAAATGATCCGTGCCATAGAACTAGCGCATTTTCCTTTCTTTTCAACAGATTGAAGCAATCCCGGCTTCTTCACGTATTTCGCTTTCGTCGATCCTTCCTCGATCCAGTACTGCATTGCCGTACTGGATGAGCGCGTGCAGTACCGCATTGCCGCACGCTATCGTGAGATACTCCGACTTCGACCGCTGCGATCTCGCTAGCGTCGAAGACGCGATCAGTAAGCCGATCAAAGTCAAAGGCAAAGTAGCGCCGCGCTTTGCCGGTGCCTAGGCCCGCATCGCTCCGATCGTAGATTCGGGGGCAGTATCGCATGGAAAGTTGCGTGCGGCGTTGGCGCCCTACTCGTTACTAAAACTCTCTGGCCGACACATCGTGGCCAATAGGACCGCATCCGTGACACTCAATCGTTGCCATTCGTCCGAAAGATCGACCGATGCGCTCCGACCTCTGCAAAGATAAAGTCCGAAATCGCACGGACCCGCCCGAGTCGCTGCATATCGATGTGGGTGATGAGCCAGTAGGATCGCTCGAAGACCGTCTCCGGCAGCACGATCTGTAAATGCGGATCGCGCTGGGCCACATAGTCATGCAAGATCCCGATGCCCGCTCCGCTACGTACCGCCTCAAGCTGACCGACCGCGGTTGAACATTCAAAACGACTGTAATTGGGTTCATAAAGCTGCGGCATGAAATTGAGCTGGTCGGCGAAGAGCAAATCCTGGACGTAGGTTACAAGACAATGGCTTTCGAGATCCGCGATATGTCGGGGAGAGCCATGCTCGGCTACATACGTTCTCGCGGCATAAAAATGTAACGAATAGTCGATCAGCTTTCGAACCGTCAAGCGGCCCTCGCTAGGCCGATCGATTGTAACCGCAAGATCAGCTTCCCGTTTTGACAGCGAAAAAGTGCGGGAGATGGGCACCAGTTGAACCGTAAGGAACGGATATTTCGCTTTCAGCTTGCCTAGGTGCGAACACAGAAACAGCGTAGTGAAGGCGTCCGGCGCGCCAATCCTGACGGACCCCGACAGCTCCATGTCCGTCTCGGAGAGATCGCCTTGGGCGCGCAGCAGCTGGGCTTCTATTTCCTCGGCAGTTACATACAGACGATCGCCTGCAGAAGTGAGCACGCATCCAGTTGTTCGCCGATCGAACAATTTTACGCGCAACGATTTCTCGAGAGCGCTAATTCTTCGGCTCACTGTGGCGTTGTCGACCTGCAGTTGTCGCGCAGCCGCAACGAACTGTCCGGCGCGAGCGACGTTCAAAAAAACCCGAATATTGTCCCAGTCCATCACAAGCCGGAATTTCCACCCACAAAATAGAATTATCGCATTCTTTTCTGCCAGCCCGCAGATTTGGCGCGGTTAAGCAACCGGCGTTTAAACACGCTTATAAGGCAGTAGCAAACCGATCTTGATTGGGAGTTTCTCCTGAGCATAGGTAGGAGCCCAGCCGATATCCCGTCGTCAACCATCTTGTCGCATCATTAGTCGTGCTGATCGAGAAATGCTTTCAAGGGACGACCTGCGTCGGCGAGATCCGCTCGGTTCCAGCGACCGGTGACGCCGATCAGCATCTTGCCGTGAACATAGTCCCTCGTCGCATTGACGCAATCGAGCGCGATGATCCGCTCCTGCTTAAGATAGATGATCGAGAAGCTGCGCGTCGCCGGATCGCCGCGGAGCACCTCCTCGTCATGACCGGCCGACAGGCCGATGGTCTGGAGCCGCAGATCGTACTGGTTGGACCAGAACCAGGGCGCTGTGTGGTAGGGCGCCGCCTCGCCGGTGATTGCCTTCGCGACAGTCGTCGCCATGTCGTTGGCGTTCTGCACTGATTCCAGCCGGATCGGTTTTCCTTCCGCGAAAGGGTTGGTGTGGAGGGCGCAGTCCCCGATCGCGAAGACGTCGGGCAGTGAGGTGCGGCCATGACCGTCGACGGCGACGCCATCGACACCGGCGGCGCTCGCCGCCAGAAGCGGTTTCACCGCGGGGATGATGCCGATGCCGACGATGACCATCTCGGCCCGGATCAACTCGCCGTCGCCCAGGCGTACGCCGGCGGCGCGGCCGCACTGCTCCTCGATGCACTCGACCGTCGCGCCTAGACGCAAGTCGATGCCGTGGGCGCGATGCTCGGCCTCGTAGAAGCGTGACAGCGCGACGCCCGCGACGCGAGCAAGCACCCGGTCCTGCGCCTCCAGCACGGTTACTTGTTTGCCAAGCTTGGTCAGCACTGCGGCCGCCTCTAGGCCGATATAGCCGCCGCCGATCACCGCCACGCGCTGCGTGGTCGCGAGTTCGCTCATCATCTGGTCGACGTCGGCGCGCGAGCGCACCGAGTGGACGCCTGCCAAATCGTGGCCGCTGCAGGTCAGGCGCCGCGCATGTCCACCCGCCGCCCAGATCAGCTGGCGGTAGCCAATCGTGCCGCCATCCTCGGTAGCGATTCTGTGCACCTCCGGATACACCGCCACCACGCGACGCCCGGTCAATATCGTCACGTTGCGTTCGGTCCAGAAACTAACCGGACGGATCAGGATGCGTTCGAAGCCCTTCTCGCCCGAGAGATATTCCTTAGAGAGTGGCGGGCGCTCGTAGGGGAAATCCGGCTCCTCGCCAACGACTACTATCGACCCTTCAAACTTGCGCTGACGCAACGCGACCGCCGCCTGGGCCCCGCCATGCCCCGCGCCCACGATCAATACGTCGGCCCATTCAGTCACTCCGGTCATCCTTCGTCCGAGACGATAGCCATGGCGGCGTCGGACTCGGGGCTGTCTTGTGCGAAAAAAGGCTCGCCTACGCGGCGGGGCATGCTTTTCGGCTGCTTATCGCTGATTCAGTCTTCCGCCGCGATCGTGACGCGAAGCCCAGCAAGCGCGTCATCGAAGCGAATCTGACAGGACAGTCGCGATGAAAGCGTACGATGGTCGGAGGCGTCGAGCAGGTCATTTTCGTCCTCCTTTATCTCAGGCAACTTGTCTACAAAAGCCGGATCGACATGAACGTGACAGGTCGCGCAGGCGCAGCTGCCGCCGCAGAGCGCAAACCCGTCGTCGACGCCGGCTAAACGAATGACCTCCATGACGGACAGTCCGGCCTCTCCCTCGATGGCCACTTCGGAACCTTGCCGGGTCGTCACAACAAGCTGAGGCATGTCTGTCTTCCTGATTAATTAAACGCTGGCACGCCAGAGGAAATGGTCTGCCGTGTAGGTGGAGATGAGATCGTAGGTAGCTCCCAGAGCGTACTCGTCAACGCAACGTTGCCGGCTGGCGGAACAAGCCTTGATCACCGGACTGCCTCTTGCGATCATAAAAACAATGGCGCCGCGGGGCATCGCGGCACCATCGTCACTAAGCCGAAGATGGTTTAGATCAGAACTTCACGCTGATGCCGGAGTAAAGAGAAGATTCGGTGCAGGTGTTGTTACCGGCGCACACCGGACTGTTCTCATGATCAAGTCCGAACTTGTTCTGCCAGTAGCGATATGCCACCCAGACATCGACGAAGTGACTGTATTTCGGTCCCCACATCAGCTTGCTGGCATCGAACGTCAGCCGGATCGGCTCGCTGTTCAGCTCGGTCTTGGTCGGAATGTTGCCCGGGATGGTCAGATTGGTGCCCGTTCCCTTCGGTCCGTACCAGCCGGCACGACCGCTGATGGAAAAATACTGAAGGCTCTCGGGCAAGAAACCCACATCCATGTAGTAGTTGGTCTCGATCGCCCACGTTCCGTTGAAGTCGGTGTTGCCGTCAGGAATCCCGCCTGCGCCAATGAGTGACGCCGAGAGAAAGGTATTGTGACCCCATTCCTTGTAAAACAGCGGTGAGACGTTGACATAGCCTTTGTAGGGCAGTGTGAAGGCGAACTGTAAACCCGCAACGAGGTCCTTCTTCGCCGGCGCAAAGAACTGGTTCTCGGTCTCGACGTCACCACCGACTTCGAACGAGACGTTGCTCAGGGGCCCGATCGAAAAAGCCTTGGTATTGAAGATCTGGTTCCAGCCGAAGGTGCTACGAGCCAGGCCATAAAACTCTGTCGCACCGGCGCAACCAGAATTGGCAACGACGCATGGGGCGGCGGGATCGGCATGATCCGATTTCAGCAGTTCGACATTGATGAAGTTGGTGCCATAGGCCCAGACGTCGAAGTGGGTGAAAGCGACGACCTGCTTTGCGGTCTTGTCGGTAACCCCAGGCGAGGTCGCGGTGAACTCATAGGCGTAGGTCAGCCGGTTATCGTTCACGAAAAAGAAAGGGACATCGACTATCGGCGTGGCCTTGACCGGCATGGGTGCGAGGTCAGCAGCGAAAGACGAGCTAATCGCTGCCACGGTGAGCCCGGCCGCGACCGCAAGTGATTTGTATTTGTAAGACATCGAGTTATTCCCCCAGAGTTGAAAAAATTAAAACCTGTCGTTTCGCATGTTCATTCACCCCGCCGCTCAGCCTGGATCAGCTGTTTGAGGATGCGCCTCCCCTCCAGTTGGAGTCTGTCGCCAGAAAAGGAGACCGGCTTTGCGTCGAAGAGATCGCGCGCTCCCAGCACCTTCTGCTGCGCCTCCAAGATCACCTTGTCCTGGTTGAACGCGGAGCTCACACCATCGATGAACCCCTGGTTCATTGACGCGTCGCCGTAATTCCGGAAGGAGCAGAAGAAGTAGTGCGAACTCGTTTCTGTCTCGGGAATGGCGGCATGAAGATTGTAGATTTCGACCAGAGGAGCGTCCGGCTCGTTGCACGGCCGGACCATAATATGAAAGCTGGTGTAGACCGGTGCCCACCAGAACACTTCCATCCGGAATTCGAGCGGCTCGTTCCATTCTCGCAGGCCGCGGCTCTGTGCGAGCATGTCTCGCCATAGCGGCCCGCAATCGGTCCCCAGTCGAGCCGCGTGTGTGCGAAAGGAGATCATCTTCTCGCCGATCTGGAAGGTCATCCCGCGATCGACGTAGTCCGAACCGCGCTTCGCGGCCCGATAGAACTGCACCTCAGGGCCCCCAAACGATTCCGCATGGACGAACTCGGCGTGGGTGATGTCGAAGAGGTTGTCGTTGATCAACTGATAGTCCGCACGGATCGATTCCATGTGGCCGTACCCGCCAATCCACCGATCGTCACCACTGACCCAGAAGCCGTCCGGAATGCTGCTTTCGTCAACGGACTTCGCGGGATCGCCCAGCCAAACCCAAATGTATCCGTGCCGCTCGATGGCCGGGTAGCTCCTCACGTTCGCCTGCGCGCTCGGAACCTTCTGGCCGGGAACCTTCGTGCATCTGCCGTCCGGGCCGAACTCGGCTCCATGGTAGGCGCACCGCAGACCGTCACCGATCACCATGCCGAGCGACAGCGGCACCATCCGATGCGGGCAGAAATCGTTCATCGCCACGAGCCGTCCCGACTCGCCTCGGTAGACTGCGATTCGCTTGCCAAGAAGTGTTCGGCCGACGATTGCGCCGCCCTTGAGTTCCGAGGACTCTGCAGCGATGTACCAAGCGTTGAAGAGGAAGGGTTTCCCTTCAGTATGAAGCTGGCCTAGCGCGGACACGAGATCGGAACCTTCCGGCTGGCTGTCTGGGACGCTCATTCCTTGCACCTTCCTGCACTTCGCTGAGACGTACCGAACCAATAATAAAATTGGTTCCGAAACACTTCGTTAATCTCTGCAGGAACCGTAACCATTTTATTTTGATTGCGTCAATGGTCTCTGATTGGTGCATCAGATGGTTCCGCAATCTTTGAGTGCAAGGCGTGATTGGTCCCGAACCTGCTCCGAATATGGTTCAGACCGAAAGCGGGTACACTTAATGGCGCCCAGTAATACGCGGCGAGGCTGATCGGGTTGGCCGCAGATCAGCTTCTCTCGGGGCCGCCATTTCGACCGCGAGATGATTATGCTTAATGTGCTTTGATATCAGCGATAAGTAGGTTCTTAGCTTTCGAGACCTCGTTGCGAGGTAATGGCTGAACACCGACTCTTGCTGGCGCATACGACGATCATGCGTGGGTCCAGCTTTGTATTCCCGAATTGGAAAAGCGGTGGAACCAACTCGCTCGCCGGCGCGGTCTTGGCACGTCGATGAGACCTATGTCGAAAGGATGTTGGACCGATCTCTTTCGTCCGACAAAGTCGGGGACCTTGATTTCCTGCTCCGAGCCAAGCGGGACGTTGCAGCCGCCAAGGCATCGCCCGACCAGAGGTTTTCGGAGAACACTTCGACGGAACACAACGGAGATCCGGTCGCCCACAAACGTCAACAATTCGATAAGCAGGATCACCGATCAATCAAGCTGCAGCTCGGTCCGATGCTCAGCCTCAAATATTTTCGGAGTGTCGCAACCACAACTGCCGGCGTCCAACTCCGGCGTCGGATCTGGAAGGGTTAGCTCAAACTCGAAAGTCTTGACGCCAAAGGCGAACTGCTCTCGATACTTTGAGGGCTGCGCTCGCTCCATTATCTACGTCAAGCTTCCGGCGCCGATTTGGCTCGGCTTCCAACGCTCGCACCACAGTTGTCGTATGTATGTCGCGATGGTCGCCGTCGCCCCTGTTCTTGACTGCCGGCGATGGGGGTTCCGCGGCGCCAGGTTCACGAACCAATCGGCGCCTCCGCTAGTTCATCACTTATACTAGGTTGGTGATCTGGCAACGGCCGGCGCCGCGACGCACTGGGGCAGGTTGGCTCAGGTCTTGTCGGGGCTACCGGCCGTGCCGACGCTGGGGAATGCGTGCTCATAGATGTGGCGCTGGACGTCGCCAAGATGCCGTTGCATCAGTTCCTGCGCACGATCGCCATTGCGTTCGGCGATGGCGGCAGAGATCTCCTCGTGGAAGCCCGCATAGACCGACTGGCGTTTGAAGCAACGGGCGTTCTCACCCAGCCGTCGCCAGGCGACATCGCGCTGGCTCGCGTGCAAAACCTCGAAAAACGCCAGGGACAGCGCGTTGCGCGCGGCCTTGGCGATAGCGCGATGAAACCGCGCATCGGCTTGTTCGTAGGTCGTAGCATCGCCAGCCGTGCGAGTCTTGGCAGCCAGCGTCTGCAGCGATTTGATTTCCGCCTGGGAAGCCCGGAAAGCGGCCAGTCGGGCCATGACGGGCTCGATTGCCAAGCGAACTTCGATGACTTCGAGCGGATTGGTATGATCGAGAATACTACCAAAACCCGGGCTGATCGCCGCCGGGATCGCTGCCTGCGCCAGCAGCGAAGTAAGACCTTCGGTAGCTCCCGAATCGCCATTCAGCCCGTGATTGACGAAGGTGCCGCGCCCCTGATGGCGCAATATACGGCCCTCCTGTTCCAGGATATCGAGTGCCCGGCGCACCGATCTGCGCCCAACGCCCATCTCGGTCGCTAGTTCGCGCTCTGGCGGCATTGGCTTGCCGTCATTGAAGTCCCGCCTGTCGATCATTTGCCGCAAGCGAGTCAACGTTTGGGTGGATTGCTCCATACCGAAAGCACCTCACGTTGTGGACCGAGAGCCAAGGGCCGCTACGTCGATGGAATGCTGCTGAAAGGCCGCAGCGAACCAAGGTTTAGGCCTATCTCGCCACCGATCGCAACCCCTACTCTCCCTGAGTGAAAATAGCATGAAAGGGAGTCTCCAACAACCGCGGGCATCACCAATACCGGACCATTGGTGCGATAATAGAACCAATTACGGGGACGATTGACGTCGTCGAAATAAAATGGTTACGATTAGCGATCCGGCCGGCGAACCATTGTAAAATTGGTTCATCCCTGCTTGTTATAGCCAAGCAGGAAGGGGAGGTAATGGGCGTCCAAGGTAGGCAGGCCGAAGGCCACAATCTCCAGGTCGGACTGGATCAGCTTCATTCGGATCCCGTCCGCAACAACAGGGCGTCCTATTGGGTCGTCGATCAGAGCGCGAACCATGACGAGGACCGCCGGGTGATGAAGGGCCGCAAGGCCGCCCCCTTCGTCTCGACGTACAAGGATCAAATCGAGGCGCGCGAGCAAAGACATCCATCCGATCGGCAAGAAGAATCCGAATCTGCCGTTCCATCCGAGGAGCTGGCCAAAGACGAGCTCGGCAATATTTGCGTGGGCAATATCAAAGAAGAGAAGCGGTGATCGAAAGCAAAATCGAAAGGGACGCGGTCGCCTATAAACCGAAGCGTTCCGCGTCGTGAACCCTGGTCTTAATCGCCGTGTACCGAAGCCTCCGCGTGGTGGCTTGGCCTCAACAAAATGAAGAGAAGATGAGCATGCTGAGAATTAAGGGTCGCAGTACGTCAGGCAATGTGCAGAAGGTAATCTGGCTGCTCGAGGAATTGGGCACGCCCTATCGACGCGAGGACTATGGCCGCCAGTTCAACAATACGCTGGGTGCCGACTATCTGGCCCTGAACCCGAACGGCAAAGTCCCCACCCTAGTGGATGACGACGTGGTGGTGTGGGAATCGAATACGATCCTGCGCTATATCGCCGGCAAGTTCAGCGACGGTGCCAAGTTCCTTCCGCCAGATCCGGTGGCCCGCAGCCATGTCGAGCGTTGGATGGACTGGCAGCTCGCTGCGCTCAACGGCCCCTATCTCAGCGTCTTCAAGGAAGCCAAGAAGCCGGCCGCGGAGCGCGCCGTAAGCTGGGCTTCCGACAGCAAGGAGCTGGGGGCGCAGCTCGATATCCTGGAGAAGGGCACGGCCAGCCGACCCTGGCTCGCTGGCGACCACTTTTCGCTCGCCGACATATGTCTCGGCCCGATCGTCGTTCGCTGTTTGGAATTCCCGATCGAACTGCCAGAGCTGAACAGTGTCCGGGTGTGGCGGGACAAGATCTCCGCGCGGCCGGCCTTTAAGAAGGCGACGGCTGAGGCGGCCTAAGCCGATGGGAGCAAGGGGGAAAGAAACTACGAAACAAATCTGGCAGGACCGAGCGATGGAATTGGCCAGATTGTTCACAGACAGCGCTATCGGGGCCACGAGGCGCAGATAGCGGTTGAACGACGAAAACCGAAACAGATGTAGCGCCAATATTCAACAAACGAGGAGATAACATGATGCGGAAGTTTTCACGACGGACGACTGGACTGACGGCTCTTTTGGCAACCGCCGCCCTGGGGTGCATCAGCTTCGGCGCAGTGACCTTGCCGGGCGCCGCCACGGCAGGCGAAGTCAAGAGCATCGCAATCATGATCCCCGAGAACCCAACGGATTTCGGCTGGAACCAGCAGGGGTTTGACGCCGCCGAAGCCGTGGCAAAAAAATACAGTCTGAAGTTCATGCCAGCACCGGGGCTCGGTTATGGTGACGTGCATGCTCAGGCGCGTGAGCTAGCCGACGACGGCGCCAGCCTGATCATCGCTCATGCCAGCGGGTACAATACAGCGGTGCCGGAGGTCGGTGCCGAGAAGCACGTAGCGGTCGCCATCACCGATCGTCCAGATGCCGGCAAGCCGGGTGCCGTTGCCGATTATACGGTGGGTGCATATCAGGGTGCTTATCTGGCCGGCATTCTGGCGGTAAAGACCAGCAAGACCAAAACCCTCGGCGTCGTCGTTTCGGCGGAACCTCCGGCCTTTAACTCCCAGTCGGCCGCCTTTGCCCAGGGCGCAAAGGCCACCGATCCGAATGTGAAAATCCTCTACGCGGTCATCGGCCCGGCCGCCTACGCCGACGCCGCTGGCGGACGCCGTGTCACCGAATCGGTGATTGGAGCGGGCGCCGACGTGATCTTCGGCCAAGGCGATGGTGCCAGCTTCGGCATGCTGCAAGCGGCCGAAACCGCCAAGCCAGCGAATGGCGGTAAGGTTTGGTTCATCGACAATGTCGGAGACAAGACGTCGATCGACAAAGGCAATTTGTTGTCCTCCGTCGTTTGGAACCTTGTACCCGTCTATGCGGCGATGGTTGAGGACCTGAAAACTGACAAATTTGGCACCCATGGCTACTCGATCAAACTGGCCGACGACTCGGTTCAATTGCTGCACACGAAGTACATTTCGGATGACGTCTGGACTGCACTCACCGCCGTGCGGAAACAGATCGTTGATGGAAGCCTGAAGATCGAACCGGTTTGGGACGCGCCGAAGGTTCGCGCCTTGATGACCTCGGTCGCCGACGCGCCGAAGAAGTAAGCGATAGCAAGACTCAAAGGAGATGCTCGGGCCGCGCCGGGGTAACACCCGCTGTGCGGCTCGAGATCGAAACGCGATGACCGATCGAGATACAACAGCGAACCCGCAAACGGCGTCAGCGCCGATCGCCGCCATTCGCAACATCACCAAGCGGTTTCCGGGAGTGATCGCCAACGAGGGCATCTCGCTGGAGTTCCGCGCCGGCGAGATTCATGTGCTGCTGGGCGAGAACGGTGCCGGCAAGTCGACTCTGATCGGCATTCTTGCCGGCATGCAGCAACCCGACGAGGGCGATATCCTGATTGCTGGCCGGTCGGTGGTCATCGGCTCACCACGCGAGAGCCTCGATCTCGGAATCGGCACCGTCTTTCAACATGTGCTTTTGGTGCCGAGCCTGACGGTCATCGAGAATCTGATGCTTGGCGGGCCTTGGTGGCAGCGCCTGAGTAAGGCCTCGGCTCTGAAAAGGCTGCGTGAGCTTTCCACTCTCCTGGGCGTCGAGATTGATCCGGACGCGCTGGTTGGCCGCTTGTCCCTGGGAGAGCAGCAGCAAATCGAGATCATGCGGGCGCTCTGGCGTGACGAGAAAGTGCTGATCCTGGACGAGCCGACCTCGATGCTGACGCCCCAGGGAGTACACGACCTCGGCCAGGTGATGGGTCGGTTGCGCGAGAAAGGCGTCGCGTTGATCCTGGTCACTCACAAGCTGAAAGAGGCCTACGAGCTCGGCGACCGCATTTCGGTTTTGCGCCTGGGCCGCCTGGTCGGCGACATCCCGCCCCAGCGTCTGAAGCAAATGAGCGAGGCGGACATGACCGATACCGTCATACGCATGATGTTCGGCACGAGCGCGGAGCATACCCGCGACGCAGAGACACTGGTCGGGCATGAGCGTCAGACCCATCGTCATCGCAAGATCGACCGCCATGGGTCGCCGCGGCTGATCGTTACAGGTTTGCAAACAGAGGCCAATCTTGGGGAATGCCCCCTGCGCGAGGTCAGCTTCGAGCTTTGGCCGGGAGAAGTGCTGGGCATTGCCGGCGTCGACGGAAATGGCCAGAAGCACTTGGCCGAAGTCCTGGCGGGTCAGCGCCACGTCACCCATGGGCGCATCGCACTTGGCGACGCCGACATCACGACCGAAGGCGTTCCGGCTCGTCGGCGCCTGGGTGTTCGCTACGTAACCGACGAACGTTTGGGCGAAGGCACCGTCGGGAGTTTTTCCGTGGCAACCAATTTGGTGTTGAAGGAGATCGGAAACCAACCCTATTGGCGGCGTGGAGTCAGTGATTGGAATTTGATCCACAGCCATGCCCGCGAGCAGATCCGGCGCCACGACATTCGTACACCGTCCGAGAAGACTCCCGTTGCCCGGCTTTCGGGCGGCAACATCCAGAAGGTGTTGCTGGCCCGCGAACTCAACACTGAAGCAAGTGTAGTGATCTTCAACAAACCGACCTACGGCCTCGATCTGCAGAATACGCGTCTCGCCCACGATCGGATCATCGCCAGCGCCAAGCTTGGGCTTGCGGTCATCGTCGTCTCCACCGACCTTGACGAACTGCTGCAGATTAGCGACCGGATCGGGGTTATGTTTCAGGGTCGGCTCACCGGCACCGTAGAGAATGGGCTGGATGTGGAACGAAAGGTCGGACTGCTGATGACAGGAGCCGAAGCAGCATGAGCGCCGATGCCGATATCGATATCGAAGTTGTGCCGATGAAGTCAGCTGAGCGCGAGCAACTGGGTGAGCTGCAGACGGCGGTGCTTCGAGTGCTGATTCCCGTATTTCTGGCGCTTGTCATCGGCGGGATCATCCTGCTCGTGCTGGGCAAGGACCCACTGACCTATTACGGCTATGTGTTGGAGCGCGGCCTGCTGCGCTGGAGTGGCCTCCAGGAGACGTTAACTCGCATGGCGCCGCTCCTTCTGATAGCCTCCGGGCTCATCATAGCTTTCAGGGCGGGCATCTGGAATCTTGGCGCAGACGGCCAATTCCTTCTGGCTGCGGTCATCTCTGCAGCGCTCGGCCCAGAATTGATCACCGTCTTACCCAGTGGCATTGCCCTCGTCATCTGCATGATCGCGTCCGCGCTAGTTGCCGCGGTCTGGTCAATTGCGCCCGCGATCTTGAAGGCACGCTATGGCATCAACGAAATCATCACCACCCTGATGATGAGTTTTCTTGGTACCAGCTTGGCCAACGTATTGGTAAAGTTGTTCTTCCGCGATCCAACGACCCCTGTACCCCAGACCCGTAACCTGCCGGTGGAAGACCGCCTGCCGAGACTGTTCGATACGACCATCCACAGTGGAGTCCTCATCGCCATCGTCGTCGTGATTCTTGTGCATCTGATGATGACCCGCACCGCCTTCGGCCTCAAACTCCAGATCGTTGGAGCCAATCCCGCAGCAGCGGTTCATGCCGGGCTCAATGTGGCCTGGCTCACCATCGTCACCTTCGCGCTCAGCGCCGGCCTGATCGGGCTTGCCGGCTCGGTCGAGATCCTGGGCGTCTGGGGTTTGGTGCGTGCCGAATGGAACCCTGCATTCGGACTGCTCGTGGTGCCAATCGTCTTTCTCGCACGCTTCAATGGTTTTGCCGTGATCGGCTTCACATTATTTTTCTCCGCATTGATGATCGGGGGCGACAGCGCGGCGCGGCGTGTCGGCGTTCCGCAGCATTTCGTGCTGGTGCTAGTCGCACTTACCCTAATCTTTCTGGCGGTGGTCGAATATCTCGATCAACAGCGCCGAAAACGCCGGACACCCTGATCATGCAGGCCTTGCTCAATGAATCCTTCCTGATCTCGCTGCTTTTCGGAGCGGTGACCGCCGGCGTGCCCCTATTGCTGGCCGGACTCGGCGAGCAGATCTCGGAGAAGGCCGGAGTGCTCAACATCGGCATCGAAGGTATGATGCTTTTTGGCGCTTACGCGGGCTTCGTCGCGGCCTATTATTCAGGTTCTTTCGAACTCGGCTTCATCGCCGGAGGGCTGGGCGGCATGGTGGTGGCGGCCTTCGTCGTGCTGCTCTGCATCCGCAATGGACTGAGCCAGATTGTCATCGGCATTGGCCTCACCATCGGCGTCGAGGGTCTGACAGCGCTGTTGCAGTTCTTTCAGTTCAGCCGCACCTATCCACGCCTCTCGGCCGCTCCGGTTATTGGACTTCCGCTGCTCAGCCAGATTCCGGTGCTCGGTGAGGGCCTCTTCAGGCACAATGTCATCGTGTACCTGGGCGTTGTCCTGGTGCCGGTGTTGTCTTGGCTATTCCGCCGCACCTATCTCGGCTTGAACCTCGAGGCCGCCGGCAACAAGCCCGCAGCCCTGGATGCGGTTGGCGTTGACGTGATCCGGACTCGCTCGCTTGCCGTGCTTTCGACAGGCTTTCTGGCTGGCCTCGGTGGCGCCTACATGGCCAATGTCGGCGCTGGACTGTTCGTGCCCTTTATGACCGGGGGTGCCGGCTTCATCGGCATCGTGCTCGCCATGCTGGCCCGCGGCCGGCCGATTTGGGTTCTGCTCGGCGCAGCTCTCTTCGGAGTTAGCCTCGCGATGACTACTGCTTTGCAGGTGGCGGGAGTCAATATCCCAACCGACGTGGTGCAGATGCTGCCCTTCGCGATGGTGATGCTGGTTCTGATAATTTTCGCCCGCCACAGCGTGCTGCCGCCCGCCCTCGGCCTGCCCTATGTGCGCGGCGACCGGGGATGAGAATCAGAAATCGTTGAATTGCTATTTCTGACGCGGAATCGAACAAGGGATCATTCGCGCCTCGCCTACCAACGCACCATACCGGCGTCGACATTGAGGGCTTGGCCGGTGATCCAGTGGGCCTCCTCCGAGGCGAGGAAAGCGACGGCCGGGACGATGTCGGCGGGCTTACCCCGCCCCTTGATCGCCTGCAGCATATCGACGAATTCGAAGGAGTCCTTGTGAGACGTGTTCTGCACGCCCTCCGTGTCCGTCAAGCCGGGGCATATTGAGTTCACAGTGATCTTGTAGACGCCGAGTTCCGTCGCCAGTGCCCGGGTGAAGGCAAATACGCCGCCTTTCGATGCGACGTAGTGAGCCATGTTGGGCGTGCCGGCGAGGATCGAGTTCGAGCAGAAATTGACGATGCGGCCGTATCCGGCTTTGCGCATGAGGTCGGAGCCCGCCCGGCACATGAGAAATACGCCGTCGAGGTTGACCCGCTGCATCCGCCGCCATTCTTCGAATGTGAGTTCGTCCCATTTCACGTATACTTGGAGAGCAGCAACGTTCACCAGAACGTCGAGCTTGCCAGCCTTGCTTGCCACGGCAGCGAACAGCTCGGCGACCGAATCCGGATCGCCGATATCAGCGGCCTGGGAGAACGAATTGCCGCCGATCGCCTTGGCCGTTACGGCGGCGCCCTCGCCGTTGATGTCGACGGCGACCACTGTCGCCCCCTCCGAGCCGAGGCGCTCGGCGACTGCCTTGCCCAAGCCCTGCGCGCAGCCGCTGACCAGCGCGACGCGTCCCTCGAATCTGCGCATTTCACTTTCCTTTCTCAGTTATTGCCGCATCGCTGATTTCGCCGGCGTTTGCATTTATTCGCTTCGATCACGGCCATATTCGCTGAGCTTCGGGCCTGTATCGAAAAGTGGAAAGATCCCGCTCGATGCGACCGCCGAAGGGATTGTCGATGACGGCAATAGCGGCAACGCGGCTCACCGGCCTCCGTGCCGCCCTGCCTGCTTCGGCGAAAATGATTTCCTTGACAAAATTCAACTTTCGCGTCGCCATGGAATCCTCCAATCAACGAGTTGTCGACACAAAGATGCAACCCTCAATGACGAAAGCCGGCGGACTCCGCCGAATGCTCTTGCCGCTGGCCGTGGCCATCTTTTGTTGGGGCACAGGCCAAGCCGAGCAGATCGCATCACCGCAGGTGGATTCGGATCGGACGCTCCGCATCGACCTTGCCATTACTGGCGGCCAGCCACTGCATTGCCGGCTGATATTCGGCCATTGGGTGGAGCGCGATCTCGGTCTCATCGCGCCGGGCGCCTCGGTCGATATCGACGTTTCGCAGGCGAAGGATGGAGCCCTGTACATCACGCGCGATGATGGCCGGCGGCACATGATGATCGAGAACATTTCTTGCGGCCTCGATGGACAATGGATGGAGAGTTACGAGCAGGTCGATTTCGCCCCTGCCCGCAGCCGGCGACCGGGCCGGATCGATGCCAGTTGCACCGCGCCGGCAGCGGGTGGTCGTGTCGTCTGCCAGCCGGTACGGCTCGGCGACTAAACAAGGCAGGCGCGGCACCAGATGATCGTCTGCTCCGTTCCGACATCGCCGATTTCCATCCGAATGCGCCGCTCACATCATCACGTCGCCGCCATTTGGGTTGAGGCTGGCGCCGATATAGAATGAACCTTCGTCCGAGGCGAGCAACAGGGCCGTCGGGGCGATCTCCTCCACCCGTCCTACGCGCCCCAGCGGCAACTCGGCGAGTTTGCGACGGCGCCATTTGAGCGGGACCAGTCGCCACGGCACGGTATCCACCGGCCCCGGGCAGATCGCGTTGACGGTGATGTTGTCGCGCGCCACTTCGTGGGCCAGCGAGCGGGTGAAGGCCAGTACGCCGGCTTTCGACGCGGCGTAGTGGGCCATCGTCGGCGCCCCCTTGTGGGCGAGCTGCGAGCTGATGTTGACGATACGACCGTATCGGCGCCCGATCATGCCGGGCAGCAACTGCCGACAGCACAAGAACACGCCGCGCAGATTTACGCGCATCATCTCGTCCCACTGCGCAACCGACATGTCGACCACTGGCGATTGGGTGTTGATGCCGGCGTTGTTAACCAAGATCGCGGCGGGGCCGAGCGACTCTGCCGCCTGGGCGAAGGCCTTCTCTACCTCCTTTTCGCTGGAGACATCGCAACCCACGCCGAAAGTATTGACGCCATATTTCCCGGCGAGTTTCGCGGCCGCCGACTTTGCTTCCTTGCTCTGTTGGTCGACGATGGTAACAGCTGCTCCTTCCCGACAAAACAAATCGGCGATGGCGAAGCCGATGCCCCTCGCCCCTCCGGTGACGATCGCCACCCGGCCATCGAGCTTGCCGCCTGTCTTGGTGTCACGCTTCGCCATGGAACCCCTGCCCTGAAATGCCGATCTGGATTTTTATGCCTTTAACCCACAATGAACTCATCATTTCGTCTGCTCGCGATAGGCATCGATGATCTCCGAACCAGTAGCCAGCCAAACCTCCTCGCGCGACGTGATGTGTTTCAGCGCCTCGGCAAAATATTTGCTTCGAAACGGGTGCCCTATAATGAAAGGATGCAGGCAGATGGACATAACCCTGCCGCTCGCAGCACCGTCTTCGTACAGCACATCGAATTGATCTTTTATCATCTGTCCGAAGGCCGCCGGGCTCAACTTCAGTTCCAAGACGGCCGGGATGTCGTTGATCTCCACCGAGTAGGGAATGGAGGTCATCCGGCCGCTTTTGACCCGCATGGAATAGGGCTGGTCGTCATTCACCCAGTCGGCGACATAGTCGAAGCCGGTCTCGGCCAATAGATCGAGCGTGTTGTGCGTTTCACTCAGTGCCGGCCCAAGCCATCCGCGGGGCTTCTTGCCGGTGCTTTCCGAAATGACATCGTAAATTTCCTGAATGGTTCGCCGTTCTTCGGCTTCGGGCAGGCCAGCCATCAGCGTCGAGTTATTCTTGCCATGGCCCATCCACTCCCAGCCCAGCTTCTTGCCGGCTTCGATGATCTGCGGGTATTCGCCGCAAACATCGGCGTTCAACGCGACGGTTCCTTTCACGCCATAGCGCTCCATCACCTCGATCATACGCCAGATTCCAACCCGGTTACCGTAGTCGCGCCAGGAGTAGTTAAGGACGTCCGGAACGAGTGATGCCGTGACCGATACAAGCGAGGTCGATGGGCGATCAAACAGGAAATGCTCGATGTTCGGAATCACCCAAACAGCGACACGGGCTCCATTGGGCCAGCGCAATGGCTTCCGATCGACGATCGGAGAAAACTTGAAGCGATTGTGAGAGGTGGGCGCGGTCGAAGATTCGGTCACGGATTTTCCTCCAACGAATAATACTCATCTGGCATTTCGGCCGACGGCGCTCAAATAGCGCAGGGTCTCCTCCAGAGAGACGACGTCGGCGTATTTCGCATCGAGATCAAACAGGCTTTGTTCGTGCGCAGCCGCCGATCGGTCGCCCACTCCCTCTCGAACCACGATCGGCCGGAAACCATTTTGCAAGGAATCGACTGCGGTTGCCCGCACGCAGCCACTTGTGGTGCATCCGGTCATGATCAAGGTATCGACACCTCTGCTCGTCAGCCGTGGAATCAGATCAGTGCCGAAGAAACACGAAGCGTATTTCTTCAGCAGCACGCTATCGGACTTTCTTTTGTCGAGGCGTTCATCGATTTCATGCCCGTTGGTATCCTTCGCAAGATCGGCGACACCCTTTTGCTTGAGGGCCCAGAGACCGGCGTCACGCAAGTCCGAGTCGTCGTAACGCAGTGTCGAGAAAAATACGGGCACTTGGTATTCGTGAGCAACGTCAAGCAGCTTTTGCGTCACCGCGATCTGGGAATCCAGATTTGCGCCCAGCGGACGTTCGGCGTCGGTGAACGCCTTGATCAGATCGATCACCAGCAACGCCGGACGACAGCCAAATCCCATTCTTAGTCCGAAACCGCGGCTCTTGAAGAACTCCTCGTCGCTTAGCCCTGCCATATTTAATCTCCATTAGCTTCTCAAGGATGCGTCGGCCAGGTTCCGGCATTGAGGGATGTGGATTAGGTCAGTGGTCCGTCCGGCAATATTTGTTGCGGACGACGCCCGCATGAAGCTGACCCAGTGCGACCCGGAGATCGTGACCTTCCGCCTGCCTCCCTTGGACGCTCATTCCTGCACCTTCCTGCTTGGTGACATCGATCTGTACGAACCAATTATCAAAATGGTTCGAAGATGCGATCAGCGATCTCTCGCGAAATCGTAACCATTTTATGCCGACGGCGTCAATCGTCCTTGCTGATTGGTACGTTTCCACCAGGATTGGTGCGGCTGGTGTTGCGAGTGTCGCGCCCGCCAACGCCGGATTGTGCGTTGCCGCCAGATCGCGCAGAACGCTGTTGGATTCCCACGCCGTCGTATCGCCGGCGATGATCGTCGGCGCTTTCATGGTCGGATCGAGCTTGCGTAGGCGTCGGTGGACGTGTTGTCGAACTGAGGGCCATAGTCCTCGCGGCTATATTTCACGGCGAGTTCTTCGAGCATGAAGAGCACCTTTCGGACGTTGCCCGAACTCGCGCGGCCCAGTACCTGGTGCATTGTTATAGTCTCCCGGCAGGTTGACGCTCAGCGTTTCAGCGCACGGGCGGCATTCAGGTATTTATCGGTGAAGGCGGCGTCGACATTGATCGTCTGCTTCATGGCGCCCTGCTCGACCAGGATCTTCTCCGTGCTCGTCCAGCCTGCCTTTGTCATCCAACCAATCCCGTTGGCCTTGGTGTCGGCGCTGAAGAAGGTGGCTTTAATGTCGGCTTCGATCTGCTTCACCAGCACGTCCTTCTTCGACGCATATTCCGGATTGGCCTCGACGACGATATCAGCGGCCTCTTCCGGGCTCTCGATGACATCGGCGAAGGCCTGGAGGTAGGCGTTGACGAAGCGCTGCACCACGTCACTCTTCTCGGCAATCATCTTCTCCGAGGTGAACAGACCCGATCCGTAGACCGTGTAGCCGAAATTAGAGCCCTGCATGATCGACAACGAGCCAGCCCCCCCGGCCTTGGCCTCGAGTTCCGGCACTTCGGCATCGACATAGCCAGGAACGGCATCGATGCGTCCCAGCAGCAGATAATTCTCGTAGGGCGGATTGACCGTGCTCTGCTTGATGTCAGCCATGGTCATCTGGTTGACCGTCAAAAACGCCTTCAGGAAGACATAAGTCGAGCCGGACGGTTGCACGCCGATGTTCAGACCCTTGAGGTCCTCAGGCTTGGTGAGCTTATGCTTGCTCGAGATTGCTAGGATACCGAGCGGACTGTGCTGGTTCACCGCGGCAAGCGCGACCACTGGCACGTCTTGCGAGCGCGCAACGGCTAGCGTGGGCAGATCGCCGAAGCCGAATTCCGCATTGCCATTGCCGACGAGACGCATGGCACTGGGCGAACCGGTGCCGCGCTGGATCGCGGTGATATCGATGCCCTGCTTTTCGAAGTAACCTTTCTTCCTAGCGACGAAGAACATAGCGTGGTTGCCGCGCACGACATAGTCGAGTTGCACGGAAACCTTGTCCGCGGCGAACGCCGCCGAACCGAACGAAATCGCGACCGCAGCCGCGAATGAGGCGAATTTCATCTGGGGATATCTGCTGCTTTGGATGGCATTAACCGGCTGAGTGGATCGGATCGAATTTCGGCGCCCAAGGCACCAGAATCCGTTCAGCGAATTCGACGATGTAATAGAAGGCAAGTCCAAGGACCGAAATGGCGATCAGGGCGGCGAAGATCAAAGGTGTATCGAGTTGTGTCGAGGCGAACTGGATTACGTAGCCAAGCCCTTGATTGGCGCCGGCGAACTCCCCGACAATGGCGCCGATGACGCTGAAGGTGATGGCCACCTTGAGACCTGCCATCAAATGCGGCAACGAATGCGGAATGCGCACGCGCAGCATAATCTTGCTCTTGCTCGCGCCGACCGAGCGCATCAGCGCCACAAAGGACGGCTCGACGGACTGCAGCCCTGCCAGCATGTCGATGGCGACGGGGAAGAAGGCGATGACGACAATGAGCAGGATCTTGGGGGCGAGGCCGTAGCCGAACCAAAGGATGAAGATCGGCGCAAGCGCGACTTTAGGGACGTTCTGGAACAGTACAATGATGGGATACAGCGCGCGACCGAAGCGCTCAAAGCGAACGATCACGAGCGCAACCAGGACACCGACAACCGCAGAGAGCACGAAACCGAACAGTACTTCGAGCGCGGTGGCTTGCGATGCCACAACGAGCACGCCACGGTTAGCGGCGAGCGAGGCGATTATGGCGGTGGGCGCCGGCAATACGAAGGTCCGCACGTGAAACAGGCGGATGACCGCTTCCCATACCACGATGACTGCCGCCGACAGCGCCAGCGTCGGCATAATGCTGCTCGCACCACGGCAAAGGCCGCTAAGGAGAGCACGGGCGGTGGAGCTGTCGGGATTCGCGTCGCTCATTTGCGGCCCTTTCTGTGGCTCTCGATCAGCAGGCTGCGCAGCCGATTCTCGGCCGCGGTAAATGCGGGATCCGAGTAGCTTTCTTTGTTGCGCGGATGCGGCACCGTGATCGGCAGCGTTTCGATAATGTGCGCCGGGCCGGTACCCATGACGTGCACTTCGCGGGACAGAAATACCGCCTCGTCGATCGAGTGGGTAACGAGCACCACGGTCTTTTGCGTGCGCTCCCAGATGTCGAGCAGGCACTCGCTCATTTCCTCGCGCGTGATGGCGTCGAGCGCGCCGAACGGCTCGTCCATCAGCAGTACTTCCGGATCCAACGCGAGTGCGCGCGCGATCGCGACGCGTTGGCGCATGCCGCCGGAAAGCTGCGAGGGCATTTTCTTCTCAGCGCCATTCAGACCGACCGTCCGCAGCATCGAGGCGGCCCGGTCCATAGCCTCACCGCGCTGGAGGGCCTCCTCAGCTGTCATCAGCAGAAAGGCGGCGTTCTCAATGGCATTCTTCCAAGGCAACAAGGTCGCGTCCTGGAATACCAGCCCGATCAGCCGTGCCTTCGCGGCTTCTTGGGGTGCGATCCCGGCGACGCTAATCGTGCCTTCCGAAGGCGCAATGAGCCCGGCGATCACCTTCAATAAGGTGCTTTTTCCGCATCCCGAGGGACCAATCAGCGAGACGAGGCTGCTTTTCCGCACCACTAGATCGATGTCGTTCAGAACGCGCTGCCGCTGGCCCTCGACCGTGAAAAAATCTACGGCCACCCCATGCACAGAAATATGCGCCGCGCCCTCGGGCTTTTTCATTGCGACAGTTTTCGTGGCTGCGGCGTCCGTGATCTTCACCTTGATTTTGGCTTGTACGCTATCGCGTCCATTTCGATTTTTGTATTGATCACGGCGCGCGCCTCGATGGTGGTTCGCGCCAATACCGCGTCCTTGAAATGCTCGGAAAATATTCTGTTGTAGCGGCCAAAGTCGCGGGCATCATCGAGATAGGACGTTACCCGCACCACGTCGGCGAGCGTCGCACCCTCTTCCGCCAGGATGCGCTTGATGGATTCGATGGTGCCGGCGGTCTCTTCTTCGATGGTACCTGACAGCATGTTGCCGTTGGCATCCTTGGCGACCTGGCCAGACACGAAAATGAAATCGCCCGCCCGCACCGCCGGGTGGAACGGCAAGTTTGGATTCTTCTTGCCGATCGCGTAGACGTCCTTGCGCTCGTTATCGCTCATCGTCCTGCTCTCTCTGCTTATCCAATGGCCGTCGCTTCGATCACGTCGACGCCATTGACGCGATCGACGAGATAGATGAGCCCGCGGCTGTCGATGGTCACATCGTTCGACGACGCCCTATCGGCGCCCGGCGCTGCCGCTGGCACGTAGTGGCCTACTTCTTTCGGTGCGAACGGATCGGCGTAATCGACGAGTCGCAATCCCTGCGCAAACCAGGCGAACGGAATGATGGTTCCGGCGAAGCGCTCCGACGGCTGATGACACCCGGTCATTGGCGGCTGCGGGCTGCCATCTTTGTCGAGGTCCGGCACTTGGAAAGTTGAGATCGGCACCGGTACCTGCTCTTGCGTGATATCGTACGTCCAGGCGAAGGCCGGCGCCGCAGGCCACAGTTTGGCGACGTCCTCGTCCGCTACGATCATGACCTTCCGGCCCTTGAGCGGCTCGGGCATTATCAGGCAGGTATGGGTCGGATGCGGAAAAACCGGACTAGTATTCAAGTGCGAGATCAGCTTCGGCTTCGTGATGTCTGCGATATCGAGAATGTAGAAGCCGTGGTGCCAATAGCTTACATAGAGCCGGTCGCCGTTGCGCAAGGGATGATGGCAGCGCGGCGAAGTCCAATTGGTCCACGGATATTCCTCGCCGCCGGCTTCCCACTGACCGGGGATCCACCAACGACCAACTTCGACGGGCTTTGCCGGATCGACGAGGTCGAGAATCATGACAATGTTACCGATATAGCCTTCCGCGGTCGGCGAGATGTAAGCATAGCGGCCGTCGAAATCGAACCTGTGAACGCCGCCACCGACGGTTCGCCATTCGGTGATTAGTTTCGGGGTTGCAGGATTAGAGACGTCGTAGATATCGATGCCGCCGCCGACATCGGACCGGCCCGATTTCCCGAATTTCTCCTGATTGACGATCATGATATCGCCGGACACTCGCACTTTGTGCGAATGCCAGCCTTCGCGCACGTCGATCCTGGCGATGGTCTTTGGGTGGTGCGGATCGGCGACATCGATGATAGTCGTGCCGCTGGTCGGCCGCATATGGCCGACATAGAGCGTCGTTCCCTCGACCCAGACCTGCCCGCCGCCCGGACAATCGATGTGGGACACTAGTCTGGTATTGGACTGACTTGGCACAGCTCTTCTCTCAATAAATCCGCGTGACGTTACAGTTCGACGCTGCCGGCGTTACCAGACGTTGATATTGTTACGGCCTGCGATGCAGTAATTGGTGTTCTTGTTCTCCCCTTCGAGCACGACGCTGTCAGCCGCGCGAAGCGCATGAGAAAGCAACGGCTGACGTATGCTGTCGGGGGCAGAAAAGCGAAGCTACCAAACGTACCCACGGCTCATAAGAAGCAATAAATGCGACCTAGAAGCCATAAATGCGATGCGTTTCTGTATGTGCTCGAAACACACCACTCATGCCAACCGCACGATTTCATCGTTCTTCATGCGACCCCATTTCTTGTAGAGATCGAGCTTCTTCAGCGTCGGCTCGTCACTCGCCGTGAACAGGAACACCGGCTCACGATCCGATCCATTGACATGCTCGAACCATTGGCCGCCCGGAATAGCAAGCGTGTCAAACCGCGTCCAATCGAAGCGTTGATCCCCGACGATGGAATGTCCCGATCCCTCAAACGGCGCCACTAGAAGGCTAGCGGTCTGGCGTTGCGGTAGCGTCCGCTCGCCAGGCCTGAGCATTTGCACAAAAAAAGTAATGGTCTTGAACACCGGCCCCCCGGTCGTCGGGTCGATATATTCCACGGTAAGCGCATCGTAGGGATCGCCATCCCAGTCTTTGTGGCGCTCGAGCAGCTCGCGCATCATATCCCAGCGATAGACGAACATCGGCGACGAGAAGCCGGCCCCGCGCTTTTCCTTACTGGTGAAACGCGGCATCAAACCGCCGTAGCCATAAATGCGCTGTGAATAGTCCGACGGGAACCGTTCGGATTGTTGCTTCTTTCGAACCATCGTCCCGTTTTCTTCTTCGGCGTAGTTATGGTCGAAATGGATTGCGTTAAGTGTCTCGACCAGAGGCAGGTCAAGCACTGACAGATTAAGCGACCGTTCGCCACCGACGGTGCCGTGATTGTGCCAAGTATCATTCGGAGTCAGCACCATATCACCGGGCTCGAACACGATGTTCTCGCCGTCGACGCCTGTGAAATTACCAGCGCCTTTCAAGCCGAAGCGCACCGCACTGGGTGAGTGTTTGTGCGGCGGCATAATCTCGTTGGCGTCGTTGAGCCGGTAGGCGGTATACATTGTGCTGACGGTGGCACGCTTGGGTGCGAGACCCGGATTGACCAGAACGAGCGAGCGGCGCTCGGAGTCTTCCATTTTCACCAATTCAACCGCCCGATCCAGAATCGGCTCGATGTCCTCTTTGCAGCGCCAAAGAAACGGTACCGCGCGGGGGGTCGCCATCAATTGCTTGATTTCGTCGTTACTGACATCGGACGAGGTCGCCCAAAACGGAAACATCTTTTTGGCTGCGACGTCGTCATAGAGACCCTTCAGTGCCGCATCGCGATTCGCAAATCGGGGCGCCGTACGCGTAGTGCTCATCTCGTCTCTCCCTTCACGGTCACCACGCTTTCGCAACGTTGCGGATCTTGCGTGAATGCGCTCGCGGTCAATCAACCTAAGCCCAACCAAATTGTCAACCATTACATTTTGGTGGAATTGGTTGGTTGCTGCGGCTTACGGTCTAACGCTGGCGTATTCGAAGTTTTCGCCGGGCCATAATCTTCGGGCATTACAACGCGTGGCGCGTGGAGCCATTGAGTAAGCTCCACTATTTCGTTCCAGCGCATTCGACAAGCATGTCGTCGCACGTGGAAGCGGCCGCGGCTGTCCCGGCGTAACAGCGCGACCAACATTTGACGCTATATCTGGCCGAATCGGGCAAAATACTGACCTTAGACGAAGCGGAACCGGCTTCGACCACTAGGTAATAGTGTGTTTCTTAGGATAAACCCTTGGCAAGAGAGGGATTGGACCACCAAATTCAACCAATCCAACCATTTTTCATTGGTTGTGCTAAAAAATTGTGCTATTCGAGGAGGAACAGGATCTCTCTGATACGGCATAAATCTACAATCGGCCGGAGCGTCTCGTCACAGGTTCGGCTGTCTTGCCTCATTTTTATCCCCTGCAGGACAAAACCATGCAAAACCTAGTTGACGCCAACAACCCAACTGAATTCGCATCGCTCATCGACGCGATCAGGGGCTTGGCAACCGAGAGTGGCCTGTCGTCGGAACGCGCACTGGCGAATAGGTTGAACGTCAAACGTCACCAGTTGCGCCGCGCTCTGCATGCCCTTCGGGAAAGTGGCGAAATCGGCCCCGCCGAACCCAAGCGTAGGGGGGGCGAGATTCGCAACCGAGAGGGCCTGATCCGAGATACCAATCCCCTCGAAGTCATCGAGATGCGGATCGCGATTGAACCATGTCTCGCGCGCTTCGCGGCATTGCGCGCGTCACCGTTGGAAATAGCGCGTATCGAGCGCGCAGCGACGACTCTTAAAGGCAGCGATTCCGCAGCCGCCGATTTAAAATTTCACAAGGCGGTCGCAGCAGGGTCAGGAAATAAACTGGCTGAATCGTTCTATACGATGTTGCGCCAGGTCGCGAGCGACACGCGAATTCGTATTTGCAACAGTCGGCCGGTATGCCCTAAACGGATCCAACAGCGCGATGCCGAGCATCGCGCTGTTGCCAACGCGATCTCATCGCGCGACGCCGACGCAGCCGAACAGGCGATGCGGTTGCATCTGGTGGCCGTCCAGAAGCGCGTGATTGAACATTTACACCCACTAACAGCCGCGGTTTAAAAAGACGAGTGGGCCACCATCCAGGCGGAGTAGTCCCCTCACGTGCGCCGGATAGCCGATGGCCTGCGCGAGCATCCGCCGAACAGCGGCGCGATCGTCGAACCCGCCATGATCGTTGCCGGGGTTTCTGCAAAGACAGGACGCCGAGGGCCAGCGATCCGCGCGCTTCAACTTACATGTCGCGGTGACACGTGCGCGGCCCGGGTCGCGATCATGACGCCGCAAACCAGCCCCTGCCCGCTCTTGCCGTAGGACCTGCGAAGACTTTGATCTCGGACCTCGCTCAGATCGCCAATCGAATATGAAACGATTGCCGGCGACGTGACCTACGCTGTTGCGCACGACAGGCGCCAAACGAGGGGGAAAACCCGAAATCGTTCGCTCGAAGATCTCGTCAAAGGCAGCAGTACAGCAATTGGTACTGCACAGCTTATCGCCATCCCCTTAAAGTGCTGATCGTACTTTGCTTTTCCGCTCAGTCGGTCCAATCCATCAAGGGCGCCACGGCAAAGCGTCTGGCTAACATCTTGTTTTCAATCATCTTTATAGTCCAAGTCGGTCCCATTGATTTTTGCGCCGCCAAATGATCCCTGCGATAGAACTAGCGCATTTTCCTTTCTTTTCAACTGGTTGAATGAATCTGGCAACTTTCATGTAATTCGCCTTTGTCAATTTTTTCCCGATCCAGTACTGCATTGCAGTACTCGCTGAACGCGTGCAGTACCGCGGTGTTAGACGCCACCTTCTACCTCGCCGCAGCGATCCCGTTAGCGTCGGGACAAGCGGCTAGAAAGCCGATCAAAGTCAGAAGGAAAGTAACGCTACGCTTTGCCGGTGCCTAGGCCCGCAATGCTGCGATCGTAGTTTCGGTCGCCATGTCGCACGGAAAGTTGCACGCGGCGGGACTTGCGATCGTACGGACGACAACGTCGTAGAGTCGGTTTCGTTCTGAAGAAAAACAGCACGATAATCCTAGTCCACAAAGATCCCACTCAATACCCCACTTGCACGATTGGTTACTGCCGATCCCGGAAGGGAAATGATCGAGCATGATCTTTTGCTTCTGCATAAATCGGAGCGATTGAGCCTACAAGTGCAACCTGGCGCCACCGTCTCGATATAGAGGGGCGCGGTGCTAACATGAAGATAACTCCTGATGATTACCGTTCCGATTTCTTGGCCCTCTTTTTCCTCGCGACCTTTTTCGAACCCTTCACTTTCTTGACGGCCTTTTTCACCAGCTTTTTAACTTGGCTCTCTTTTTCGGAGCCTTGGCAGCCTTCGCAACGGTCTTAGCCGTTTTCCTCGACGGGCTAGGCCCGCTCTTAGCAACTGCCTTCTTTACTCCCTTGGCTACCGCTTTCACAGCCGTCGCGGCCAACGTTCCCGCAGCCTCAGCCGCTAAGTCAGTCATGTGGTCGATGATTGGTTTCTTCTCTTGCTCGGTCTTCTCGGTGTCCACGGCGTCCTCCATTTGAGCCTCAGCCGGATAGTTGTGACTTCGGGTATGAGGGTGACTCGGCTTTCGCCGCTGTCGAAGATGAGGACGTTGCGGCGATAACGGTCAAGTATAGGACCGCCGTCAACCCCGCCGGCCCTCCGCCGATGATCAGACAGCCCAGATCATGCGTTTGCATCCTAGTCACGTGAATCTAAAGTTCGCCACATAAAGTTTGCTGGGCTTTGTGACAGAAGCGTTTGACTGAAGCCAAAATCTGGTCGGCCGACTTGGTCCATTTGAAGGGCTTTGGGTTTTTGTTGTGCAGGTCGATGAAGGTACGGATGTCGGCTTCGAGTTGTCTGACGGAGGTGTGAACGCCTCGTTGGATTTGTTTTCTGGTGAGTTCAGCGAACCAGCGTTCGACCTGATTGATCCATGACGCCGAAGTCGGCGTGAAGTGGACATGGTAATGCGGCCGGCGGGCGAGCCACGCTTTGATCTTGGGTCTCTTGTGGTTGCGTAGTCACCCGCGCGAAACCCCTTTCTCCAGACTGGCTGTTGACGTCGGCTAGGATCAGCTCGCTCAGCCTTGCTGGTCTGGCCAGACGATCGGCGCCCGGAGCAGGCCTTGAACCGCCCCAAATATTTGTA